>DATLWF010000036.1:0-7293 GCA_035576605.1 Blastocatellia bacterium | reverse complement strand
TCCAGAACGTCAACCAGTTCGGCGCCGACGGAGAAGTGATCTCGCACACGTTGCATTCGCCCGATCATCACCGCTCGCACATTCAGGTCATGGCCAACCCGTTGGGGGGCCATCTCGCAGCCTTTGTAGCGGAAGACGGTCGAGCGCGCCATGACGCGCAACTTAGGGATGCGCGAGAGGGCGTTGATCAAGCTTTCGGTGATACCATCGCTCAAGTAATCAAGGTCGGGATCGTCTGTCGAATTGGTCAGCGGTAACACGGCGATGGAATCGATCTGCTTTCTCACCCGCCGGCGCACCACGGGGTCCCGCGCGATCTGCTCGCCCACCGCCTGGTGCCCATATAAACTGGTGGTATAGCCGAAGCCGCCGACCAGCGATAGTGACCTTGTTTTCAAGCTCTGCGCTACGACCCGCAGATCGGCGATGAAGTCACGCGCCGTCTGGTATCGAAGCGTCCGATCTTTGCGCAGCGCCTTCGAGACGATCCATTGCATCTCCGCCGGTATCGCCGGCGAGGTTCGCGCGAGCGGCTCAGGCTCTGTATTCAAGATCGCTGCCAGCAGATCGCCCGTTGTGGCGCCGGCAAACGGTGGTTTGCCGGCGAGCATCTTGTAAAGCAGCACGCCCAGACTGAACAGGTCGCTGCGGCCGTCTACTTCAAGTCCGCGAGCTTGCTCGGGTGACATGAACACGACGGTGCCAAGGATCACCCCTGGGGCGGTCTCCAGCCCCAGCCGCAGCGTCCCCTCAGAGGGATTCTGAGCAGGAAGGATTTTGGCGAGACCGAAGTCCAGGACTTTAACCAGACCGCTCGTGGCAACGATGACGTTTGAGCTCTTGATGTCGCGATGAACGATGCCATTCGAATGAGCTTCGTCGAGCGCCTCGCAGATTTGCATGGCGATGTCGATGGCCTGGTGGATATCTAGCGGGCCGCCTTCAAGTCGCTTTGACAGCAACTCCCCTTTAACATACTCCATGGCGATGAACATCGCGTCGTCGCTCTCGCCAAAGTCGTAAACCACCGCCACGTTCGGCGAGCGCAGCGCCGAGGCGGTGCGCGCCTCCCTGACAAACCGCTCGCGCCGCTCCTGGTCGTACCTATACGAATCCGGCAACAGCTTGAGCGCGACCTTGCGCCCGAGCCGGGTGTCTTCGGCCAGATAGACCTCGCCCATGCCGCCCGCGCCCAGCTTCTCCAGAATCTTGTAGTGCGCAATGCTATTGGTCATCATTTCGCCACGCTCGCCATTCGGGCATCGAGAACCATGCGGCTTAACCCTGCCTCAGCGGGTTGCGGCCCGCTGCTCTCTTCCGTTGCCTTCTTCTCGGCCAATCGAATCTCCTAACATCTAATTGCTTTATCAGCTGCACGAGGTTATTCGCCCACCCGGGGTCAAGTCGTGGTGCGACCCTGTCAAAGGCGGGAAACTGCGGCATCAGCAGCGCCTTTTGAAAATCAGAATGGGACTCAGCGTCCCGACGACCCCTCCGCTGCCATCCGAACTCACGACCGGCAACACCTCTATTCGCTCAAGCAGAAACATGATCAGTGCGCATTGAGCCTTTGCAGATTTCGCTGATTCGTATCGCGGCTATATGCCTCCACTCCCGGTCAGGCGGCGCGCCGGTTGTCCTGTCCGCCTGCCTGCCGAGCACGTACCAGATCCAGGGCGGCGACGGCCTGAGCAGCCTCCGAGTCATCTCGATAGAAGACCAACTCTCTTTCCTCGCCCTCGAAGTCAATCACCGCGATCTCGCCCAGACGCACCTGCTTGGTCGCCGCCAGGTTTGCCAGCGGAGTCACCACGAATCGCTCAATTGCCCGCTTCAGGTGGCGTGCGCCATACCGACAATCCATTCCTTCCACCAGCAAGAACTCCGCGGCCCTTTCAGTGACAATCATCCGGAAGGGCTCGCCCGTGCCCTCGTCAATGCGGCGCTGCACCTGCTGCAACTCCAGATCGAGGACGCGCCGCAACTGTTCTTGTCGCAAGCTGCGGAACACAACCACCTTGTCTATGCGGTTCATGAACTCTGGCGAGAACTTGCGCCGCGCTGCCTCCAGCGCCGTCCGATAGATCTTCTGGTCGAGGTCGTCAGCAGACATCTTTGCGTCCGCGGTGGGGGCAAACCCGATCGAGCCAGTGATCAGCTCGCTCATCTGCCTGGCCCCCAGGTTCGACGTCATGAAAATCATGGTCTGGGTGAAGTCCACCCGGCGGTTGTCGCCCAGCGTCAGTGTCCCTTTGTCGAGGATGCCGAGCAGCAACTGCCAGAGCGCATCTGAGGCTTTCTCGATCTCGTCAAAGAGCACCAGGGTGAACGGGTCCTGCTCGGTTCGGTGCTGGTCGAGGTTCTCCTGACTGAGTAGCGGCGCGGTCTCGCGGTGGCCCAGATAACCGGGCGGGGAGCCGATCAGCTTGGCGATCTCATGCGAATGCTGATACTCCGAGCAATCAATTTTGATGACGGCGTCGCGGCAGCCGAACAGCACTTCCGCCGCGGCCTCGACCACATGAGTCTTTCCCGCGCCGGTAGGTCCGAGAAAGAGCATCGTGCCGAGAGGCCGCGTCGGGTTGGGGAGCCCGGCTCGGAAGACCTGGTACAGCGAGGCGAGCTTGCGGACGGCCCGCTCCTGGCCGACCACGCGGGCGGCAAGCTCGGCTTCAAACCGCGTCGCCCGCTTGCCCTTGCGGTCGGGATCAAGCGCTACCAAACGCTTGGTGTTAACTGTCTTGATACCCGTGTCCCGGTTCATCGGGCTCGCCATCAAATTAAGCATTTGGTGAGACATCTTCCTCTCCCCCTTCCATCACCGATTCAACCCTTTCGTAATGGAGGAAGGGCAACGCAAGTGCCAAAGTGCGGCCGCTGTAACTTCTTGAATCTCAATGCAGAGCTGGAAATAAACTGTCGGTGGTGTCAAAACTGTCGGTGTCAGTTTTAGCAGTCAATAACATTGACGCTCGGATAATTTGAATCAACAGACGGATGGGGTCGCAAGCGTGTTGCGCCGTCGTAGCCGGATTGCGGCGATGCGATCGCGAGATAAGGTGAAATAGTCAGAACTCGACCTTTCAAAGTCCGGTGTGAGATCACAGGCTGGGTGTCAGATAGGGTAGGCATCTTGCGGACCTTGAAGGAAAATCGCGCCAGCCGTTAAAACGGTGGCGCGATCGATTGCTACTCTATAGTTGGCGGGTTGGAGGTAGACGCTTGGCCGCAATGAGTGTCCAATGAGTTACGCTCAGTGCTTCGTGTCTTTCAGATCAAGTACTCGCCATTACAGTTAAAGAGAAGAGTCTGGGGTCAATGCCGAGCTTCTTCATCCGAAATAACAGCGTCGTGCGCTTGATCCCCAGTCGCGCCGCCGCGCCTTCCGCTCCTCCCACTCGTCCCTTCGTGTCCCCCAGCACCCGCTCGATCTCCTCCCGCTGCCGCTCATCTGTTTCTTTGGAGGTACTCTTCGCTATCCCACTATCCATCTCGCTGATCGTCTCCCTCACGATCCGCGCGATCTCCTCCCGCCCGCTCGGGCTCACGCTGCCGACCGCCATCCACTTGCCCGTCTTTTGCAACTCCGCCACCGGCACCTCCAGCGACCTGCCCCGCGTCAGGATCACCGACCGCTCGATGAAGTTCTGTAGCTCCCGCACATTCCCCGGCCACTCCCATTCCGTCATCGCCTTCAGCGCCGCGGTCGGGATCGTCTCAATTTGCTTCTGCATCTGACGGGCACACCTCTGCACGAAGTAGCGCGCCAAAAGCGGGATGTCCTCCCGGCGTTCTCGCAACGGCGGGATACGGATCGGGAAAACGTTGAGCCGGTAATAGAGGTCGCTTCGGAATTCGCGCTCCGCAATCATTCGTTCCAGGTCACGATTGGTCGCCGCCACAAGCCGCACATCGACTCGCCTGGTGCGGGTGCTGCCAAGCCGCTCAAACTCCCGCTCCTGCAGGACGCGCAGCAGCTTGGGCTGGATCTCCAGCGGCACGTCGCCGACCTCGTCGAGGAAGAGCGTGCCCTGGTCTGCAAGCTCAAGCCGCCCGACCTTCTGGCTGATGGCGCCGGTGAAGGCGCCCTTCTCGTGGCCGAACAATTCGCTCTCGAGCAGACCCGTGGGGATGGCGGCGCAGTTGAGCCTGACGAAGGCGCGCTGGTTGCGGCGGCTGTGGTCGTGGATGGCGCGTGCGATGAGTTCCTTGCCTGTTCCGGTCTCGCCCAGCAGCAGGACGGTGGAGTCGCTGGGTGCGACGGTCTGGACGAGTTGGAGGACGTGCTTGATGGCGGGGCTATGGCCGACAATCTGATCGAACTGGAGTTCGGAGCGGATCTCTTCTTCGAGATAGAGTTTCTCCTGCGCGAGCTTGTCTTTGAGTTCGGAGATCTCGCGGTAGGCAAGGGCATTTTCAAGGGCGATTGCTATCTGGCCCGCTGCCTGGCTGACGAACTCGACATCCTCTGGCGTGAAGACATCCTCCGTCGTGTGTGCAACCCCGAGGACTCCAAGCGCTCGGCCGTGGTTCGCGAGTGGTATAAAAAAGTGATTTTTGATGCGCTCAGCAACTGCTATTTGATATCCCTCGGGATGGATGGCAGCAAAATCGACTGTGCGTACAATAATCGGCTTTAGTGTGTCAAACGCCTGTCTTAGGGGGTCGTCCTTAGGCGGGGAGAGTCGCAAGCCTTCCTTATAAGATCCCTCGTTCTGCGGGAAATCAAAGGCAAGCACGGTAAAACTCCCTGATGTCGGATCGGCCAGGTAAACACCGACCCCTTCACAGTGCATGACCTCACGTATGTTGGCCGAAACCGCGCGCAACAGTTCGCGAAGTTCCAGGTTCGAGGTGATGCGGTTGGTCAGATTCAGGAGCAACTGTAGCCGTTCGTTTTGGCGTTGTAATTCCGCCTGCGCCGCCTCCACCCGCCTGAGATTAAGGTTGTCATCAATGGCGAACGCGGCCACACGCGCAACCTGCCGCAAGAAGCCGACGTCTTCGGCGCTATATGTATTTCCCGGACCGCTGGCGATACCCAAAGTGCCCAGTCGCCGGCGTGGCGTGGTCAGGGGAACACGAACAACTGAGCCGATCCGCGCGCCAATCGTTGCAGCACATTGTTTCAGGTGCGGGAACCTCTCATCGCTGTCCCAGTCAGCAATGTGAAGCGGTTCTTCGCTGTTGTAGAGGTGCCAGATGGGCAGCTCTTCGATTCGCCCATTCGGCAAAGGCCACGCCCCCTTGCCCCACGCGTGCCATTCGACTGCGTCGGAATTCTTCTTCAAGGCGAGCACGTCGAGATAGTCGAAATGGATGACGCCGTTCAAGTGATCGGCCAGAGCTCGTGCCATCTCTTCCGTATCAGAGCAGGTCGAGAGTGCCTCAGCGATGCGAAGCAGCGCTTCATAACGCTCGGCAGTGCTTCCCGAGGCGAGGTGCATTTCTGAGTTCATCGCCCACCACTCCATTCTCGGCGGGATTGCAGAGGATAGAGTATCACAGACCCCAAGCCGTCCTTCTGTACTGCTAAACAGCAAGCATTGTCAACTCTGATCAATTTCCTGAGCGCAGCCCTGCCGGCCATATCGCGTTCGGTCACACAATTGGCAATCACAACCCGACTGGCTGGGCCTCGAGTTCGTTCAACAGTTCGCAGTTTTGGTGTCAATGACGTTGTCAGTTTTGACTTTTAACAATTGTTCCTGAACCCTCACCTTCAATCATCTTCATATTTCAACGAATTGGCAGCCAGGCCGGCGTGTTTTGTTGCGGCATAGCCGTTGCCCTCACCAGGACCAGGAAAGGAAACCTGAACCAAATGGTAAAGAAAATCCTTATTCTCACCACCACACTCGCCTTGATAGCAGGAGGTGCAGGGTGCAGCCTTCGCAGCGTTGCCACCTCTGTGCCTCCGCGCCTCTTCCGCGAAGTGCATGGGCTGAGGGTCCGCTCTTATCAGATGATGCCGGTCACCAACGACCTGCGCCAGTATAAAGCAATCGAGATCCACAAACTGAACAACCTGATGCTTGATGAGATACCTGCTCGTTCAGTCGAGCAATTGAATGTTGGATTAGTGAAACAGATTAGGGCGCTGAACCATTTCGACCAAATTGCCGTGATTGATGGCGCAAACGGCTCTGAAGAGAAAAAAGCTAATCCGCCAGGCGATGAGATCACCGATGCCGAGTTGCGGCCCACGCTCGTGCTCGAAGGCTACATAGATGATTTCACGCCAGGAATACCCAAACTCCGATATATCGAACAGGGGAACAACCACGCCATTTTGACGGTTCGCATCATGGTCAAAGACAAGCTAACCGCGCGTGTGCTCGGCCAGATCAACATCACAGTCGAGAATACTCGCATCACGAGCAATGTTGAAAAAATGGTAGGCAAGTCGGCAGAGGAAGTTGCCCGCTACGTGCGCCGCAGCGCAACTCACCCCGATGAAACAAAGGAAGCGTATGCAAATGCCCAAAAGTAAGATTACAAAGAGAATCAAGCGGATCTTATTTCTTCTGATTGCTATCGCTTTCTCCGCGAGGGCAGCAAGCGCGCGACAGTCGCCATCAGATCAACTGAAGCAAGGAGCCCTTGGGAGTGTGGCTGGCGCGCGCGGAGAAAATCGCGATTCGCTGACGCGATACAAAGGCGAGAATGGAATTCTCAGCGCGAAAACCGTGATCTTCGGCGGAGAGTTTCGCGTGACAACGGTGATTCCATTCAAAGGCAACTTTGCCGGGTATCACCACCTTGAGATCGCAAAACCGGTCAGCCTCGTGGGCAAGGCGCTAACACCTGACGAGGCGAGTCGGCAGATTGCCAAGTTCAAGTCTCAATTCGAATCACGTAGACTATTTGAAACGGTTGTCGCTATTGATTCTTACGATCCCACTACTGGGAGCCAGCACCAACAACAATCGTCCGCTAATGCGCAATCAGAGAAATCGGATGAAATCGATAGAGCTGAATCTCTTGGCGCGCCGATAGGAAGTTTTGATGACCTGGTCGCGCGCGACAAACGCAGAGCGCTCGGCGAAGACGCAGGGCAACGACCCGCCGCCGATAAAATATTGGTCGTTGTAATCGAGGTGATCGATTACGCGAAGGGGAGCCGCTGGAAGCAAGCGCTGCCCCTCGACCTCGGCAAGTCCATACTCACTGTTCGCTTGCGCTACTACGAAAAGCGCACGGGAGAAGAAGTAGGGCGACAGATAATCTCAGGGCAATCGGATGGATCAAGCCTGCTCGGCCCGCTTTCACCTCGTGATGGTTTGAGTGGTG
>DATLWF010000035.1:0-11968 GCA_035576605.1 Blastocatellia bacterium | reverse complement strand
AGGGTGACAATCTCGAAAAGGCTATAGACACGTACCTGGAAGTGACGAGGGGTGATCCGCAATCAACCGGGGCCTTCCTCCGGTTAGGAGTGCTTTACGGGCGTCAGCAGGATTCCAGGAACGCCGAGGCGGCGTTTAACCAGGCCGAAAAGCTTTATGCACGGCGGAGCAACACCGAGGGTCAATCTGAAGTGCTTTATCAGCGCGGCATTCTCATGAAGGGCACCGGCAACCTGGGTGACGCGCGCGCGAAACTGGAGACATCTCTCAGGATGTCTCGCGACGCTTCGAATATCTATCAGCAGATCAGAACACTGCTGGTGTTGAGCGATGTATGTTGGAATGAAGGCAATACTGTTAAGGCAAAGGAATATGCGACCGAGGCAGAGCAGTTGGCCCAAAACAACGACCTTAGAAGCCTGGCCACAAACGGGTTGATTGACCTCGGCTATGCCTTCATGTCGAGGGGCGAACTTGATGAGTCGGGGCAGTCTCTTCATCGAGCCTTGGATTTCGCCCAGGCAGACAAGGCGCCCCTGGGAACGGCTCGGGCGTTGCTTGCTCTTGGGAACTTGAGTTTACAACTGGACAATCCTGACGAAGCAATACGCTTTCTCACTCATGCGCGCGATTTCTATCAAGATAAGGGATACCGCAGACAGGCCTCGACGTGTCTCCTGCTGCTCGGTCGTGCCAATCGAGCGAAAGGCGAATATGCCGCTGCCCTTGAAATGTCTCAGCAGCAACTGGATCTGGCGCGGGACTTGAGTGACTCATCACTAGTTGCTGCGGCACATTCGAACATCGGCTCCATTCTTGGAATCGATCAGGAGAAATATTCAGAGGGGCTGATCCATATTGATGAGAGTTATAGGATCAATGACCGCCTTGGCGACACGCTGGGCACGGGGTATGACCTGATGGCCCGGGGTCGCCTGCTGTGGCCATTGGGCCGGTACGATGAAGCACGAGCCGCACTCAACAAGGCGTTCTCGATAGCAAATCATCCTGACGCCAGCTACAAACCGCTATTAGCGTATGTGTACCTGTCGAACGCTCAAATGGATCTGAGCGAATCGCGCTTTGCAGAGGCGAGGAGAGACAGCGAAAAAGCCCTGGAGCTGGCCGGTAATCGGAACAAAGACGTAACCATACAGGCGGGATACACATTGGGGCTGACGCAAGCGCTGTCGGGCGCGCCAAAAGCTGGCAAGAGTCTGTGCGAGGAGGCAGTAAATAACGCACGAAAATCCGGCAGCCCGCGCTTACTTTCGATGTCGCTTCTCGCGCTTGCCGAGGTGCTGCTTAAGACCGGCGATGCGAAAGACGCTCTGAGAAATGCATTACAGGCGCAGGCAAGCTTCGAAAGGTATGGACAGCAAGAATCCGAATCGCATGCATGGTTGATCGCAGCTCGCGCAAGTGACCTTATGGGCAACCCATCGGCACTGGGTTATGCGGAGCGGGCGGCTGGCGTGTTGTCTGTCTTTCTACAGAAGTGGGACCCTGACGCTCAGCGATTGTATCAACGGAGAGCGGACGTGAAGAGCTCTCGCAACCAGATCGACCGAATACTCAGAGTAAGAAAATAACGTCAAGTTGAAAGGAGAACAGATATGGCAGCGAAAAAAAAGACGAAGAAAGCTCCGAAGTCCGGCGGAGGTATGCCGCTGGCCCCGGCAAAGACTAAGAAGGGTAAGAAAGGCGACAGCCAAAAGCCTCTCTCGGGCAAAGGCAAGAAACCGCTCACCGCTTAGCCGAGCGGCATTTTGGAAGGCTAGACAAGAAGCAGACCTGAAATCAACGTTTCCTCGTCCATCAGCCGGAGGTGTGCGATATGCCCAGCAGAATTGACTCGCAGGTGCAGGCGATATACAAAGACTGGCTGAATAATGCGAACCCCGCGGTGAAGAGCCAGTTGATTCGGTCCCGGCCGGTTTCGGTTTTTACGGACAACGTGAATCGAAGACATAGGCTTTCAAAACAACAACGGTTACGGATAGTTGACCAGGCGCTGGTGTTGTTGGAGATGGTCTACGTGCATCTGCCTCTCAAACGGGCGATTCATGCTATTGATCCAATCCAGCGGCTAAGACTACTGAGATTTCGCCTCGACCAGACCAGGGAGGACGAAATGTCCGAAATTGAGTTTCACCGCGAGATACAGGAGACATTCTCATCCGTGCGTGATGTTCATACCCAGTATCTGCTTCCAAGACCTTTTCGTGGGCACGTCGCGTACTTGCCGTTTTTGGTCGAGGAATACTACGAAACAGAGAACCGCGTAAGAAAACAGAAGTTTCTGGTGTCGCATCTTGCTGAGGGGTTTACGCACCGCCATTTCAAGCCTCATGTAGAAGTTCTGTACTGGAACGGCGTCCCTATCAGACGGGCGATCGAGGATAACGGACAAAGACACGCTGGCAGCAATCCTGAAGCGCGGTTTGCACGTGGCCTGGATTCGCTGACCATTCGCGAACTGAAGGTTTCGTTGCCGCCTGATGAGGAATGGGTGACCGTCACCTATCGCCCAAACCGAGGGGACCCGCGTGACCTCAAGCTACAGTGGCTGGTTGTTCCGGTCAGCGCCGGCAATGACAAGACATCAAACAGGTCCAGCAAACCCAAGCGCGCATCCGATAGCGACAAAGCCGCTATCAACCAGATGAGGAAGATATTGTATGTCCCCAATGTTGTGGAGCTGGAAAGAAAATGCGCGGAGTACAAAAAGAAAACGCGGAAGGACTGGCTCGTAGCCCAGGTCAAAGGCGCGCTTAGAACCAAACTGCCCTCCGTGTTCCGAGCTGAGACGAAGAAAGAAGGACAGTTCGGCTACATTCGAATCTTCACTTTTGATCCGGATCTGGACGACGTAGGCCCGGACGAGATTGTAAACGAATTTCGACGTCTGATCCTCCGGCTGCCGGCTGACGGTCTCATTGTCGACGTGCGCGGCAATCCCGGCGGATTCATCAACGCGGGCGAACGTCTACTGCAACTGTTCACCCCGCATCGGATCGAGCCCGAGTTGTTTGAGTTTATAAACACTCCGTTAACCCTTCGCATATCTCTTGCAGCGCCGAAGTATGAAGATATGCTTCGTTTTGCCAGGACTATTAGAGAGGCAGTTGTTACCAGCGCCACATATTCGGCAGGCTTTCCGCTTACATCAGAGGAGGATTGCAACGCGGTCGGGCAGGTGTATTTTGGACCCGTGGTATTGATAACGGATGCGCTTTGCTACAGCGCAACTGATATTTTCACCGCAGGCTTTCAGGATAACAACGTGGGTGTCGTTCTGGGCACCAGCGGAAACACTGGCGCGGGGGGAGCAGAGGTCATCGATCACGAAGACCTGACAGCGTGGTTGCGCAAGGATCCAGGTTCGCCTTTTGCGACCTTGCCCAAAGGCTCCAGCATGAGCGTTGCTGTTCGCCGCAGCCTGCGAGTGGGCAAACGATCCGGAAGGCCGCTCGAGGAATTGGGCATCATCCCTGACCGGCGATTCTACATGACAAAGCAAGACCTGTACGATAACAGAGACTTGATCAATCGGGCGGCAACCATCCTGCGCGAGCTCCGGGCCCGCTACCGCTGAAAGACTGTTGTCGCGCATAACCAACTTGACTCGATCGCCATTCCCGGTTGGCTCCACGCCCGCGCGCTGATATATTAGAGCGCGTCCGATCAACGACATGTCGGGTAGAGCTATAAGTCGCGCGGGTGCGGCCTGGCTGAACCCCCGCGGATTCTTCGGGCGAACATTCCTCACATTCGGTTTATGCCGACTCGCAGCGCATCACTGAGAGTCACGACCTATTCTCAAGGAGAACATTTATGAGTGCTTCCCTCGGCACAGCGCAGCAGTATCTCGACAAGGGGCTGGTCTTCTACAACAAAGGCTGGCTCGACGAAGCGATAAACAGCTATCGCATGGCCATTCAGATGCGCGAAGGCAACTTCCCGCGGGCCTACTATCAACTCGCGCGTGCGCTGCTGGATGCGGGCGATGTCGGCGGCGCAATTGAGGCGCTCCGCTCATCAATCGAGCAGCAGCCGGAGAACCCTGATGCCTACTACTCGCTCGGACTCACGCTCGCTCGGCGCGGAGAGTACCCCGAAGCGATCGACGCATATCGCAAAGCCATCGAGCAGCGCGGCGGCAATCATCCGTGGGCCTATCATAACCTTGGTATTGCTCTTCTTCGGCGCGGCGATTTCAACGAAGCCGTCGACGCGTTCAATCGCGCGATCGAACAACGCAACGGCGAGTTCCCAAAAGCATGGCATAACCTGGGCATAGCGCTCGCGCGGCGGGGCGAGCTGGAACAGGCGGCAAGTGCCTTTCGCAAGGCGTTGGATCAGCGACACGGCAACTACCCCGATACGCAGTTCGAGCTTGGCCGCGTGCTGGTCGAGAAGGGCGACCTGACCGGCGCCGTCGAAGCGATACGCGCCGCAACCGAGCAGCGGCGCTCGCCTTTTCCGCAAGCTCACTTCGAGTTGAGCCGCGCATTGTTCGGGCTGGGTCAGCTCGAAGATGCAATCGCCGCAGCGCACACCGCCCTTCAGCAGCAAGCGGTGTATCCCGAAGCGCATTACGCATTGGGCCGAGCGCTTGCCCGGCGGGGTGATCTGACCGAAGCGATCGAGTCTTTCCGCGCCGGCATCGCACAGCGCGAGCACTTCCCGTGGGCGTATCACGACCTGGGTGTTGCACTTGCCAGAATGGGCAACCTGGATGAAGGTGTCGAAGCTTACCGCAAAGCCATCGAGCAGAACGCGAGATTCCCGCGCGCACACTACGACCTGGGCAACGCGCTGTACAGCCTTGGCCGGGTTTCGGAGGCAACAGAGGAATTCAGCGCGGCGATCGCGTTGCGGAGTGGCAGCTACCCCGACGCGCACTACGAGCTTGGACGCATCTACGCCGGTGAGCAGAAGCTCGACCTGGCGATTGGTTCGTTTCGAACGGCGCTCTCGCAAAACGAGAACTTTCCCGAGGCCCATCACGAACTGGGCCTGGCGCTCTATCGCAGCGGCAAGCTTCCCGAATCGGTTGCTTCGTTCCGCTCTGCGATTCAGCAGCGAGGCGGAGACTTCGCCCGCGCGCATCACAACCTCGGTCTTGCGCTGGCGGACCTTGGAGTGCTCGATGAAGCGACGAAGGAATTCCGGCTGGCGATCGACCAGCAGCCCGTCTTCCCACGCGCGTTTCGTAACCTCGGCCGCACGCTTTATCGCTTGAGTGATCTCGACGGCGCTGTGTCTGCGTTGCGCACTGCAGTCGATCAACGCGACGGTGAGTTCCCCGAGGCCTATCACGATCTCGGGCTGGCCTACTTCAGCAAAGGTCAGCTCGATGAATCGATCGGTGCGCAGCAAAAGGCGCTCGAACAGTCGAAAGAATTCTCCGAAGCCTACTTCTGGCTTGGCACCGCGTACAATGCAAAGGGCGAGGTCGAAAAAGCGATCGAAGCTTACAACGGCGCAATCTCGAATCGGCGCGGCCCGTATCCCGACGCACACTACAACCTCGGGTTAGCTCATGCCCGAATAGGCAAGCTTGATAATGCGATCGCATCTTACCGCTCGGCGCTCGCAGAGAATGAGAATTATCCGGCGGCGCATTACAGCCTTGGAGCGACGTTGCTGGAAACGGGAGAGCTCGATGAAGCGCTTGTCGAGCTTCGCCGGGCGCTCGCGCTCAATGACGAAATGCCGTGGGCGCATCACCGGCTGGGGGTAGCGCTCTATCAGGCCGGGCAGCTCGAAGAGTCTATCCACGAGTTGCGACGCGCGATTACCCAGCAGCCGGTATTCCCCGAGGCCCATTTGAATCTCGCTCGCTCGCTTTATGACTACGGCGATCTGAGCGGCGTGGTCGAGACCTGCGAGAAAGTGATCGCCACGCACGGCAAGGAGTTTCCGCAAGCCCATCATCTGCTCGGCCGCGCTCTGTATGAGCTCGGTGATCTCGACTCCGCGGTTGGCGCGTTAGGTTCGGCGCTCGCCGCTGATCCGACGATCGCTGAAGCTCACCGGGATCTTGGCCGTGTGCTGTATGACATGGGGGATCTTGACGGGGCGATCAGCTCATACCGGGCCGCCATCCAGCAGCGGCCCGACTATCCGATCGCGCATCACGACCTGGGACTTGCATTGTATGAAGGAGGCGAGCTTGAAGAAGCGGTTGCAAGTCTCCGGCGCGCGACGGCGGGACTGGGCGATGGGTTTCCCGCAGCGTGGCACAACCTGGGAGTCGCTCTTTACGATCTTGGTGAAATCGACGAAGCCATCGCTGCTTATCGAACCGCGATCCAACAACGCGGCGGCCGCTACGCTGAAGCTCATTACAATCTCGGCAACGCGCTGTACGCGCGCGGCGAGATCGACGAGTCGGTGCGCGCTTATGGAATGGCGATCGAGCAGCAGCACGGGAACTTCCCCGACGCGCATCGCAATCTCGGGAATGCGCTCGCTCGATTGGGCGATCTGGACCGCGCGGCCGATTCATTGAAACGAGCAATTACTCAAGGCGACACGGCGGCTGATGCTCATCACGATCTCGGCCTGGTGCTGTACGGCCGTGGACAACTCGAAGACGCGATCCACGAGTTTCAGATCGCGCTCGATCTGCGCGATGGGAATGACGCGGAGGCTCACCGCAATCTCGGACGCGCGCTGTATGAGAGCGGCGCGCTCGAGGAGGCGCGCAAGGAGCTGGAGACCGCCATCGCTCAGCGAGCGGGGGCGACTTCGGCACAAAACGAAGCAACTCGAGGCCGGGGCGCCGCGACGACGGCGCAAGCAGATGTGCCGACGGTCCGCCTGGGCGAGGGTCCCACAGTCATGCTCGGAAGCGAGAAGGCCAAGGTTTCAAAGGCCAAAACGGCCGGGGACACGACAATGCTCGCGGCATCACCCACTCTACCTGTCTCCCCGTCTCTCTCTTCGTTCCCAGAGGCTCATCTCGATCTCGGTCGTGTGCTCTATGATCTCGGACAGAGCGTCGAAGCAATCGCCGAACTGAGTCGCGCAGTCGAAGGCCGCACCGTCTTTCCGCGGGCACACTACGAGCTTGGCCGTGCGCTTGTTCGCGCCGGCCGGCTGGCAGAAGCGATGTCGCATCTTAAGACCGCGGTCGACCAGCAGGGCGGTGTCTTCGCCGAGGCTCATTTCCAGATCGGGCTGCTGCTGTCGCGCCAGGGCGACGTCGAGTCTGCGCTTGATGCGTACCAGATTGCGGTGAAGCAATCGGGAGGAATCTACCCCGAAGCTTACTACCATATGGGGTTGGATCACGTTCGAGTACGCAACACGGAAGCGGCTGTCAGAGCCTATCGCAAGGCGATTGAGCAACGCGGTGACTACTATCCAGAAGCGCACCAGGACCTCGGGCGAGTGTTGTACTCGATGGGGGATCTTGCGGCGGCAAACGAAGAATACTCGATTGCCGTCCGTCAGCGGAGCCCCCGGCAAGCAGAAGCCGCCGCGGGACGCGATACGCACAGCGGCACCGGAAAAGCTAGAAAGTCGCGGCGCAATGAGGCTGCTGAAGAACTCGGCGCCGCGTTGAGGCAGGCGCCGGCAGCGGCTGATGTTGGGAAGAGCGCAGACACTATGGCCGAACATGCTCCAGCGCGTGAAGCCTCGGGGCTCAGCGCCGGGAAGGAGTGAGAGAGATTGTTGTATACGACACATAGGTCCTATACGACAAATAGGTCCTATATCTTCTCGAACCTGACTGTATCACCCCGGCGGATTCTACCGGCTTTCAGCACGACGGCGTAGACGCCAACGCTGGGCATAGCCTGGTCGATTCCTGGTATGTTTACCACGTTGTGTCTGGCTGCGGTGCGCAGGATGCCCGAGTCGTCTGGGAGATCTGCTTGCGGCAAGGTGGTCATCACACACCGTGGGCACGGAGCGATCACATTCAGCCGCAGCTCTTCGCCTATCGCCAGGGTCTTCCCAACCCAGGCATTCTCAACGAAGTCCCTTTCATCAGTAGCTGGCTTCACAACGATGTTTGGCCGGAATCTACGTGTCTCGAATCGTCCCGCTGGATAGCATTCGCGGAGCCGATCGATGGTGGCGGTGGTCAGGATGTGGACTGCGGCACAATCGAAAAAAGTACCGGGCGCGGCTGAGCCCATCGATTCGTCTGTCACGGTCTCTCTGTTTGCGAGGCCATCCATGTCGGGCCAATACTCCTCGAGGCTTGGCGTTTGAGGGGGTGTTGTTTCCAGCGTTACCTCACGGTTAAAGACGTTCGAGAGGACCTGGTTGAGATCGCTGCGGTCGCTGGTAATTTGGGTCCCGTCCGGGAGAGTGATTCTGACGGCGGGAGTTTCCTCGCCGCTACGTGGCGGCTGGATATACGCCGCGCGGAAATCGAACAGCTTTCCCCATTTTCGTGGGTTCTTCGCGCTTGCAACCATTCCGTTGGATGGATCAACCAGCGCGTAAGCACGATCTCCGAGCAGTCCTCGTTGCGTCACATCGGTCGCGTTCAGTTCTTCTCCCATCATTGATTTGACGGGATATCGCCATAGAGAAACTACTGAGCCAAGTTCGACGGGTGACGTGTCAACCATAGTTCAACTCCTGCTCAAAGTTAGGGCGGACGCTGATGGTCCGCATTATTTCGACTGAGGCGCATGGCGCTCGGGTTTGAATTCGATCACAATGCCCCGCAGCGGCGCATCACCGACGTTCTTTGCGGTGTGAATCACAGGAGGATTGAACGCGGCACGATCAGGCACGATGTCGACAAAGATCTCTGGCTGTCCTTCGGGCCACTGCTGAAGGCGGGTCCGGTTGAGCTGCATCACGACGCGTTGGCTGTGGCTGTGTCTCGCTCGCGTGTCGCCGACGGCGAGCCTCTCTTCGAAAATGAAGAAGGTCTTGCCGTCGTAACGGATCGCGTTCTTTTCGGGAGGAATGATCTCAGGAGGCGACTGCACTGGTGGATGATTCGGTTTGATATTTACTTCAAAGAAAGGTCCTCCGGTTGGCGGTTCGTATGACTCGCCGGGTTTGAAAACGGCGATGTCGCCTCTTGTCATCTTTCGCCATGACTTGCCAGATCGCAGCTCGATATCGCCCAACGCCACGATCACGCGATCCGCGCAGCCCGGCGCGCCCGCCGAAGCGCAGGGCGCCGCATCTCGCATTACTCGCACATAGTCATTCTCGAGCGCCGGTGCGGGAGTTTGAAGAAGCCAAGCCATCAAAAAGAAGGTCATCGCAATAACCTCGTTTGAATCAGCCGCGATCAAGAACAATGTCCCCACGGAGCATCGCTAGACCGCCAACAGGGACAGCCATTTGCAACAAGGCCCGGCGTGAAAGCGTTCTGTTTTGGTGAGGCAATTACATCGAGCTCCTTTTTTAGACGGGCAAGGCACTAATGCGTATACGTGAATACCCGGGGTGAGTCAAACGGCAGTTGAGATAATTTGAGACGAAGCGGTCTTGATTCGTGGTAGTGCCGCCCGTCGCGTTCAGTTGAAGCTTAGAGAGGCGGGTGTTAGGTTTGACACCGATCAACCTTTGAGGAGCAGATCATGTATTGTCCGAATTGCGGCAACGAGAACGCCGAGGGTCGAAGATTCTGCCGATCGTGCGGATTGAGCTTGCAGTCGATTGCTCCGGCATCGGCGGGCGAGTCGCCAACCAATGTTGAAGGAGAAGAAGACTGGGTTCAGCCCGTTAGCCGCATGCAAGCAGCCTGGCAGAACCCGCTGATTTACGCGCTGCTCCTTATAGTATTTGGCGTCATAATGGGAGCCGTCAGCGAAAGGGCGCCGCTCAGAAGCCAAACGGCGCACGACATTGGGACGATAATTGCGCTGCTGGGAGTTGGGTTGCTTGGCTTGAAGGGCGTGATGCTGATTGTGACGCCGCCTGGCCACTCGCCTCCGGTTAAACGTGTGATGCAGGCCGAACAAACGTCACAGCTGAAACCCTCGTTGCTTTCGGCCGAGCCCCCGAGCGTGACTGAGAATACCACGAGACAGCTCGATGCGAGCCTCGAGGTCCGGATCGAAAAACCTCGAGATACACAACCGACCTTATAGAGATTACTGCTGGTGCGTGAGCGCCTTTGAGTGATTCTCGGCTCAGCAAATGTAATACGTTGCTATGACCGACATTGCCGATGTCGGTAGGCCGTGCTCGACCTGGTGTAGTGCGTCAAACAATTCACTACTTAATGTTCGACCGGGATCCCCGCCCACCCTGTGTGGGTGGAAGAACGACTGGATAGCTACTGTGCAGTCCAGCTTACGCTCCTCCACCCACCCTGTGTGGGTGGAAGCACGACTGCCTGGCTTCATGGGACCCAATCTCGCCTTATGCTTCCTCCACTCGCCCAGCGAGTCGGAATCGTAATCTGCCGGATTAAGAGCTGCATAGCCGGACAATCGTCCCTCCACCCACGCAGGCTGGGCGGAGGAGTATACGGGGAGCTTTGCGTGCGCTTAGCCTGCCGGTCGTCCCTCCACCCACGTAGGGTGGGTGGAGGAGTATAAGGAGTGAGATATGCCACAGACGGCATCAATTCGATAAATCGAATGTTCCGTTATTTGTGACGCCATATACTAGGTAGCAGGATTCGTCGAGGATCAATCGCACATCCCACGCGCTGTTGCCTCGGGCAGTTCTGCCGCCGCAATGCTCGGGATCATGATTTCAAAGTTTAGGAAGATTCGCGTTTGCTCGTGCTTGACGGTTACCGTTGTGCCCGGTACTAGGCGCCTGGAGAGCATGAGGTCGGCGAGTGGAAACTCGAGGTAGTTGCGGACCACCCGCGTGATCTGGCGAGCGCCGTGATTCAGATCTTCGAGCCCCTCTTTCACCAGGAAGGTCTTCGCCTCCGGCTCAATCATGAATCCGATGCAATAGCCTGCGAGATATTTTTCTATCTCGGCTAGTTGCCGTTCAAGTAGAGTGATGATGTTCTGTTGGCTTAATCGCTCGAACACGACGATTTCATCTATGCGACTCACCAGACGCGGCCCCAGCCTGTTGTCCACTTCTTCGAGCGCCAGTGCCTGGCGTCTTGACATCTCGACGGTGGGTTCGCCGTCGAGAAAGAATCCGATTGTTCTTCCCACTAGCTGACCTGCTTTTTTTCCGGACAGGTCGCTAATCAGAATGACGAATGAGTTGCGGAGTGGGAACACGCGGCCCGGTGTCGTGATCGAACCGCAGTCGATCGCCAGGGCAAGATCATCGCGAAAAGCAGGAGGAGCCTTATCGATTTCCTCGAAGACGACCAGTTGGAAATCGGGTCGCGAGGAGACACTCGGCGCCGGCGGTTGCGAGTGCGTCGAGGTCAACTGTCTTTCAAGACTCGCAAGATGATCGGGGGCCTCACCGAGCTGTTGGCAATTCACATACAGCATTGCCTGCTCGCTGCCTGTTAGCATTCGCGCCAGCGTACGCGCCATATGAGTCTTGCCTGAGCTGGCCGGTCCAATGAAAAGCAACACCCCCAGCACGTCGCTGCGGCGGCGCAATCCAGCAATCGCAAGCGTGACTGCCCTGGCGAGGGCGTCGACGGCGTACTCTTGGCCCACCGTCTGATCCTGCAGCGCCTGCATTACGAAGTTCGAGAAGACCATAATGGAAATAGGTTGGGCCCCAGCGATGGGGCCCAACCTGCAAGCCAGCCGAAGCCGGGTCTTAGCTATCCGTAGAACGGGACGTTGGCGAGGAACGGGTTAAACTGTTGCCCCTGCTGCCCCGCCCCAAAAGGCATACCTTGCCCGGTCGCTTCGGGCACGCCGCCGTAAGCTCGCTGCAGTTGATAAAGCGGGTTGGATGCAAGCTGAGAAATCAACTGCGCCTCAATGAACGCCCTGTAGGCGTCTGCCCATTGAGTGATCGGCGAAGCGATGCCCGGAATGAACGATTGGGAGCCCAGCCCCTGCTGGATGCCCGGAATGAACGATTGGGA
>DATLWF010000034.1:0-3645 GCA_035576605.1 Blastocatellia bacterium | reverse complement strand
GAAAACTGAATAGTTCTTCGTAACATATTCGAGCAATGGGGGGTCTGTCTGATGCGCGTAAACCGTAACTTCTCTCGTACCTTTTCTGCGGCCGCGATCGCCGCACTGGCGCTGGCTTCATTAACCGTGGCGCAAGCCGCGCACCGCAACGGCTCACAAAAAACCAGGATCTCAAACTTCGGATGCATCAATGAAACCTTCTATCGAGGCGCCCAACCGAAGGGAAGGGACTATGATGACCTTGCAGCGATGGGCGTGAAGACCGTCATTGATCTCCAGGAGGATGGCGAGCGCAACGAACAGCAGATGGTCGAAGGGGCTGGCATGAAGTTCTACCGCATCGGCTTAAGCGACAGTTCCTGGCCTTCACGCGACAAACCCGAACAGTTCTTGAAGATAGTTAACGACCCGTCGAACCAGCCGGTATTTGTACACTGCCATGGCGGACGCCACCGCGCCGGCATCATGACTGCGGTCTATCGAATGACGCACGACGGATGGACTGCTGAGCGGGCCTATGCCGAGATGAAGGAGTACGGCTTTGAGAGCGGGTTTGGTCACGGCGGGCTAAAAGATTACGTTTATGATTACTATGCTGGGATGGATCGAAAGGGTGTCGTAGTAACCGCGAACCAGTAGGGTCGTTAAGCGTTCGTCCAAGCTCCAAATCCAGACATGTTTTGTGACGCGCATGTCCAGTAGCTAGACTCTCGCTCGGGGTTCGGGTTCCTATCCCCGAAAGAGATTGCGCTGATTCCATCAGTCTGTGCAGTATCTCAAGGGTTGGGAGGGGTTTTCCCAAAATGTCACACAGAATCCTAGTGGTTGATGATAACGACGATACGTGCGAGGTAATGCGCCTTTACCTAACGATTGAAGGTTTTACGGTCACTGTTGCACGTGATGGAAACGAAGGAAGCGAAGCAGCGGTCAGAGAGAGCCCCGATTTGATCGTTACGGATGCCCGGATGCCCAACCTGGACGGTATCGAGATGACCAGGCAACTGCGCTCTCAATTCAGGTTCAAACAGTTGCCTATCATTATCGTGACCGGCTTTAGCTCCGGACTGGAACACGAGGCGTGGCAGGCTGGAGCCAACGAGGTCTTAATCAAGCCCGTAAGCCCTGATTCGCTGGTTACCAGGATTAAAGACTTGCTAAGCTGAAACTGTTCCCTACAGCAGCAATACACTGATACCCATCAGCTCACGCCTTGCAGCTTAGTGATTGACTCCCGTTTGGCGCCGGGTGTATTCTTGGGACCGTTGACAATGTGATCGTGGCGATTTAAGCAAATTGCTCCACGTAAAAAACTGCTAAACAGTCCGGATTTCGACCCCGCGCAGTTTAGCGCGGGGTCTTTGCTTTTTTTGGGAGCGTTTAGAGTACCGGGCTTTAGCCGGCCAAACTTCGCTCAGAAATCCCGCCTGAAGGCGGTACTCTGAACTAAGAAACTATGAAAGATTTTCGCAGCGCAGTGACTGATGATCGTGTGTACGTGTTCGACGGCGCGATGGGCACGATGCTCTACCAGCGAGGCGTGTACATCAACCGTTGCTACGATGAGCTGAACCTTGCGAGCCGCGACCTGGTGCTCGCCGTTCAACGCGACTACGTCAAGGCGGGCGCCGACATCATCGAAACAAATACCTACGGCGCGAACCGAATCAAGCTTGGCGGCTACGGACTCGAGGATAAGGCCTACGAAATCAACCACGCTGGCGCGCGCATAGCACGCGACGCCGCCGGCGAGCGTGCGTTCGTCGCCGGCGCGATTGGAACGCTCGGCATTCGCATCGAGCCTTACGGCAAGACCTCCGCGGAAGAAGCGCGGGACATCTTTCGCCAGCAAGCGGAAGCGCTCCTCGAAGGCGGCGTCGATCTGTTCGTGCTCGAGACCTTCTCCGACGCCGCTGAGATTCATCAAGCTTTGCTTGCCATTCGTTCAATCACGGATCTGCCGGTGGTCGCACAGATGACCATTCAGACCGACGGCAACACCAGCTACGGCACTGCGCCCGAGACGTTCACCAAGCAGCTCGACGACTGGGGCGCCGATGTCATCGGTCTCAATTGTTCAGTCGGGCCGCACACGATGCTTGAAGCAATTGAGAAGATGCGCAACGTGACCAGGCGCAAGCTCTCGGCTCAACCGAACGGCGGACTGCCTCGTCAGGTCGATGGGCGGATGTTCTACATGGCTTCGCCAGAGTACATGGCCAAGTACGCCAAGCGGCTGATTCAGGCGGGCGCAAAGTTCGTCGGCGGCTGCTGCGGCACGACGCCCGAACACATCAAGCAAATCGCAAACGCGGTGGCCGCGCTCTCGCCTGGCCGGTCAACGGTGCGCGTGTTCGCGCCCGAAGAGAAGCCGCCCGACGTCAAGGTCGTTCCGAAAGCTGAGCGCTCCCGCTTGGCCGGGAAGATTTGTGCGGGCGAGTTCGTCACTTCGGTCGAGATCGTTCCGCCCAAAGGATGCGACCCGTCGAAGATGCTTGAGGGCGTCCGTGTGCTGAACGAGGCTGGTGTTGATGCCGTCAATGTTCCGGACGGTCCTCGCGCGCAGTCGCGAATGGGTGTGCTTGCGGTCTCGACGCTGATCGAGCAGCGGGTTGGGATCGAGACGGTCGTTCACTACTGCTGCCGCGACAGAAACCTGCTTGGAATGACCAGTGATTTGTTGGGAGCAGCGGGTCTGGGACTCAAGAACTTGTTGATCATCACTGGCGATCCCCCGAAAATGGGCCCTTATCCCGAGGCGACGGCCGTCTTTGACATCGACTCGATTGGCCTGGTGAATATGGTCAACCGCCTGAATCACGGCCTGGATATTGGGGGCAATCCGATCGGCGGCCCGACGGCGTTCTTCATAGGCGTGGGTGTGAACCCGTGCGCGGTTGATCTGGATTACGAACTGCGGCGCTTCGAGTGGAAGGTGGAAGCGGGCGCCGAGTTCGCGATCACGCAGCCAACATTTGACGTCAAGCAGCTCAAAGATTTTTTGAAGCGCATAGAGCATTGCCGCATTCCGGTGATCGCAGGCATCTGGCCGCTGGTCTCTTATCGCAATGCGGAGTTTCTCGCTAATGAGGTGCCCGGCGTTGTAGTGCCAAAGGCGGTTTTGAAACGGATGGAACGAATCACCGATAAGGACGCCGCGCGCGAAGAGGGACTGGCGATCGCGCGTGAGACGTTGGTGGAGGTGCGAGACATTGTTCAAGGAGTGCAAGTCTCAGCGCCATTCGGCCGAGTCCAATACGCGTTGGATGTGTTCAGTGTGTTGTGAATTTGGTTTTTGGTTTCGGGTTTGGGGATTTCCGGTTTGCAGGAAGCCCGGAATAGAACTCGAGACCGGCAAGAGAACAAGAAACCAGAAACTAGTGGCCACTAACACTGAAATCGATAAGCGTAACGGGAACAGGCCAACGTCTCGTTGAGGTTGAAATGATTCGTCTTCCTCTCATGAACCCCCCTCTTCAGAGGGGTGATTTGCGGAGCGCGGATCTCCGAACTGTTTCAAACAGTTTCACGCCCTCCATCGGCGGCAAAACCGTTAGAAACGGTTGGGACCGAGCGGTGACTCGCCAACACCCAACTGAAGTTGGGTGTTAATGAAAAGGCCGCTATCGAATTGAATGTTACAGG
>DATLWF010000033.1:0-8388 GCA_035576605.1 Blastocatellia bacterium | reverse complement strand
AACCGGCGTGAACGAATGCCAGGGGTTTCGATGTTGCCGCCGAGACAGCGCAGCATCCGGGAGCTACGGAGAACAGCGGGGTCAAAACTAACAGATGCGCTTTTCAGGTGTCCAGACATGCGTTTCCTTGACATGCCATAGACCCGAACCTATACTCGTTTTCGCAGTTGATGATTGAATGCGTTGGCCGGAGCGCATGAGTCGATGTGGGAACGCTGGTTAAATCGATTCAATGATGCTCAAGTGAGCGAGACAGCTCGAGGCCAGAAAAAGAGGAGAGGCTGATTGGCTAAGACGATCCAGGGGCGACTCAGCGCAGAAGGGCTGCGTGTAGCAATCGTCGCGAGCCGCTGGAACGATTTCATCGTCAGCCGACTGATAGGCGGCGCTACCGATGCCCTCGAGAGGCTCGGCGCTTCGAGCGACGCGATCACCATCATTCGTGTTCCAGGTTCTTTTGAATTACCAATGGCGGCCAAACGAGCGGCCATGAGCGACGAATACGACGCGGTGGTTTGCCTCGGCGTCGTGATTCGCGGTGAGACTTCTCACAACGAATACATAGCAGCGGAAGTCATCAAGGGCATCGCCCACGTTTCTCTTGAAACAAACCTCCCCATCACTCTCGGAGTCGTGACCGCAGACAATCTCGAACAGGCGATAGATCGCGCCGGGGCGAAGTCCGGCAACAAGGGATTCGATGCGGCGATGACCGCGGTCGAGCTTGTCAATCTTTATCGTGAATTCTGAAGCTGAACGCTTGGAGTGACATCTTGTAGCGGCAGGTTTGAATTATGGGTGCCAGGCGTAAGGCGCGCATCTGCGCCTTACAGATGCTCTTTCAATACGACATTGCACAGCCGCGCGTTGACGAGTTGGCCAGCAGCTACTGGGAGGCGTTCGGTGATGATATGGGTAATGTCGCTCGAGATTTCTCCAACAACCTCGCGCTGGGCGCAATCGCCCGCCTCGACGAAATAGACGGCCTGATTAAGCGGCGGGCTGAGCACTGGCGCATCCAGCGAATGGCCGTCGTAGACCGGAATATCCTTCGGCTCGCCATCTACGAATTCCTTTACGAAGAGGACACGCCAAAAACCGTGGTGATAAACGAAGCGCTCGAAATAGCGAGACGCTTCTCGACGTTCGAAGCCACTCAATTCATCAACGGCATACTCGACGCGATCAAGCGAGACCTCGAGACCAGTCAGACGGCGTCAGCCGCAAATAGCCAGCAATGAGGAGCAACGCGTTTTCTATTTTCTATTTTCTATTTTCTATTTTTCATTTGCTATTTGCTATTTCGTCATCGGGGAAGAATCTCAAATGACAACCAATAGCAAATGACAAATAGCAAATAGCAAATAGCAAATGGCAAATATCTATGATTGACGACAAGGCGCTTTTGAGTGAGTACTTGTCCGAGTCCGAAGAGTTGCTGGACTCGCTTCTTGGCGACCTCGACTCGCTGGCGTCGCGCGCCGGCGACAGTCCCGATACCAACCTGATCAATCGAGCCTTCAGGACTGTTCACTCATTGAAGGGACTGTCCGGGATGATGGGTCTGGCCGAGGTGCAATCGCTCGCTCACGACTTCGAAGACATCCTCGACGATCTGAGGCTTGGTCAACTCGCGCTGAATGAACCCATAAGCTCCGCATTGCAAGAAGCCGGCGCAGGGCTGGCTGCGTTGGTTGGCGGCGCAGCCCGCGGAAACGCAATCGAGGAGGACTTCGAACGTCTTCGGCAGCTCCTGGCCTCGATCACACTGAAATCTCGCGAGCGGGCAAGGAAGGAAGATAGCGGGCTCGGCTTGCTCAACCTGTCCGAACGCGAGCGCGCGCTGCTGACCGAGTACGAAGAGCACCGCGTCAATGAGAATGTTCGCGCGGGCAGACAGTTTTACGCGATCACCGTCACGTTCGAGATTGGCAAGCTCGACACACAATATCGTGCCCTCGTTGCCAGGCTTGAAGCAGCCGGTGAGTTAATTTCAACTTTGCCCGCAAAGACAACGGCTGCGGCGCTCGTCGGTTTCAAGCTTGTGTTTGCGGCCGGCCTCAAAGAAGCAGACGTCAAACGAATCGCCGGGCCTTTTGGCGGGCGCGTCGCGCGGCTCGAACGCTCAACGTGGCGCAAAGCCGGTGCGGCGCTTAGGGCCGCAGGCCGCATAATGCCGGGAAGGGGCGGCGCGAAAGGCACAGTCGAGCATCTTGATGCCGTTCTCCCGCCAGGTTTTGCACAGGAGTCATTGCAGCCGCTTTCGCCAAGCGTGCGCGTCGAGATGTCGCAGATCGACGAACTCTCCGGTCTGGCGCACGAGCTATCAATCGGGATGGAGAGGCTCACCGCGATGGCCGAGACATTCCTGGGCGCCGCAAATCTGGGCGCGCGTGAACGGTCTGACCTGAGGTTCAGCGCTCGGCGGATGAAGCGTGAATTCCTCGAATTGGAAGAGCGGCTGGTCGAGCTTCGGATGGTTTCGCTGGCGCAGACGTTCACGCGAGCGGCGCGGCTCGCGGGGAGGCTTGCTCGAGAGCTTGGAAAATCAGTGTCGGTTGAATTGACCGGCCGCGAAACGCAACTCGACAAAGTGATAGTCGATCGAGTCGCTGACCCGATTTATCACGTCCTGCGCAACGCTGTGGATCATGGGCTGGAGCCTCCCGAAGAGCGGAGGCTTGCAGGGAAGAATCCCCGGGGCAAGATCAACCTCGAAGCGAGACTCGAAGGAACGCGCGCGGTCATCTCGATTACCGATGACGGGCACGGAATAGATCAAGCCGAGGTCAGGCGTCAGGCAATCGACACCGGACTAATTGGGCACGACGAAGCCTTGAGCGAAGAGGAGACACTGCGATTGATCTTGCGGCCCGGTGTCTCCACCGCCGACCATGTCTCGGCGGTATCGGGTCGGGGCGTCGGACTCGATGCGGTTGAGCGGACGATATACGAGCTTGGCGGCGAGGTTCGAATCTCGTCCGAGAAGGGGAAGTGGACCAGGTTCGACCTGGCTGTTCCTACAACACTGGTGATGATCTCGGCGTTCATCGTGCGAGCAAGCGGCTGGCGGTATGCCGTCAACGTGGCCCAAATCATCGAGCTGCTATACGTCTCTCCCGAAGAAATACTCGGCCGCGATGGCCGAAGAAGCGTCGCGTGGCGCGGCGGAACTATTCCGCTCGTCGAACTTGGATATGTGCTCGGGCTGGGAGGCGCGCGGCTTCTTCATCAACCGGCCGGTCAAAATGGGGATGGGAAGCCGGCAGCGCCGGCCGGGCCGGTCACGGTACCGGTGCTGGTAACGAGTACCGCGGACAGAAACGTTGCAGTTGCGGTTGAGCAGTTCGACGAGCAACGCGAAATCATAGTGAAGTCGCTCGGCTCGGTCGGACGGAGGCTGAAAGGCGTTGTGGGAGCCGTCGACCTTGAAGGGGGAGACGTCGCCCTGGTGCTGGATATGCCGAGCCTGCTGGTCCTCAGAAGCATGCGATTGTGAAAGCGAAGCACCAAAGCAAAATGCCAAAGTCGACTAATGATAGGGACGCGAATGCTCGCCTGGCGATTGCCGGGCTTTCTTTGGATCTTGGACAGGATCCTGGCGATGGCAAGGCGGAGCTTGTGTCGGTGCTGAAGTTCGAGGTTGGCGGCGCGCCGTACGCGATCGGTGTCGAGCAAACCGAAGGGGTCGTTGACTGTCCGAGAATAACACCGCTGCCGAATCCACCGGACGGAGTCGCCGGACTTGCAAGCGTGCGGGGTCGCATGACGGTAGTGATGGACCTTGGTTTGACAGTGAGCCAGGACCTGGTCAGGCAGCGCTTGATTCTTGTGAAGGGTGACGCACAGTTGGGCTTGTTGGCGGATCGCGTGGAAGGTGTCCTGGCCCTGGAGCCTAAGAAGGTTCGTCCGGTCGCTCATGGCAAGGACAGTCTAACGCTGCAGCGCGCGAAATTCGGTTGGCCCGCAAGAAGTTACTTCAAGAGCGGGAGGCAGCGGGTGCCCATACTCGACCTCGATCGGTTATGTGAAGCTTGATATTCGAACGCAATCAGCGATCTTTGCTTTCACCTAATTCGTAACCATGCTCCTTCAGGAACCCCGGCAGCCACTTGCTATAATCCGAGAGGAACTGACCTCGCTGATCAACCAGTGCCTTCTCCTCCTGACTCAGTTTTTCCCGATTCTTCGCGCTTGATTGATCGAACTCACTCAGTATGTTCTTCTGCTGATTCAGGAGCTCGAGCAAACGCGCGCGGTATTGATCGGCTTGCGGGTCGATTTGGGGCGCCAACATAACAGCACGGATTCCTCGATCGACCGAGTCGATAGCCGGCTTGAGTTCGGGAGCCCCGTTTCCTCTCTCGAGCGTCGCCGCCACTGATTTGAAGGATTCAATCAGCAACTGGTCGCCCTCTTTCATTCGGTCAAAGTAGGTGACGACGCTAGGGCCGGCACCGCTGGTCAGATTCGAGAGAGCGAGATGCGGTCCGTTGTAATTGCGAAACGCTCCCACAAACGAAATGAAGATCACTACGAGGCAGACCATCTGAAGGGTGCGCCAGAGCAGCGGGGTGATTCTTTCGGTGGGTCTCATGTATGGAACCGCGAGAGCGAGTGCTATTCCTGCCAGCAGTCCACCGACGTGCGCGGCGTTGTCCACGATTCTGACGGAAAATCCAAACACCAGGTTGAGAGCTATGATCGGCAGCACGCGCCTCCGAATCTCCTGGCTGAGCCTCTTGGGAATCTCTCTCCGGTACTTGAATGCGAAAGTTGCCATCACGCCGAACAGTCCGAATATTGCGCCTGAAGCACCCGCCGATGTTGCTTGAGGATTGAAGACGTAACTTCCTGCTGAACCGATCACCCCTGTGATCAGGTAGAGCACCACAAAGCGTGCCGAGCCGTAGATGCGCTCGATCTCCTGACCTATGATCCAGAGCGCGTAGTTGTTGAGTAACAGGTGGATGATTCCGATGTGGATGAAAATCGCAGTGATCAGCCGCCAGTATTCGTGCTGCTCGGCTATGAGGTTGTTTTGCTTGGCGCCGAATCCTCTGAGCACTTCGGGGTTGACTGAAGTGACGGCAAAACCTCCTGCGAGGCACATCAACACGAACACGCCGAGGTTGACGCCAATGAAGATCATCGTGAAAGGATTTGAGCGAGTGAAAAGCGCGCGGAGGAAGCGGTCCTCGTTAGCTGTTTCGCGGGCGGCTACATCGGCTTCCGCGAAGAGAGCGCCGCAGAAGGCGCATGCGGCGCTCTCGGCGGGCGTTGGATTTCCGCAAGCCGGACACTCTCTAAATCGGGTTTCGCTGGTGATGGGGTTCAAGGTCATCGGTCGGAGTTTACCACTCGATGTGAGATCGAGATTTGGAAAGCGTTGAATTTGGCAAATTGTGGCTATCGTTCCAGCCGGTCAAACTCCTGTGCTGCGTCTGACTCCCAATCGGAGAAATCTTTGAATGCCGCAACGAATGCTTCGAGATCCGCAGAAGCGGCAGCGGCTATCATCCGATCATTCGTCGCTTCTTCGAAGGATTTCGCTCGCTTGCTCATCAATTCGATCAGCCGCGTCTTGATTGTGGTGCTGCGGTCGTCGAAGACCGGCGCTTTTTCGAGCTCGCCGGCGATCCGGTGCAGCTCCATCGCGGTCTTGGCAGCATTGCTTCGAGTGAGGCGGGCAGGGTCGTTTTTCAACTCGAATGACTCGGCGACTGAGGACCTGGCTTGTTTTACCAGCTGGGCCAACTCGTAGGCGTTTTGATGCCGGCGGCCTGTCAGTTCGCGCTGACTCGATCTTTCCTGCTCGGCTCCGTAGACTCGTCCAGCCATCACGAAACTGATTGCGACCAGACCAATGCAGCAGATCGCTGCTCCGTTCCAGCGCGCGGCGGAGCTGGCTGTCGATGGAGCATCGGGCTTGAGCACGAAGCCGAGGCCGCCGCCGGCGACAAACCCGCCAACGTGAGCCACGTTGTTCGCTCCAATAAAAAAGCCAAGCATGATTCCGATTGCGGCCCAGATCAGCATTTGTCTCATCAAGCCGCGGCCGAAGCTCCCACCCAGCCTGTAGCCATAAACCGCCATCAACCCGATCAAGCCGAATATTGCGCCGGACGCGCCTGCGGTGTTGGCCGGAAGAAACATCAGAGATGCCAGGCCGCTTCCGATACCGGTCGCGACATATGCGAACACGAACTTCTGCGAGCCGAAGATGCCTTCTACCTGTGGGCCGATTGAGAACAACGCCGAGCTGTTGAACATCAAATGCATCAGGCCGATGTGCAGAAAGTTGAAGGTCACCAGTCTCCACCATTGGCCCGCTCGAACGAGAGGTGGAACCAGGGCGCCGAAATCGTTGAGCACGCCGCCGCTTGCGCTCTTTATGAACGCTTCGCCGGTGCCGCCGTTTCGAACTTCTACGATTGACATCAGCACGAACAGCACGATGTTGATGGTGAGTATTACAAGGGAGAAGAAGTTGCCGCTTTCGGTGAAGCGGGCCGCGGAGATCCGAGCCGCTGGAACGGACTCTCTTCCGCACAACGGGCAAGTTCGTGCAGAGGCTTCAATCAAGCCCCGGCAAACCTGACACATCACAAGTTTCTTCTTGCCGCTGAACATTGAGACGAATTGATCGCTCACTAAGCTAACAGAAAGCAAAGCACCGGTTCAATCAGGTCAGTGGTGCGCAGGATGGTGAATGTCAGACTTTCGCACATACCCACCTGGTAGCAACAGAGGATAACCGCGTAGCGGTGTCCTATCGATAGCTTGCGGGATTGGCGATGCGGTTACCTATGTTTCTGCAGAATCGATTTACAAGGTCAAATAGGTAACCGCTACGCGGCCCAGAAGAGCCCGAACCACGCAAACTATCGATAGGACACCGCTACGCGGTTTACACCTCACTGAAGTGAGGTTGTTTCCCCAACTGAAGTTGGGGGTTGCCCGTGAGGAGGGCAATGTCTGTGACCCAACTGAGTGTATGAAGCGGGAGGGCAAACGTGGCCCTCCTGACGGAGGGCGGTGCAGGTCTGCGCAAGTCGCTTTGTAATTACACCCGATGAGAACAGCCGGAATTCCAGCGCATAGTTGCGATGCCAAATTGCGTCTAAATCAGATAGAAGGAGCTTAGGTGGAGGAGGAAAAACACAATGCGAAGGGTTCTATTGATTACATCTTTTCTGTCGTTCCTGAACGTTGCTGTTTTCGTCAGTGGAGGGACGCCTCGACCAGATAGCGCCGGCGTTGCGGATGGCGCGCCCAGAGCAGCTTACGCCGTAGCCGGCCCGCCCGATACATGCCCGTTCAACATTCCTGTCGTTAGTTTGGCGCCGCATCAGGTAGATGGATTCAAATGGGGAGCGGTCATACGGCCGATGGGGGATCCGTGCGTGAGCCATATCGCCGTTGAACCGGCCGACGGCAAAGCATGGTACGTCGGCGGCCAGAACGGGCTCTACATGACTAAGAATAACGGCCAGACATGGACACATCCGCTCGGCGGCATGGTTGGCGCCCTGGTGTTGTCGCCGGGACCGCCACAACTGGTCTATGTGGGAGTGGCGAACAATCTGTACCTGTCGCGTGACAAAGGCAAGAACTGGAATGTGATCGCAAAGTTCAAGCAGCGGGTCGTATCCGTGTTGGTGACGCCCAACGGACTTCGCGTGGGCCTTGGCTGGAGCACGCACGCACAGCCGAGCGGCGTGTTCTCGTCAAACCTCGGCGGCGGCTTCCTGACGTTTCACGCGTTTGGCGCGGGTCACACGGGACTGATCGTGTGGACGCTCGCGCGCGCCGCGAATGACGGGACGCTCTACGCCGGCACGGAGATCTTCGATCATCCGCAGCCGTACCACCCACCTTTCTTCCGTTCGACCGATAATGGTATCACCTGGACGAACGTGGCCGGCACTCTGCCCTGGCACGTGATCGCCGCGGATGTGCGTCCAGGCGATGGCTTCGTGTACGCCCTCACAGAAGGTGCCGGGCTCTTTCGATCTTCGAACAAAGGCGGTACCTGGCAGCCTCCGGTAAACCCTGCCGGCCCCAGCGTTTCGCTGCTGATGGACCCGAAGATGCCGACGCGCCTCTTCGGAGGGCGGGTGAAATCCGGTTTGGTCACTGGCGGAATCTTTGTCTCGAACGATGCAGGCCAGAGCTTCAAGCCGATCGGTCTGGCGGGCGTGACGGTTGGGGGCCTGGCGGTCAACGGGATGAGTACACGGCTATTCGCCGCAGCCTACGCGTCGGGCGTTTACGTGTCGCCGATTCCGTAACCAGGCTCTACAGTTTCACGCCCTCCACATGCGGCAAAACCGTTAAAACGGTTGGGACCGAGCGGTGACTCGCCGACACCCAACTGAAGTTGGG
>DATLWF010000032.1:0-6716 GCA_035576605.1 Blastocatellia bacterium | reverse complement strand
ATCCGGAAAGCTTATTCCGAAAGGAGCGAGCAGAGCGCTCATTCGCGGAATGTGCGGTCCTACTACTGCGCCGTTTACCTTTTCCGCGATCGGCAGAGTTTCCAGTATCGGGTCGCCCTGCTTGCGATAGTGATACTGAGTCAGATAGCTGACCAGGCCCGCCGCAATGAAGTTCATCATGATGGTTGTGATGACTTCGTGGGCGCCGAACTTCGCCTTGAGCACGCCCGGTATGCCAGCCCACACTCCGCCGACGACCACTGCCGCGATCATCGCCAGCAGCACCACAACCAACCAGGGCCAGCCCGGCAACACAAGGCCAACCCACGCCGTGGCAAAAGCCGCCGCGATCAGTTGGCCTTCGGCGCCGATGTTCAGCAACCCGCACTTGAATGCAACCGCAACCGCAAGCCCGGTGAAGATCAGTGGCGTGGCGTAGAACAGCGTGTAGCCGATGCCATCGATCGAGCCGAAGGCGCTGGTGAAGAACAGCTCGTACACCAACAGCGGACTATCACCGACCATCCACACGATGATGCCGCCGACCAGGAACGCCGCTACCACGGCAATCAGAGGGAACAGCAGTTCTCTCACCAGAGTCTTCATAGTTTCTTGCGACTGCCCTGACCTCAACCGATCGATGAGAGCCGGTGCTCGTCATCATTGCTCAATGCTGAATAGTGATCCCAGGAGCCAGTGTTGAACCTTGTCCGTTTTGATCTTGCGACGGTCAAACACGCCGCGCGGACTTGTAGTAGCCGATTAAACACGCGACCGCGACTCCCGCAATCGCAGCCATCAGGCCGGCGGTAGCGGCGCCTCGCCAGATGTCCGGACGAGTCGTCGCGCCGGGCACAATTTTCTCAATGAGGCGAGTCTTCTCGGTCGAGATGGGCGATGAATTGTTCGCTTTCGCCTCGTCAAGTGCGGTCTTGACCTTGAGCGCGAAGTCAGTGTCCGATGCTTGAACCTTGTTCCATGTCTGCTCCAGCGAGTGCTGCTCATCGAGATGTGGCGCGATCGCTTCCTCAAAAAGTTTCTCGTGACGCGCGACTATCTCATCCGACACCGCCTGAGCGAGTCTCACCGACTCGTCTGCGCTTTCAGTCTTTGCGGTTACTCGAATTAGAATGGGATATATTGAGTGCGGCACGCCTGATTCAACAGCGCTCACCTGAACACTTCGACCGAGCTGACCTGGCTTCACGCCCGCTTTTGCTGCAACTTCCTGAATAAAGCCGGGGCTGTTGGCAATCTCAACGGTAACGTAAATATCCTTGAGCGGCTTGCCCCAAACGTGCCCAACCTCGATCAGCGCGATGGCGGTGTGAGCTTCCGGCTGCCTCAGTCCCGTCAGCGCGGCCAACCCGCTGGCGACGACGATAAGGAAGATGATCAACCATTTGCCACGCCAGACCCACTTGAAAAAACTATCAAGCCGAATCTCTTCTTCAAACGTCTCACGGTTTTCCTCAGCCATCACAGACACGCTGTGTTTATCCTCATCTCTCCAGCATCAGCACGTCATCGAAGCGCACGCTCGGCTTGAAGTTTCGCTCGATGTAGTCGCGCATCGGTTCGTACTTCTCCGCTGCAAGCACTTCGTCGCTGGTGATTATCAGGTTAGTCCGGCTCTTGTCAATTCGCTCCAGTGTCAAGGCGCGTTCTTCTTGCGTTACGCCGACGCCGATCCAGAACTGGGCGTTGGACACATTCCTCCGACTTGAAAGGAACAACAGTGACGTTCCCGCGTCGGATTGCGCAAAGGCATTGCCGTCGGTTGGCACGCGCTGCTGAATGTAGCTGACAGCATTGTCGATAACGGCAGCGGTCGCCGCCGGAAAGTACACCCCGCGACCGCGCTCGATGCTGACCTCGGTGCCGGCTTTGAATCGAAGAGCGCTATCAAAGTAGGTGTTGAAGAACAACCGCCCTTCGATCAGCAAGAACGTTATTGGGAGCACAGCCAGCGCCAATCGATATTGCGGCGTTCCACCGGCGAGCGTTCTTATCGCAGGCCTCAACACGTAGAGCGAGTAAAAAAGGAACAGCATCACAAACGGCATTGCGGCGATGGACTGCTCGCGGGCGAAGCGCGGGAATAGCTCCATCAGCGCGGCTGCCGAAAAGGTGAACACGATCAACAGCGCGCGCCGGTGCGCTACCGCGACTGCGTTGGTGAAGACGGCCATCACAAGACCACAACCGAGCACGAACATCGGCAGGTAGAAGATGATTTGATTGACGTCAGCTTGATTTCCGCGCAGCACAAATACGGAGATCGCCGCAATCAGGCTAAGCAAGAGACCGGCACCGATTGCTGGACGGCCGCGAAGCTTGTACGCCGCATACGTGCTCACCACCAGCGCAGCCACCAAAAGCAGAGGCGCACCAGGCGACAGAGGAATGGCAAGTCTGCTCAAGAGGAACTCACCCGGCCCGAACAGCAGCGTTCTCATCATCGGCGCAAGTGCTCTGTTCATCTGCATGTACACCAGCGCTGGAACAATCACCGCGGAAAAACCGATCAACAGGATGAATGCACGGCGGTAGTTTCGATGTCCGACAAACTTCAGTTTGTCGATTAATCGTTGAACCTCGCCATTCGGCTCGCCCCGACAAACTGAAGTTTGCCGGACACCGCCGAGGTCTTCAAAAACAAGAAGAACGACTGAACCCAGCAACGCATACGCCCCGATGTTGTGCTTGAACAACGCGAGCAATCCGAGCGATGCGCCGGCCAGAAAAATGAAGACCAGCTTCTGTTGCTTCTCATTCTTCAACAACAGGTCCATCGCCAGCGCCAAGAACAGTGCGCCATAATGCATCGGGACCGATTTGAAAGGGCCGTTGGGTCTCAGCCAGAGGAGCGAAGACAGCGCCGCCACCAGTGCCCACACTCGGGGCATCAGTTGCCTGCCGCTCAAGTAAATCACCCAAACCGTAAGGACTTTGAATATCAGCACTCCAAGCAGCGCGCTGTACAGCGAGACGCCAAGCCATTTGAACAATGCCGCATTCAGATAGAACGTCGCAGGCGGATAAAGGGTATGAAAATCACGATAGGGCACGGCGCCTTCGAGCACTCGTTCCGACGCGTAGAGATTGTAGCCGATCGAATGAGACAGAACGTTCGCGCGATTAAACAAGAGCGCATAAGCTCCGGCAGACACCGCCAACACCGCAGCGACGGTCACGAATTCGAAGAAGTGGTCTTTTCTTAGCACGCTGTTATCCTGACAGCATAGGCATTCCTGCCAGCCCGTGAGTTGCGCGAAAAATGAAGAGTTCGTAGTTCGGCCTTCAGGCGGAAGTTCGTCGTTCAGAGTGCAGAAGTTGGTCGGCGGTTTTGTTTGACCAATCTCAACGAGCCGACTAAAGTCGGTACTCTGAACGACGAACTTCTGCACTCTGAACGACCAACTTCTGCACTCTGAACGACGAACTTCCGCCTGAAGGCCGAACTACAAACTCTTATTTCAACCCGTATACCGCTATATCGGCCACGGCTCCGATCTGATCGTAGTTATCGCCAATGAAATCCTGAATCTCCTGCGTCGCAGCGACGTCTTGAACGACGATGAGTTTAGCGCGGCGGTTGGCGATCATTGTCATCACCGCTTCTCTTTCTTCCGCGCTGATGCCCACCGATCTCCACCACAAAAAACGGGTCGGATTCCTGCGAGCAGCAAGAAAGTAAAGAGCGCTGCCTCGCTGCGCAAACGAGAATATGTAGTCATCCTTCGAGCTGTTGGCTTGAATCAGTTGCACAAGACCCTCAGTTAACTCGGCCTGTTTCTCTTCAACAAAGATTCCGCGGCCTCGCTCGATGTTCAATTCGCGGTTGTCTCTAAAGCGCAATCCCGAATAGAACTCCGGCGCCCACGTATCCTGCACTCCGGCGAACAACAGAAAGACAAGCGGCGTCGCCGCGGTGAGCAAGGCGACTCGATTAGGCGACGGGACTCGAGTTCGCAGGTGCTCCCTCAGAGCGGGCACGCATCGGACGAAAAGAGCGAAGAAAAACAAGAAGACCGGTGGCAACACTCGGACGAGGTGATAAAAATCGGCTCGCGGAAAGACTTCGAGATAAACGGCAACCGCGAACAATCCTGTGATTGCCATCGCGCCGTCGTCTCGCCACCAGCCTGCCGCGTCTCTTCCCTTTTTAAACTGCCAGGTTGCAACGGCAAGAGCCGCCGCGAAAATGAGTGGAGGGAAATAGGCGACCGCAGCAATGGCGGACTCGTTGATGAGAGCCGCTTTGTCCAGCGCCAGCAGAATGATCGAGCCGATGGCAATGACTGCGATGACGTAGGCTTCAAAGAACCTGGCAGCCGTCTGGAGCAAGCCCAGGCCAACGATCAGGGCTAAAAGCGACGCAAGCGCGGCAGGTAAGACAACCCTGGCTGGAGGAAGCGTCACCGAGCGAGTCTCGCTGTACTCAGCCGCGTGATGCAGGAAGTGGTTGATCATCGCTCCGAATGCGTGGTTGTAAGCCAGATACCCGGCAAGCGCTCCGGCGACTACAGCGAAGCCAATCAGGTACAGACCGACTCGATGGGCTGCGCTCTTGATGCCGCGAGCCATCATTAATTCCCGCGCGACAATCGCAACAGTCCCGGAACCAACCAGCAAGACGCCTACATTGTATTTGAAGACAAAGACTACACCGATTGCCAATCCGCACAGCAACAACCACCGAGCGCGACCCGTCTCATCGTAGTTGAGCATGCAAGTCAAACCCGCGAGCGCAAACAGCACAAGGTACTGATCCGGGTAGACGTTGAATATTTGCTGGTGACCGAGCCACGCCAGAGTGAGAGTAACCGGCACCAGTGCCGCCCAACCGCTGGTGAGCCTTCGGGCAACCTGGAACAGTGTTATGAGCGTGATCAGCTTGAACGCGAGCAATCCGATTCGCGTAGCCATCAGCGTCGCGCCAAACGCTTTCATCAACAGCGCATTCATCCACAGAATCCCGGGAGTGTAGTTAAAGAGAAAGTCGCGATAAGGCACTTCGCCCTGCATCACACGTTCGGCTGGCGCGATGCTGTAGCCGATAACGGAGAGCCCGAGCCCTCGATTGTAGAAGAGTCCATAACAAATGAGCCCGGTGATAAAAGTTACCAGCAACGGCGCCACGTCGCTTAGCGCAGGTGTGCGCCGTCTTTTATGAACCTCAGACGGCTGGTCTTCTTGCGGCCTCACGCCTGGCATACTTGATTCAATCTCCGCTCAGCGAACGCTTGAGTATAGGGTGCGGGAAGTCAATTCTCCAATCGATGCTTGTTCAAGGCGGTTTTCGCGGCTCCGCGCTCCGCCGCGACTTTCAGCGTTCACTTTTAGTACAGAAATATTTACTGGGGTGGGATGAAATCTTTACCGCTTGTAGGCGTGCTGGCGTGGGGCCTGTCGCTCGAAGCGCTCATCTCAGCCGTTTGAAGAGCTCAAGCGACCGGCACAGAGGTTGCGCCAGCAAAGGTTAAACTACGAGAAAGGAGCAACGGTATGAAAAGATACGTGTTGGCTATTTCGGTCATTCTGTGCACGGTGATGCTTGGGATGGCAATCGCGCAGGAAAAGGCAAAGGAGGAACAGAAGCCAGACAAAGCTCCAAAGCCTGCCGTCATAACACAGACAGGCGACGTCCTGTCGGTCGACCCGACGAAGAACGAAATAGTCATCAAGGATGATTCTGGCGCAGAGATCCATTTTCTCATCGGCACATCCACCAAAATCACCAGAGAAGGTAAAGCCATTTCTCTTGGTGACGTGAAAGCCGGCGACAAGGTGACTGGCGAGTGTGAGCAATCAGCAGATGGCTGCAAAGCCAAATCGATTGTGGTGACCCCGGCAACGCCGAGCCAGTAAGTCACCCTCTCGCACAGTAAGAATTGTGGAGCCGGACCAACCCTCCGGCTCTTCTTTCTTCCGGGCGAGGGCCTCTATTGCAATCATCATTTCAGCTTCATCGCTGGATCGCCAAGCAGAATCCAGGTGCGGCGAACGTCAGAGTCGCTCGACGCAGCCTTCGCGCGAATCACCGCTTCGCCTATTGTCATTGCCTGGCCTCGGTTGAACATCAATCTGTAGAGTTCTTGATTCAACAACGTCTGATCTGTAGGCAGCGTCATTCCAGACGACGCCCATACCGCGACCGCTCCTCCTCGCTCCGCTTTCAGCAAACTCTCGCCGAGCGAGTCCAGCACCGGGTCCTGGAAGTAGCCGTTCAGACAGGTCATCATCACGAACATCGGCAGGTGATCGTTCCTCAATGCCAGAGCGTCATCGTTAGTCAGCAGATTTCCGCGCCATTGATTTACCGAACCGTGGCCGGCGTAGTTGACCAGAAATTGCTTCCGGTATACGGCTTCAAACAGTGAACTCCTCGCCATTTCCGGATCCAGCCGGCCACGGTTGACTTGTGTGATCCGCAGATTCGTCGGGATCAAAGACATTAGATCTGTGCTTGCTTGTTCGAAGTCGAATCCTTCGTTTGCATCGGCGACCAGCAATGCTTCGTCAGAGGGTGCCGCCTGTTCGTAGCTAACGATCTTCCCAACCATCCTCGAGAGTTCCTCGACAGTGCGCGCGGGTAGGCGCCCGGTCGCGATGTCGGCAATGCCGTCGCCATTAAAGTCTGATAACCAGTCATCGGATGATGTTTCCATGAGGTCAGTGTCGATCAGCTTGGTGGGGACCAGGTCCGAGTC
>DATLWF010000031.1:0-10995 GCA_035576605.1 Blastocatellia bacterium | reverse complement strand
ATCAACCGTCAGTTTCTCGCGAGGCCCGCGCAAGCAAGGTAGCCGGACATATGAGCCCTAAGCCGTCCTGCGTTTCCGTGAAATGAATCTGATCTTCCTCAATCAAGCGATATACGGCTCGCGAGTTCAAGCCTGAAATCTTGACGGCTTCATCAAGCGTGATGAGAGCGACCGGCTCCGAGCATTCATGGCAGAGGAATTTCTTGACCTTTCGAGACCTTCTAATTACAACTACTTCGCGCTGCTCTATGGTCGTTGTTGTTCTGCGTTTTCTTTTCATTCCCAATTCTCAAGGTTGTATGCGCGAAACTCTGACGCGCACCTCCCGCGGGGCTCTTAGTTGCTCCCGTTCCGGACTTTGCTTATAATCAGCCCGGCTGTGGGAATCTCGAACCAAGACTCCAGGCTCGAAACGGGCGCAAAGATACCGCGAGATCATCTCGAAAATCTTTCTCAAAGCCCGAAAAAGAGTTGAAATTTTTCCGAAATCGCCCCGGAGGCTGCCATGCAGGCTCAAACAAACCGCATCTATGAGTTTGGCCCGTTCCGTCTCCACGAACGTGAGGGAGTACTTCTCAGAGATGACCGCCCAGTGCCGCTCACCCCGAAAGTGTTCGACACGCTTTTATTGCTCGTCGAAAACCGAGGCCATCTGGTTCTTAAAGAAGAGATCATGAGCCGGTTGTGGCCCAATAGCTTTGTTGAAGACGTCAACGTCAATCGGAACATATCGACCCTGCGACGGGCGCTGGCCGATTCGCCAAATGACCCTGTCTATATTGAGACCGCTCCCAAGCGGGGTTACCGCTTCGTGGCGAGCGTTGTTGAAGTGGAGATGGATAACGCCGACCTGATCCTCGAGCGCCGCACCTCGGCGCAGATCATCACCGAAGAAGAAGAGGAGATCACCGATTCGCCTCAGTCGGATCATGGCGGGGGTTTAGAGCGGGTTAATATTAACGCTCACGCGAGCTCGATTTCCAGATTGCGCCGTCACGCTCTGGGGCTATCGGCAGTTATCATATTGACGCTGCTGTCGGCAGTCGTTTGCTGGTGGGTAGTCTCGCAAAGCGGTCACGCCGCGACGACCGCCAGGGTGAAGTCAATCGCGGTTCTACCGTTCAGAGATATCAGCGCGACTAGCGACGAGCATCTCGGTTTGAACCTGGCCGATGTGCTGATCACCCGGCTGAGCAATTTCAAAGACGTGAACGTGCGGCCAACCAGCGCGGTGATGAAGTTTGAGGGGCAGGAGGTGGAGTCAACGGCTGGCGGGCGTCTGCTCGGGGTCGATGCGGTGCTTGAAGGCAGCATCTATCGGAGCCACGAACAGATTCGCGTGACCGCGCGTCTCGTGCGAGTCAGCGACCAGTCGCCGATCTGGTCAGGACAGTTCGATAACCAGGCCAGTGATGTGCTGGCGCTGCAAAACGCCATCGCCGGGCAAGTGGCCGATGCCCTTTCCTTGAACCTGAGCGCCGATGAAAAAGCGTCGCTCACCAAGCGTTACAGCGAAAGCGCCGACGCGCTGCAACTGTACGCCAAAGGCAGATACTACTGGAACACGAGAACCTGGGAGGGGATGGATCGGGCCGAATACTACTTCCGCCGAGCAATCGAGAAAGACCCGAACTTCGCCCTCGCATACGTCGGGCTTGCCGACCGGCTGTTCACTAATTCTGAGCATCCAGAAGCATATGTTGCAGTCAACAAAGCTATTGAGCTTGATCCAACTCTTGGTGAAGCCTATGCGACTCTGGGTTTTGCCAACATGTTCCAAGAGTGGAATTGGCAGAAAGCTGAAGAGAACTTCAAGCGAGCGATTGAGCTACGTCCCGGATACGGCACCGCGCATCAGTGGTATGCGACCCTGCTGGCGATAACGGGCCGTGTGGACGAAGCCAAGCGAAAGATGCAGCGGGCGCTTGAGATTGACCCGACGTCTGCAAACTTCCTGGCCGACGCCGGACAGATGCACTACTTCGCGCACGAGTATGAAGAAGCCGAAGCCTATTGCCGAAAGGCGCTGGAAGTCACGCCCGATTTTGTTTTTGCGCATCAGTATCTCTTTGATATTTACTTAAAGACTGGCAGGCATACGGAAGCTTCCGAGGAGTTAATAAAGTGGACCAGGTCTTATAAATCTGCAAACGGCCGCGGCCCTGCAGATAACTTAAGAGAGCTATACCAGCAGTCAGGTATGAACGGCCTTTTACGATATCGCGTTAATGCGAACTTGCTTAATCCACTCCCAGGCTTCTGCTATGAAGTTGCGAAGTCGTATGCGCGGCTGGGCGACAAAGAGCAGGCGCTCGGGTGGCTGGAGAAGTCTTGCGAGAGCAAAGATTTCCTGTTGCCATTTGTAAATGCCGATCCGATCTTTGACGAGCTGCGCTCGGAGGCGCGCTTTCAGGCCGTACTTCACCGCATGGAACTTGCGCGCCGAAATGAATTAGCAGCAGACCGCTTGCCGTAGCGCGAGTTCGTCAGATGATACCTCAGTTTCATTGCCGGATCGCTGAGAAGAATCCAGGTGCGACGAATGTCTGAGTCGCTGACCGAAGCCTTCGCCCGTAACACCGTTCACTTCGGTGGAGCTGGTTGATGAGGAATCATTCCCCTGCTCACTTTCGCTGGTCTGCATAGTGGCTCAGATCCGAAACAACAGTCCGACGAACCTTAAGTTTGTCGATCGAAACGACAAGCTAAAGCTTATCGAACCCACTCTTGTCATACCCCTATCGAAATCGCTTCTGCGTGGACTTTACGGCCCACTCCTGAGACAATCCGACATTCTATTCCACAACGGGTGAATCACTTGGCTCAAGCTACCCAGCATGGAGAATCGGGAAGGATTGAACTCAAACGCGAGCTAACCAAGCTTCAAAGCTATGCCACGATCATTGGAATCCTTGTTGGCTCGGGGATCTTCGTAGTCACCGGTAAATCTGGCGCCATCGCCGGACCATCCGTACCGCTAGCTTATCTGGTTCTTGCGCCGGTTATGCTGGTCACTGCAGTCGCGTACTCGGTGTATCTCTCAACGCCGCTCGGAACAAGAGCGGGAGGCGAGTACCTTCATATCTCGCGCACCACTCGAAGTCTGTACCTCGGCTTCGTAACGATGTGGCTGAAATGGCTCTCGTACATCGGAGCCCTCGTGATTCTTTCCATTTCGATGGCCCAGTACCTGAAATTCTTCTACCCGGGAATGGATCAGTGGTTCGCTGGCGTCCTGCCTTTCGGCGAAGCGCTCGGCCGAAGCTACACCGGCGATCCAAGCCTCGGCGAAGCAGCAATCGCTACTACCGCGGTGCTTTTCTTTTTTGTCTTCAACCTGCTCGGCGCGAAGTTCTACGGCTGGCTCCAGACCGTCATGGTCATCGTAAAATGCCTGGCCGTCGTCGTGCTGGTAGTGCCCGGGTTGTTCGCGATTGACTGGAAGAACTTCTCGCCGATGTTCCCTTACGGTTTCTGGGCTCACAATACGCCCGACGGCGACAGGGGCTTCATGGCCGTGCTGGCGCCGCTGTTTTTTGCCTATGCCGGATTCGAAGCCCTCGCGCAAACCGCGGGCGAGACCAGGGACTCACGCAAATCGCTCCCGGCAATTTTCATTAACGGCATACTGATTTCGATGGTGATGTTCTGTTTGATGTCGCTTGTAGCTTTCGGAGTGATGCCTTATCAGGAACTGGCCCGTTCGAGTTTCGCGATGAGCGACGCCGCCGCGCGCTATCTGCCGTGGTGGGGCGGAGCCGTGGTAACTGTCGGCGCGCTGATGGCTTTCTCGACCTGCTTGAACGCGACGCTGTTTGTGCCGGCGCGAATACTGTACGTCTTCGGCGAAGACCGGATTCTACCTCAATGGCTGTCGAGAGTGAGTGTGAGGTTTCGCACGCCGTGGGTGAGCCTGGTGGTGAACGCGGTCATCGCGCTAGCTCTGCTGTGGACGAAGAGTTTCGGTTACGTTCTGGACATCGCGATTGTCGGCATGTTCCTGGTCTACGGGCTGCACAGCGCGTCCTTGATGGCGCTCCCGTTCATCCGGCCTGAGCTTTATAAGAAGGCCCGTGTGAGGCTTCATCCGGCGCTGCTGGTCATCCTCGGGCTTGTTTCGCTGGCTTCGATGACCTACCTGACCGCGGTGACGATCGCACGTGACAGCGCTCGGCATGCAAGCCTCCCGCCTGAACAAAGAGGGCTTACGATCTGGCAGCTCTTGCTTGTATGGGTGGCGGTAGGAACCATCTTCTACCTGATCGCTCGATGGGAAGGCCGCCGCACCGGGTTCGATTACGAGCGCTTGCTCACTCAGGATTGGATCGACGAGTAACTCTATAGGCGGGATTCAATATCGATTGAGATCACTTATCAGCACGATGTCGTGTTGCCATTCGCCGCGCGTAACGGCCAGGAATCGGCCGTCAACCGAGTAGCCGAAATCGAAAAGGTCGTCTCCGCCGAAGTCCATGATTTCCTCAGGCAGACCGCCGTCCAGTGGTTGTCTGACAAGAACGGTTGGACCGGCGCGTTCAGGAACATAGATTAACCCCTTGCCGTCGGGCGTCCACTGCATTCGATTCTTTGAAAAGCCTGCTCCGGTAAAATCCATTCTTTTCAATGGCCGCCCGCCTTCAAAGGGCAGGATCAGGATCGAATGCTCGAGCCTCTGGTCACTTCTTCCAAGGCAAGCGATCATTTTGCCGTCAGGAGAAACGGCTGGGAAGGACGCCGGATAACCTGCGAGACACACAGGCTCGCCGCCGTCAATCGAGACCTTCCACAGATGCCAGTCATCGGTGGTATTGCAAAGAACCCATTTCCCGTCAGGCGAAATCGCAGGAAAATCTTTGGCCGCGCCGTCGGTGAGTTGGATTTGATTGCTGCCGTCCATGTTCATGCGCCAAAGCTGGAGAACGCCGGTGCGATTGGATGTGAATACGACGTAACGCCTGTCGGGGGTGACTGCGGGGTTCCCATCGACCGCAGGGTCGTTCGTCAGTTGCTTTTGTCCCGCGCCGTCCGGCTCCGTTATCCACAGGTCTCGATTGCCGCTGGCGGTCGATTGATAGACAAGCCGGCCATTTGGCGTCCAACAGAATTCATCCATGGCCTGCGTTATCTTCTTGAGACTTCGGGGCTGCTCGCTCGACCCTACCCAAAGGTCTGAGATGCGGGTGGCCTGCGATGCAACCGCTTTGTCTACAGTGTCCGCGATACTCAAATCTAAAAAAGCAGATAATCCCTCGGTGATCTGGTCGATCTCCATTCGTGGATACGAAACGTGCCAAAGCTCTTTGTTGTCCTGAGCATTCTTCCGCGCGACCATTATCAATCCGGTTTTATGAGGCAACCATGCCATCTTACCAATATTGAAAAACCGATCCGAAGACAATTCTGTTTTCGTTCCATCGGCGACCTTGACTTCAACAATGCTCACTTGTTGGCTGCCGCCCTCCGAACTGCCATATGAGCAAATGATTGATTGATTGCCGGGCGACCAGAGAGGGGTATCCAGCCTCTCGGGATACATTCGCACCACTAATGTGCGTTCGTTACCGCCGTCAGAGTTCGCAATAATCAAAGAATACTCATTCTGTCCGTCGCTGCGTACGACTCTACGAACAAAGGCGACTTGTCTATCGTCGGATGAGAGTGAGAAGTTGCCTTCCAGCTTATCAACTATTTTCGTGGGCACGCCGCCTAACAGCGAAACCCGATAGAGCGCGGTTGGATCGGCTCTAACGAAATAAAGGTATTCGCCGCCATGAGCGAATGCCAATCCGTACATCAGACCGGTAGCCGGGACGATTTCGACGTTTGTGTTGGTGGCCAACTGTCGCAACCATATACTGACCTTCTTCTCGATGGTTCGGGTGTAAGCGATATACTTACCGTCGGGCGAAATTGCTACATACCTGCTCTGACCTGTTATCGTGAGCTTTTCAAGTTTGAGAGGAGATACCACCGGAGCCTTGCTCTCAACCCGCTTATCTTCACTCAAGTTTTTCTTTGCAAGGTTTGAGAGCGCCCAAAAGACGAACACCACCCCGACCAGGACCATTACCAGTCCGGCTGCAATCGCTAGAGACTTCTTGCCTGAACTTGTTGAAACCGCATCAGAGACAGGTATCGCGTTGAGATTCTTTTCGGGTCGAGCCTGTTGGTCCTCCCCCGCTGGTTTGATGGCGGGACTCAACTCATGTGCCTCTAACTTGGTTTCGTATGACTCGCCGCGTTTCCCCGATTCGGCATCGGAGATCTCCAATCTCTCGTTGATTTTACCGCCCGTCGCGCTTTCATCGCCCAGGACCTCTTCCACATTTGCGATAAAGCGATAACCGCGGCGGGCGATGGTCTCGATGTAGATGGGCTTGCGAGCGTTATCGCCGAGAGCCTTTCTAAGTTGTTGAATGTTGAAAGTTAGGTTTGCCTCTTCGACGAACGTGTCGGGCCAGAGCCGGTTCATGAGCTCTTCCTTGCCGACAATCCGTCCGCTGGACTCAACCAAAATTAGAAGGGTATCGAAAACCTTGGGCGCGAGAGAAAGCGGTTTGCCTTCACGCAACAGAATTCTCTGATCGGTATCAAGAGTGAATTCTCCGAACCGATAAGAATGGTCGATAAGCAAAGACATTATCGCCCTTAGAACTTCCTTAGAACTTCCTTATTGATTTCTAGGGACTCTTCAAAGCCTCTTTGTGTAGTTTCACAGCGAACCTGGCGGTGAAGACCAGGAGCGAATTTTAGCACCGGCCTTAGTTGGCGGCAATCAACGTCCCGCGCCAAACTCTACTCGTGCTGTCGAATGAGCCGGAGGGAGTCGAAGTGTATTACCCGATACCCAAGGAGTCCTCACGCTACCTGCGGTATTCTCCCGAAGCGATGAAAAAATCAGGCCCTATCGCGTCGCCGGCGCTTCCAAGCGAGATCAACAGTTGACATCTTCGTATAAGCGCTTTGTTTGCTGGGTCATAACCGCTTCCAGAAATTCCAATGAGAATTTTGTGAGAGTTTCATCAAGGTTTTCGCAGTACTTCTAATCCGCTCCCGGAATATTCTCTGACGCGTGATTAGATTCACTAACGAGTTGGTTTTTGAAAGGAGAAAGTATGACTATCAAGAAATCCAAAGCACTAGGGATCATTGTATGGGCAGGGGCGACGCTGTTGTTGACAGCGCCCGCAGTTGCCCAACTTATCGACAAGAATAAAGCCCCCAACATTGCCAATGAAGGAATCAAGAAGACCCTCGCACAGCAAATTGGCGCCGGGCGCGGCAATTTGATGACGCCCGATTCTTCATCCTTCATTATCGCCCGCGATCCGTTCCGATCGATCCGCCGCGGACGACAGCTATTCCAACGCAAGTTCACAAGAGAAGAAGGGCAAGGCCCGGTGATGAATGATGGCTTCGGCGACATCAACACGAATCTCGCGATCGGGGCCGGCCTTTCGGATAGCTGCGCTTCATGCCACGGTCGGCCCCGCGGATCGGCGGGAGCGGGCGGCGATGTGGTGACGCGTCCCGATAGCCGTGATGCGCCACACCTGTTCGGGCTTGGGCTCAAGGAAATGCTCGCGGATGAGATCACCACCGACCTGCGCCTGATTCGCACACAAGCGGTCGCCGAAGCGGTCGCGAACCATAACTCGATAACAAAGAGTCTTGCGAGCAAGGGAATCAACTACGGAACAATCACCGCCAACCCTGATGGCTCCGTAAACACGTTGAACGTTCAAGGCGTCGACGCCGATCTTCGCGTGCGCCCCTTCTTCCATCACGGAGGGACAATTTCGATTCGAGAATTTGTCGCGGGCGCGCTCAACAACGAAATGGGGCTGCAAGCGGTCGACCCCGATCTCACCGCCGCGAGCGGCGGAGCGCGCATAACAACTCCGGCAGGAATGGTACTCGATGGCTCCCTCGATGCGGTCGAAGCTCCGCTCGCTACGAGCGAGACCGACGATCCAGACGGCGATGGAAAGGTCAACGAAGTTCCGGCCAGTCTGGTTGATCATCTCGAGTTCTACCTGCTGAATTACTTCAAGCCGGCAACCTACGAGCAAACTGACTCAACCAGAAAGGGGCGTCGATTGTTCGAACGCATCGGGTGTGCGCAATGTCATATTCCGGATCTTCAGATAGACCATGACCGAAGAGTCGCGGATGTCGAGACGGTATATGACCCCGCGAAGGGTATCTTCAACAACCTGTTCGCTACCGCCAGCCCGCTGTTCAATGCGGTTGACGATGGAAGCGGCTTCCCTGGCCTGAAGAGGCCGCGCCTGCAGCCGTTCCTGGTCAGTAACATCTTCGCCGACTTCAAGAGGCACGATCTCGGTCCAAACTTCTACGAGCGCAATTATGATGGCACGACTCGCACGCAGTTCATGACCACGCCGCTGTGGGGTGTGGGTACAACCGCGCCTTACGGCCACGATGGTCGCAGCATAAATCTGACCGAGGTCATTCTGCGACACGGCGGCGAAGCCGAGGCCGTAAAAAACCGCTTCGCCAGCCTGGATAGAGAAGGGAGATCGGCGTTGCTGGATTTCCTGAACTCGCTGATCATCTTCCCGCCTGAGGATACAGCGTCAAACCTCGATCCCGGAAATCGGAATGCGCTCGGCTTTCCTCAATTTGGGCACGGCAGCATAAGGCTGACAGTGTTGTTCAACAATCCAGCCGACGTCGAGTGAACCTGCCCTGTGGAAGCTCGATGAATTAGTCCGCTATCCTTTGATGGCATTGGGGCGGCTCTCCGCGGCCGCCCCAATGGAACTCAGGCCTTGTTGACTCTCGAACTCTCTGTGATATCGTTTGGGCTCGAGAGGATAAACTTGAAAAAGATCCAACGTGCGCTAATCAGTGTCTCGGACAAAAGCGGGCTGGTAGACTTCGCCCAACAACTTAGCCGGCACTCAATCGAGATCATTTCAACGGGCGGCACCGCAAGAACACTTAGGGAAGCCGGGCTCGAGGTCCGCGACGTATCGGAGCTTACGGGCTTTCCTGAAATCCTCGGCGGGCGAGTCAAGACTCTCCACCCGAAGGTTCACGGAGGCCTGCTCGCCATCCGCGATGACGCCGAGCACCAACAGCAAGTTCAGGCGAACGACATCCAGTACATTGACATGGTCGTAGTGAACCTCTACCCGTTTCGCGAGACAGTCGCTCGCGAAGACGTAACGGTCGAAGATGCCATCGAGAATATCGACATCGGGGGGCCCTCGATGATCCGCTCGGCCGCGAAGAACTTCAACGATGTGGTGGTTGTTGTAGATCCTTCGGACTACGCCGCGGTTGCCGACGAAATGGAATCAAGCGGTGGGCAGGTTTCGCAACTCACTCGATTCAGACTCGCACGCCGCGCGTTTGAAACGACCTCTCAATACGACGCCGCGATATCCGACTTTCTCCAGGGCTCGGTCACGCTTGACCCTGCAAACGAACGGCTTCGAGTCGAAAGGCCCACGGGTCTTCCGTCGCAGTTTACATTCCTGGCCAGGAAAGCAACGGACCTGCGTTACGGAGAGAATCCGCATCAACGCGCAGCGCTCTACGTGACCTCGAATTCCGGAGGCGGGATCGCCGCGGCAGAAAAGCTTCAGGGCAAGGAGCTGTCATTCAACAACTTGATCGATCTCGAGGCGGCGTGGTCGCTGGTTTCGGAGTTCGCCGATACGGCTTGCGCGATCATCAAGCACACGAACCCCTGCGGCGCGGCAATCGCAGCCGACGCTCGGGAAGCATTCGAAAAGGCCCGCGCGACCGATCCCGTTTCCGCTTTCGGCGGTATCATCGGCTTCAATCGAACTGTGACTGAGGCGGCCGCGCGAGCGATTGGCGAGACTTTCTTCGAAGCCATTGCCGCCCCGGATTACGAGCCGGAAGCGCTCGAGGTCCTCGCGTCGAAGAAGAACCTGCGGGTGATGCGAGTTCATCCCAGTCCGACGAGTGCGGCTTCCTACGATCTGCGAGTGATAAGCGACAACGGGCTGCTGATTCAGGACCGCGACCACGGCGTGCTGGACGATGCGAAGCTGCGGGTCGTAACTGAGCGACAACCAACTGATGAAGAGATGCGTGCGCTGCGTTTTGCCTGGATCGTCGCCAAGCACGTCAAATCCAACGCGATCGTATACGCGCGCGAAGGACAGCTTGTTGGAGTTGGCGCGGGGCAGATGAGCCGTGTCGATTCGGTGAAGCTCGGAGCGATGAAAGCACAACTCCCGCTCGCCGGCTGCGTCGTCGCGTCGGATGCCTTCTTTCCTTTTCGCGACGGCGTCGACGAAGCGGCTGGCGTTGGCATCACGGCCGTGATTCAGCCCGGAGGGTCAGTGCGCGATGAGGAAGTGATAGGGGCTGCAAATGAACACAAACTGGCAATGGTTCTCACCGGAATGCGCCACTTCAAACACTGACTAACAGACGTGGGATTCTCTACTGAGAGTCACAGCGTGACACCGGACCACCGGAAAGTGAGATGTTTGATTTTGCATGTCAAGGTATGGACTTACAAGAGGCGCAATGAAGCTATTATTGATCGTTCATAACGATACCGGGATGTTCTAATTCGCATTCAGTGGGCCACAGTACGATGAAAAAGAACACTCTTGATCGGGTTTATCTCAAGAAACCCTGTTCCACCGAATGGAACTTAATGGAAGGTAATGACCAACTCCGATTTTGCAGTGAGTGTAACAAGCAGGTTCATCATCTTTCCACAATGACACGCAAACAGGCTGAGGATCTTCTTGCTAAAGCCGGGGGCGAACTTTGCGCTAAGATCGATAGAGACGACAGAGGCAAGATAATTACCGCAGATCAGTTAAACCATCCATCTTTTTTCCGAATGCGGCCGACAAGTTTGACCAGTGCCGCTGTAGCCACGCTTTTGGGAATTGGGATAACTGTTCAGGCTGAAGTTCCCTCACCCTTATGCAGGATAGTTTCTGTTTCCGTCGCTCGATCTCTGAAAGAGAGTAC
>DATLWF010000030.1:0-4276 GCA_035576605.1 Blastocatellia bacterium | reverse complement strand
TCTCGTCCTCCCATCGTAGTTGTTGCAGCCACAGCGCATCCCAAAATGCACCGAGACTTCGCCAGAGCAGATCGAGTTTGGTTCGCCCGTTGAGTTTGTCCCAATCGACAAGCAGTGCCTCACGGTGCCGGAGTTCGGCTTCCCATTCCTGCTTCCAATCAACGCGCAGCCGGCGAGGCACGATCACCCCGAGGACGGCAATAAACCGAATATGCGGTTGGCGGAAAGAATTCTTGAGCCGATCAGAGAACGCCATCTGAAACCTCGCTGATCATCCGCGTTCACGAGATGGTCTGACTTTCGAAGGCTGCGCCAGAAGACTCTCCAGGAGCCGGTAGCGTTTGACGGCTTCGGCTAAGGCGTCTTTTCCATCAGGTGTCAATTCGTAGTATTTGCGCGGCGGGCGCTGTTCGCGCTGAGCGATACCGGCTTTCTCCCATTTGGAATCGATGAGTCCGGTCTGCTCGAGCCTGCGCAAGGCAGGGTAGACGGTCCCGCTCGGCAGTCCGGTGATATCCATAATGTCGAAGCCGTACTGATAGCCGTTGGCGAGCGCTTGCAGGATGACCGCCGCCGCGTGAGAGAGATAGGCTTTCGGACTCATCAGCCCTCCTTTTGAGCGTGGGATGAGTAGGATGCTATTTATATAGAATGCTACATAGGGATGTCAAGAGAGAATCGTGAGAGGTTAAGTTCAGTTTCGCGCAAAGACGCAAAGGCTCGCAAAGACGCAAACTCACGCCGACGCTGCGCCAATTGTCAGGCATCTGCGTTCCAACAGGATTACGTCGCGCCATACACCACGAAGCATCCCGATCCGCTCGCGGCGGCCTACTTCCCGAAAGCCGCAGCTTTTGTGCAACGCGATGCTGGCAAGGTTCTCGGGGAATACGCCGGCTTGCAAAGTCCAGATGCCGTCTCGTTCGGCTTCTTCGATGAGGGCAACCAGCAGCGAGCGTCCCACACCCATGCCGCGAGCTGCCGCCGCGACGTAAACGCTCACTTCGGCGACGCCGGCGTACACTTGACGGCTCGATACCGGGCTGAGCGCCGCCCAACCCACGACCTCGTCGCCGCTTCGGGCAGCGAGTCTGGCAAAGCTAAGATGATTTCGGTCCCAGGCTTCCCAATCGGGTGCTTCAGTCTCAAAGGTCGCGTTGCCGGTAGCAATGCCTTCGAGATAGATCGCTTTCACGATTGCCCAGTCATCATTATTCAGACTATCAATTACGACGTTCACGGCTTTCATTCTAGAATCCTGCATGATCTGGCCCGCGCGCAAGCTTGCAGCAGCGTGTAAGGGTCCGCCCTCAATGGTCGCCACGGTTCACCGGATTCGCATGCAGGGCGGCCACGGAGAGCCCCAACTTTCCTGCCGCTTCCGTTGAGGATCGGTTCACTTTTTTGTTGACAGCACGATCGTTCGTGTAGTAAAAAGCGAACGATCGTGCTACAGCAAACGATCGTGCTACAGCAAACGATCGTGCTACAGCAAACGATCGTCCTACAGCAAAGGAGAGGTAATGAAAGCCGTAAGCGAGATCAGAAAGCAGCAGGACAAAGAAGCCAGGGGCGCCAGGACGCGGCACGAGATTCTTCAGGCCGCGGTGCACATCGCTTCCGCCGAAGGCCTTGAAGGCTTGACCATCGGAGGCCTGGCCGACGAGCTGCACATGAGCAAGAGCGGGTTGTTCGCACACTTCGGCTCGAAGGAAGAGCTTCAACTCGCCGTCGTAGCCAAGGCCCGCGACATCTTCGTTCGCGAAGTCGTCGAGCCGGCGTTCAAGAGCGAGCGCGGACTGGCCAGGCTTCTGGCGATGCTCGATGCCTGGCTTGACTACGTGGGCCGCAGCGTTTTTCGAGGCGGCTGCTTCTTCATGGCGAGCGCAATCGAGTTCGACAGCCGGCCGGGAAAGGTCCGCGACTTGATAGCCGAGCTTTCCCACTCCTGGCTCGACGCGATCGAGAACGAGGCTCGGCACGCGCAAACCCTTGGCCAACTCGACCCCCGGGTCGACGCGCCTCAGCTTGCATTCGAGCTTCACGCGCTGGGGCACGCGGCAAACTGGTACTACAACATATTTCAAGACAAGCGCGCCTTCGACCAGGCACGGACCGGCATTCTCGATCGCTTGCGTCAAGGCACAACTCCCACCCTGCTTAGATTGCTCGGCGAGAAAAGCGCCGCGCGAAACACAACCACCAAAAGAAAGACAAAACGAAAGGACACCAAATGAGTGACAAATCTCAAGATGTAGCATTGATTTTGAAGCTGTATGAACTCCGCCGCGAGGAGGGAATTCGTCGCGCGCGAAAATGGTACTTCACCGAGTTTGACCCGCAGAACGTTGAGGACGTTGTGAAGATATTCACCAGCGGGCACGACAGCAGCGCCTACTATCGAATGATAACTTCCTACTGGGAGATGGCCGCGTCGTTTGTCAACAACGGCGGAATCGACGAGAAAATGTTTCTGGACGCCAACGGCGAGCACGTCGGTGTGTTCTCCAAGGTCGAGCCGTTCATCGAGGACGTGCGCAAGGCGATTGGACTGCCGGATTACTTACGCCAACTCGAAACCCTGGTGAATAAGACGCCAAACGCGAAGGAGCGGCTGGAGCGGATGCGGGGTGTATTCGCTCGATGGTCGAAGATAGCCCAACAAGCATCGAGCGCGAGTTGAAGACTAGTTGAAGACCACTGGAGACGAGCGAGTTTAAAACCGCATCGGGCCAGAGAGATTGTCGGAATTGTCAAAATCTTCTTCGGACCGGGAGTCGGATGGACCGCGTTGCGGTGACCTATCGATAGATGGGACGGCTTGGCCAGGCGCGGGCCGCATAACGACTACCTGTTAGCATGCACGGGCGGACATCGCGGATATCCCCATCATTTGCGCGCGGTTCGGGTGCCCGCTACGCGGCCCAAGTCGAACTCTATTCCGGTGGCTATCGATAGGGGCCCGCTACGCGGCCCAATACGAACTGGCGGTGCGTGGGATTACGGACTTCTTCGCATAGAGGGCGTCCAGTCACTCTTCGCTCAGACCGTTTGACCTTTCCAGGCGGCTTCGAAGATGCGCCGTTCGGTTTCCTTGGGCGTTGGCGCGATGTCCAGGAACGAGAAGCCAACGTCCGGGCCATGGTAGGTGCTGATGTCGATGCCGCGCGCGCCGTTTTTGCCGGCCTGAAACGTGTGAATGTTGTCGCGTAGCGAAGACAGGGCGTTGATCCTGCCCGGAGCGATTACTTCGTTGTGCGTTTCGCGCACGAGGAAGGTCTTGCGTGAGGCGAACTCCGGAGCCTCTCCAACGACTTCGAAATTGCGTATACGCGCTTCCCCTTCGAGGCCAAGCGTGCATACGCTCGCATTCGGATGGCAGTGAGGCGGCAAGCAGGCTCCCGGTTCGAGTTGCCACTCGACTATAAAGAACGGTTTGCCGCGATAGCCCACCCCAAAGCTGACCGGCGGCTCCAGCTTCCCGAAACGCGCGACCTTTGCACGAGGAATCTCACTCGCGCGCGTGCGCACTATCATCGAAGCAATCCAATGGAGATAGGCCTCCTGGCCGGCAGCCGACGAATCCTTGTGGAGCTCCTCGGCAACGGGCGCACACTGCTTTAGAAAAGACGCCCAATCAAGCTGCCGATCGGCGCTCGACACGAGCGGATTCATCGATCCCTCCTGGCTGAGCTCATCCGCAAACACTCCTCCTGCGCGGTCGAGCATGACCGACGCGGCAATAGACGCCGGGAGCCAGAGCATGCGTCGACGAGTTTCAGAAAAGCCCGGCGCGGACTCTCTCGTTGAATCTTCAAACGGTTCAATGATGTTCTTCATTGCTTGTACCTTCCTTTGCAGCTTCGGGCTTCGCGCCTTTGCAGCTCAATCGCACGACAGGGTATACCAGGCTTAAGCCTGTACTCTGAACTACTCTGAACTGCGAGGCGTTTTGCCGGCGTTCACGCGCTTGACCTCTACGTCGCCCAACTCGCTTCGTATACTCCGGGCTCGATCTCGACTGGTTTCTTCGACAGATTCAAGTAGGGCGTCGGCTCTCGCCTTTCCTTTATCCTCGTAGTGATGTCCAGGCCACGACCGCCGCGCGCCCCAGCCTCGAAGCCGTGAATGTAATCGCGGTCCAGATTCACAAGATTGACCTGCCCGGGAGTCAGTATCTGGCTCTGCGTCTTTCGCGCCTTGAAGGTCCCCTTCGCATCGAAGTCGCGAGCTCCAACCATTTCGTAGTTCTCGACTCTTATCTCGCCTTCGAGCG
>DATLWF010000029.1:0-4481 GCA_035576605.1 Blastocatellia bacterium | reverse complement strand
CGGGGGTATCCCTGTTGCGATCCGGCTTCATTCGGGCTGCGGTGGGTGAGTTGCAGCAGGCTCTGGACCTCGATCCGAAAGAGGCCCTCGCTTACGGCGGCGCGGCGGAAATAGATTATTACGAAGGCCGGCCCAAGGATTCGCGGACCAAGTCCTATTACGCTCACAACCTCGATCCGGAGGAGCCTGATTACCTGGTCACCTACGCTCGATCTTCGTCGAGAGTCGAGGATTTCAAGGAAGCTGCCGACGCCTATGAGCTCTTCCTCCAGATTTCACCTCAGAGCGACGGCGAGCGCCGTGACAGAATTCGCGGGCTGATTCAATTTTACCGGCAGCTTGCGGGGCTGCGGGTCCACCAGGTAGGCGGCCCATCCGTTACCGAGGTTCCATTTCAGCTTGGAAGCGATCGGCGGCCGTACGTGCGCGTGAAGCTCAACGGGCGCGACGCGGTTTTCGTGATCGACACCGGGTCCGGGTTCACAGTGATCTCGAAAGATGCGGCGAAGCGCTTTGGGGTTTCTGAGATCGCGCGCGGCGGCAAGTCTCAAGGTGTCGGCGGCAGCGGCAAATTCCAGATTGTGTACGGACTGATCAAGTCTCTTCAGATCGGCGAGGCAAAGGTGAGAATGATTCCGTGCTTTGTTCGCCCGTTTCACGGAGACGGCGATCGCCCGGCTCAGGAGAGAGCCGATGGTTTCATCGGTTTGTCCGTCCTGTCGCACTTCCTGACGGAGTTGGACTACAAGGGAGCACGGATGCGTCTGGACCGAAACGACAATCGCTCGGGGGCCATTGTGGCCGTGCCTGGCGTAACCCTGATCCCGTTTCGCACTACACAAAACGGGCTGATCAGCGTTGAAACCGAATTTGACGGCAATCCGTTCGTCAACGCCATACTCGATTCGGGCGCAAGTTCGACGGTCATTTCAGAGGCCGCTGTGGAGCGCCTCAACATGGGCGATCAAATAATCAAGGGGCAGACGACCAGCGTCGTAGGCGCTGCAGGCATTACCGAGAATGTGCGGATGCTTTTTATCCGAAATTGCCGGGTAGCCGACCAACTGCAGAGCAATATTCGCGCGCTGGTTTTGGATTTCGGCGCGATCAACGAGACCTCAGGCTTCGAACAGAGCGGCATACTTGGCGGCGACTTCCTGCGTAACTTCAGACTCACCATTGACTTCAGCCGCGCGCTGCTTGCGCTTCAACCACACACACCTCCGGTAACCAAGCAGTAAGGAGGTAGCATAGACTCTATTCAGTCTGTGTTATCGCCGGGTCACTAGATCCAAAACAGACCAAAGTCTTATGCTATGTCTGCGTTGGGTTCCGAGTCGTCAAAATCCATAGAAGACACTGAGGGTCTATGTCGCGGGCCTGTGGTAGAATTATCCAGCGGTTATGAAGAAGAGCTTATACCTCGAGACATCGGTGATCGGTGCGTATCTGGACAACGGAGAACCGTTCCGTCGTGACTTGACGATCCGGTGGTGGGAGCACGAACTTGCTGATTACGCGCCGTCCATATCGCCGCTTGTCGTCCGCGAACTGGAACGGACTGAGGAGCCGCGCCGATCGGCGTATTTGAATCTGATACGTGATATGCCGATGTTCGAGATCAGCGAAGAAGCTTCCATACTCGCAGAAGGGTACGTATCACGCGGCATATTTCATCGCAAGTATATGGCGGATGCGTTGCACGTGGCGATCGCGTCTGTGAACAAAGCCGACTTGTTGGTGACCTGGGATTTCGGCTATATCGCGAATGTCCATCGGCAATCGCGGGTGCAGTTGTTCAACACGATTGCCGGGTTCTTTGTGCCGATGATCGTGACGCCGGAGTTTTTGATTAATGCTGAATTCTGAGACGCGATGCGTGACTCGTGACCAGAACTAACGTCACACATTACGCATCACGCATCACTCTTATGTATCGAAAGCCGAGATTCCTGGAAGAGCTTCACGCGATCCGCGAAGAGATGTCGCGCGAGTGCGACTACGACGTCGACTTGTTCGCGGAGATGGTGCGCTCAGGCCAGCGCCCGCGATATGGACCTTCGCGGAACGTTCGAGGCTTGCGTTCGCGCGCACCCGCCGCTGATAAACCCGACGAAACGACGGGCTCAGGTCAAGGTAATGACTAAACAATTGAAAGCAACATCGCTTGCGCTGCTAGCGCTATTGGCAGCAAGCTCCTCGCTACCCGCGCGCGCCCATTCAGACAGGGGCCAGGCGCCGCGATCCGGGGACCGCGCAGTTACGACGCAGCCGGCGCCTCAGGGCAAGACCCTGGTGCTTGACGTTCCTTCGATCGCGGAGCGGGTCAATGAAGTTGTCGTAAATGTGCGTTCCAGCTCCGAGGGAGGCGAAAACCTCGGCAGCGGTTTTATCATCGACCAACGTGGATTGATTGCCACTAACTTCCACCTCATCTCGAATGCCGAGCCGCGTCGGGGTTCAGGCCAGCGTGGTCCTGAACCGAAGGGTGCCCCGAAACTCGTCAATAGCGTAACGGTCACGTTGCACGATGGGCGCCAGTTTCCGGCGTCGATCAAGGGCTACGATGAAGCGACCGACATTGCTCTTCTCGAGATAGTGCCGAACGGGGCGCAGCTTCCGGTGGCTGACCTGGGTGACAGTGATGCACTGCGTGTAGGCGAATGGGTCATAGCGATCGGCAATCCGCTGGGACTCGATCACACGGTCACGCTCGGGATTGTGAGCGCTAAAGGACGGACCGGGTTTGGCGGAATGTTCGATGACTTTCTACAGACAGACGCCGCTATAAATCCCGGGAACTCAGGCGGCCCGCTCCTGAATGCTCAAGGAAAGATCGTAGGCATAAACACTCTCGTCCTGGAGCGCACCCAGGGTTTGAGCTTCGCGATCCCGATCAACACGCTGAAATCGATTTTGTCCCAGTTGATCGACCGCGGGCGGGTGACGCGCGGGTTCCTGGGCGTCGAGACCCAGGATATTGATGCTGATATCCGAGGTTTCTTAAAAATTCCAGCGGACTCGCGCGGCGTGCGGGTAGTCCGCGCGGAGCGAGCCACGCCCGCTTCCCGGGCCGGTTTGCGGAAAGACGATCTGATCACCACCGTTGACGGTCAGTCAATCACGTCGGCCGTCCAGTTCAATCGAATCATCGCGGGCAAGCCTCCAGGTACGAAGGTCGCCATTCGGATCCTGCGCGACGGACGCGAGTACACACTGAATGCCGAGATTGGTGAAGAAACCAAGAAGTGAATCCGTGAAACGTGATGCGTGATTCGTGACCGAATCAATGACGCATCACGTTTCACGCATCACGAATCACGTCTTCTCCCTGCCATGAGTAAGCTAATCACCGAGGAACCTCTAGATCAGGAACCGGCAGACGGAGCTGTGATGGCCGAATTGTTTGAGGCCATCGGGTTCGAAGTCGCCGACGAGCAATCGTACAACTCGCTTGTTGAATACGTCGAGACCAACGGCCACCGGACTCGCACGCAGCGCGGAGATGCGGCGCTGCACGGGAGGTGTTGGAAGCTGGGGGACGGGCTGGAAGTCTGGTCCATACTCTACGAACGCGGGGCTGATCTTTACTATGCCGATTGCCGTCCCGCATTTCGGAGCCGTTACGTTCGCACCGTTCTTCCGTGGGAGCTTGTCGAATACGACGAAGACGGTGAAGCGATCGTGCGGGGAGGCGTGCCGGGAGCGGCAGAGATCGTCTTCGAGCTTCAAAACCTGACCGAGCTTGATGACGCGGTCTTCCGCGAATCGCACTTGCACGTTGCGCTGGCGGGGATCGCTTATGCTGTCCGAGTGCAACCGACCCCGGATTCCAAACGGCTAACGGATCTGCCTGCTTATCGCTTTGAGCTGGCTGAGCGGCTGGAGGGTTTTGCCGACAAGGCATGTGAAAACGACTATGTGATCAGCGGCCGAGTGCTGTCGTGGCGCGACATCCGGAACCCCGTCACCGCAGCCGACCTTGTTTGGATATATATAGATGCGGCGGTGATTCGCATCGAGGTTCTTGCCAATCGACGAGCCTTGCGCGGGGAACTCAAGATAGGGGCGGAGATTACCGCGAATATATGGCTGCAAGGACACGTGCTCGAAGAGAGGGACATATCGGCCCGCTACGAAGGCGTGGATCGAGAGTATGAGCAGGCGGACTTCTGGGCGGGGCTGCGCCGAGGAAACTGACAAACAGCCTGGACTTTGGTCGAGGTAGGTTTCTAACCCAAGGCCGAAGATATGCGCAAGGGCTATGCTTAGAGCTGCCCTCACAATGCGGAAGAGATTGGTCATTACTGTTTTCACGTGCGTGTTGGCTGTCGGCGGTATGCTAGTCGCCTGGCGATACTGGACTCACAGGTACGACAAGCTGATTGCTGCGGCGGCTCACCAGCACGGCCTCGATCCCGCCCTGGTGAAAGCAATCGTGTACGAGGAGTCATTCTTCAGCGCACGCGCGCATAGCTCAC
>DATLWF010000028.1:0-3532 GCA_035576605.1 Blastocatellia bacterium | reverse complement strand
CCGTCTTCGGTACCCGTGTGGCCAAGACCGTCGCCGGCGACATGATCAATATCAAAGTCATCGATGAAGAATGGCGACTGTGGGTGCTCTTGTGCGGAGTCCTGGGCGCAATTGTTTGGAACCTCATCACGTGGTATTACGGCCTACCTTCGAGCTCATCGCACGCTCTCGTGGGAGGATACGCGGGCGCGGCGCTGGCGGCGTACGGTGGAGTTTCTGGGCTGTTCGTAGCTTCAGGATGGATCAAAACAATCTCTTTCATTTTCATCTCGCCGCTGGTCGGCCTGGTGCTCGGATTCTCGCTGATGCTTGCGATATTCTGGATCTTTCGGAGTCACACTCCCGACCGGGTTGACAGACTGTTTCGCAAGTTACAGATCGGGTCCGCGGCCCTGTTCAGCCTTGGACACGGCGGTAATGATGCCCAGAAGACAATGGGAATAATCGCCGCTGCGCTGGTCGCCTCGAGCATCAACGCAAACGCATCCAAAGAGATTCCGTTGTGGGTCGTTCTCTCGTGTCACGCGGCGATTGGGCTTGGCACTTTAACCGGCGGCTGGCGAATCGTTCATACAATGGGTTCGCGCATAACAAAGCTGAAGCCTGTGGGAGGCTTCGCTGCGGAAACGGCCGGCGCCGCAGCTCTTTTCATGTCAACCTACGGGGGCATACCGGTCAGTACGACGCACACGATAACCGGGGGAATCGTTGGAGTCGGCGCTACGCGAAGACTCTCGGCGGTTCGATGGGGCATTGCTCGAAGAGTCGTGTGGGCCTGGGTTCTGACTATCCCGATGTCCGGTCTGATTGCAGCGATTGCCTATTTTCTGGTTCGGCTCGGCCACAGACTGAGTAACCTGTGATTATTATTGACTTCATTTTCCGCCGATGTTAAAAGGTTAGCGTTCGTCGAGGTTATCGCTTCTTGAAGCAGTTCTGGGATCGTCGGATCGCGCTGAACGCTGCCCCTTCCAAGATAGCCCGGTGTATGATTGCGCCCCGAGTGATCTTCTCTCAGACTAGCTCTTTTCCCTCACCCCCAAAACGCACCTTGGAGTTTTCGCGCTCCATCCTGCTTTAGCCAAGGGTCCGGTTGTTTCAAGGTCCATAGGCTCGAGCATGATCTCAACGAAAGATGGCTCCGCGAAGAGTGGGAGCAGAAGTGCTTGTAACTATGTCGGCGAAACTGGGTGAATCGCTTCTTAAAGACAACCTCATAACTCCTCAGCAGCTCAAGGAAGCGCTCGACTATCAGAGAGTCAACGGGGGGCGGTTGGCGTCCACGCTCGTGAAGCTCTGCATGCTATCCGATGAGGAAGTGACTGCTGTGCTCAGCCGGCAGTACGGCGTCCCGTCGGTCAATCTCGATCTCTTCGAAGTCGATCCCGCAGCCGTGGCGCTGGTACCTCAAGAAACATCCGAACGTTATTCCGTGTTGCCGCTCTCGCGAGTGGGAGCGACGCTCACACTTGCGATGGTCGATCCCACCAACGTCTTTGCCGTCGACGACATTAAATTCATGACGGGTTTGTCGGTCGAACCGGTGGTCGTGAGTGAGACCGCGCTAAACGCGGCGATGAGGAAGTACTACGGGAGCTCGCGCGAGCTGGAACTTGCCAAGGTCATGGAAGACCTTGTAGCGGAGACCACGAGCATGCCCGACTTCGGCGATGACGTGGACCAGCTCGAGCTTGAAAACGTTGAAGAGGAGATAGATCTAGAGAACCTTGAGAGGATGTCCGAAGACGCTCCAGTTGTAAAGCTGGTCAACGTCATTCTCGTCGACGCGTTGCGTCGTGGAGCCTCGGATATTCACATCGAGCCGTATGAAAAAGAGTTCCGCGTGCGCTTCCGCATGGACGGTGTGCTCTACAACATAATGACGCCGCCGATGAAGATGCGCGATGCGCTCACGTCGAGACTGAAGATCATGGCAAGGCTTGACATCGCTGAGAAGAGACTGCCGCAAGACGGGCGAATCAAGATACGAGTGCGACTCGAAAACCGCTCGCGTGAGCTTGATTTCCGCGTGTCGACGTTGCCGACGATCTTCGGTGAGAAGATGGTTTTGCGCTTGCTCGACAAGGAGAACCTGCGGCTCGACATGACCCAGCTGGGGTTTGAGCCTGAGAGTCTCGAGAAGTTCAAGAGAAACATCTCAAAGCCTTATGGGATGGTGCTGGTGACCGGACCAACGGGATCCGGAAAAACTTCGACACTCTACTCGGCGCTTCAAAGCCTGAACACGCCTGAGACAAACATAATAACCGCCGAGGACCCGGTTGAGTTCAATTTGCCGGGAATCAACCAGGTGCAGATGAAGGAATCAATCGGGCTGAACTTCGCTGCCGCGCTCAGATCTTTTCTCAGACAAGACCCGAACATAATCCTGGTGGGCGAGATCCGAGACTTCGAGACAGCGGAAATTGGAGTCAAGGCCGCGCTGACCGGCCACCTTGTGCTGTCGACGCTGCACACCAACGACGCCCCGTCGACGATCAGCCGCTTGATGAATATGGGTATCGAGCCGTTCCTGGTGGCGACTTCGGTGAACCTCATCCAGGCCCAGCGATTGGTGCGGCGCATCTGCAAGGAGTGCAAGGTGGAAGTAAAGAGTCTGGACGAGGCGCTCATAGACGTCGGGTTTCCCGCCAGCGAGTTGAAGGAGATAAAGACCTTCAAAGGGGCGGGCTGCGGCAACTGTAACGGCACGGGATACAAAGGCCGGGTCGGCTTATACGAAGTGATGGAGATAACTGAGGAGCTGCGCGAGTTGATTCTGGTCGGCGCATCGGGACTGGAGCTGCGCCGAAAAGCAATAGAAGACGGAATGCTTACGTTGCGGCAGAGTGGCCTGGAGAAGATAAGGCTGGGAATGACGAGCCTCGAAGAGGTTGTAAGAGAGACGGTGAAATAGCACCTGGAGGAGTTATGCCGGAGATTGCGTTGAGCGAGTTGTTGCGAAAAATGATCGAGCATGGGGGGTCGGATCTGCACATCACGACGAACTCGGCGCCGATGGTGCGAGTGCACGGAATATTAAGGCCGCTCGAGTATTCGGAGCTAACGCCGGCCGAGACCAAGCAGCTTGCGTATTCGGTGTTGACCGACGCACAGAAGCACCGATTTGAAGAGACGCTCGAGTTGGACTTCTCTTTCGGAATAAAGGGACTCTCGAGGTTCCGCGCCAATATATTCAACCAGCGAGGTGCAGTCGGGGCGGTCTTTCGATCTATTCCATACGAAATCAAATCATTCGAGGAGCTTGGTCTTCCCGCGGTAGTCACTAAACTCTGCGAAAAGCCACGAGGCTTGATCCTAGTTACCGGACCCACGGGTTCCGGTAAGTCCACGACTCTTGCAGCCATGGTAGACAAGGTCAACCGAGATCGACACGAGCACATCATAACCGTTGAAGACCCGATCGAATACCTCCATGGCCACAAGGGCTGCATAGTCAACCAGCGGGAAGTGCATGCAGACACACATAACTTCGCGAACGCGCTACGCGCTGCGCTCCGCCAAGACCCGG
>DATLWF010000027.1:0-15936 GCA_035576605.1 Blastocatellia bacterium | reverse complement strand
AAGTGGGAGTACCCGTGGTACGCCGCGTGGGATCTGGCTTTTCATTGCGTCCCGCTCGCGATAGTCGACTCGGACTTCGCAAAAGATCAGCTCGTGCTGTTGTTGCGCGAGTGGTACATGCATCCCAACGGACAACTGCCGGCTTACGAGTGGGCCTTTGGCGATGTGAACCCGCCCGTGCACGCATGGGCCGCGTGGCGCGTCTACAAGATTGACAAGAAGCGCCGTAGAAAAGGCGACATGCAGTTTCTTGAACGCGTGTTCCACAAGCTGCTGCTCAACTTCACCTGGTGGGTTAATCGAAAGGACTCCGAAGGAAGGAACGTCTTCCAGGGAGGCTTCCTTGGGCTGGACAACATCGGCGTCTTTGATCGCAGCGCGGCGCTTCCGACCGGCGGCTACATCGAGCAGTCCGACGGCACGAGCTGGATGGGCACGTACTGTTTGAACATGTTGGCGATCGCCATAGAGCTTGCCGGCGAGGACCCGGCGTATGAGGACGTAGCCAGCAAGTTTTGGGAGCACTTCCTGTACATCGCGCACGCGATGAATCATCTGGGCGACGAGCACAGCAGATTGTGGAACGAAGAGGACGGGTTCTACTACGACGTGCTCTCTCTGCCTGATGGGACCGGCTTCCCTATGAAGGTGCGTTCGATGGTAGGGCTGATCCCGTTGTTCGCGGTCGAGACGCTCGAGCCGGAAACGCTCAGTCGGATGAGTGGATTCAAGCGGCGGCTCAATTGGTTCATCGATAACAGAAAGGACCTGACCGGAAACGTCGCATGTATGCGGACACGTGGAAAGGGCGAACGCCGCATGCTCTCAATCCTCGATCGGGATCAACTGCGCCGAGTGCTGAAAGTCATGCTCGACGAGAACGAGTTTCTATCGCCGTACGGCATACGCGCCCTGTCCAAGGTTCACAAGGACCATCCTTACACGCTGCAGGTCGACGGCAAAGAGCACCGGGTGAGCTACGAACCGGCTGAATCGAGCACCGGTTTGTTTGGCGGTAACTCGAATTGGCGAGGTCCGATCTGGTTTCCAGTCAACTATCTGATCATCGAGTCGCTTCAGAAGTTTCATCACTATCTCGGCAACGACTACAAGGTTGAATGCCCGACCGGCTCGGGTCAGATGATGACGCTTTGGGAGGTAGCGGCCGACTTATCTCGGCGGCTTACTCGGATCTTCCTGCGTGATTCAAACGGCCGGCGCCCGGTTTTTGGCGGCATCGAAAAGTTTCAAATTGATCCGAACTGGAGTGACCTGATTCTGTTTCACGAATACTTTCACGGCGACACTGGTAGGGGCGTGGGAGCGAACCATCAGACCGGATGGACCGGCCTGGTCGCGAAGCTGATTCAACAAAGCGGGTAATAAGGAGATTAAGAATCTCCGGCGAGTGAACGGCCACGAATAGGGATGAACAAAGACACACAGATTCTTTAGCAAATCGCAATAAAGCAGTCTGTGGTCAGACATTGTTACCTCCTGTTCGCAACCCAATCATTCAATCTCCTGCTTATGGTTCGCAGCGTGGTCGAAGGAAGGTCTGTTTCGGCCGGATCTGTACTTCATCCGTGAAGGCGCGCATTGCTTTTCGGCGATGCGAATTGCTTTGCATCTCCGGGCCATCGCGGCCACAATCCCTTCTCGTCGGTTGCGGTAACGCGAAGTAAGAATCTGCGATGCCCAACACCGAGGAGCTGACGCTTGCGGAACGGAACTAACGCCTGGCGAATACTCTTACAACTCGCCCTGCCGTACCGCCGGCAGTTCTCGATTATTGCCTTGCTCGCGCTGACTGCCACGAGCCTCGATCTGATCGAGCCGCTGATCTATCGCGCCGCGGTCAACGATGTGGCTGGACTTTTCGTGGATCGGTTTAACGAGAACCAGGCAACGGATGACCTGCTCGAAGAACCATCGCTCCCTGCAACGGCCGCTTCCTCTGCCCAGGAACCGACTACATCTCAGGCCTCTGCTCCCACAACTGCAACGACATCGCGGGTTGGGGAATCGAATCGAACGGCACGGCCAACCCAGTCAACGCAGCAACGGCCGCTACATGAACAACAGGAGCGTCGCAAACGGACGCGCGAAACTCAGAAGCAATTACACGAACAGAAGCGGCTACAGCAGACTGCGGAGCGACATCGTCGGGATTACATTGCGCCGCGTACGCCGAAACAAACCATCCGCACCTTGCTGTGGGCCGTAGCGCTGCTCTTCCTGACGGGCGTCGGGTCCTATTTCTTTTCGCTCCGCGCCGACAACCTGAGCACCACGATGGCCAGCCGCATTGAGGCAGACCTGATTCGCGCGACCTTCGGCCATGTCCTTCGGCTGCCGCTGGAGTTTTTCAGCAAACGCGCCAGCGGCGGACTCGCCAAACAGATCGATCAGTCGGATCAGGTTGCCCCCATCGTCACCGCTTTCTCGCAAGAGATTGCGCCCGAAGCCATTCGCGTCGTCGGGGCCTTCGCTATCATGCTGACGCAGAGTTGGCGGTTGACGGTGATCGCGCTGGTCAGTATGCCGCTCTATCTGTGGATCGCGCGCCGGTCGGCGAAGCGGCTGGAAACCGGGCTGTCAGTATATTACGAGATGTGGGAGAACGTTTCGGCGCGTATTCAGGACGGCCTCGCCGCAATCAAGACGGTCAAGCTGTCGGGCGCGGAGCCGCGCGAAGAGAAACGCTTCCAGGCGACTTCCAATGCGGCTTACGAGAATTACGTGCAGCGAGCGCGCCTCGGTAACCGCTATTTTTTCTGGCAGGTCGTGCTCAACCACTTCAGTAAGGCGGTCGTCTTCGGCTACGGTGGCTGGATGGTGCTTGAGCGTCAATTGACGCCCGGCGATGTCGTGATGTTTGTAGCCTACCTGGATCGACTGTACGACCCCATTGATTCGCTCAGCAGCATGGCCGTGAATCTGCAACAGCACCTCGCCTCGCTCAATCGCGCATTGCGGCTGATGAAGACCGGCAGCGAGGAAAAGGGCGGCCAGCCGCTTCAGCCAGGTCCGGGCCAGGTTGAATTTCGTGAGGTGCGTTTTGGCTACACGCCGGAGCGCGACGTGCTGAGCGGATTGTCGTTCACGATGAGACCGGGCAAAGTCACCGCCATCGTCGGCACGTCCGGCGCGGGAAAGACCACGACCGCCGATCTACTCCTCAAACTTTACGAACCGCAGTTTGGGGAAATCCTGATTGACGGGCAGAAGCTTTCGGAACTCGATCCGTCCTCGGTGCGGTCGGAAATCGGCGTCGTGGCCGCCGACGGCTCTGTTTTTCGTGGCACGCTGGCCGACAACATCCGCTATAAATGTCCGGGCGCAAGCGATGAAGAGGTAAAGGCCGCGGCGCTGGCTGCCGGGCTGGGCGCGGCGCTCGAACGTTTGCCGCACGGACTCGACACGGAGATCGGCGAGCGCGGCATGGGCTTGTCGGTCGGCGAACGACAGCGCTTACAGATTGCGCGCATCCTCGCGTCCGAGCCGCGCATTTTGGTGATGGATGAAGCAACCGCCAATCTGGATTACGCGACGGAAGTGGAAGTAAAGCAGGCGCTCGCGCAGTTGCGAACGAAGCCGACGATGATGGTCATTGCGCACCGCTACTCGATGGTGAAGGACGCCGATCACATCATCGTCCTCGACGCCGGACACGTCCTCGAGGAAGGCGCGCCTGATGAGTTGATCGCCTCTGGCGGCTGGTTCGCGCAACTCGCGCGCGGCAACGAAGAAGAAGCGAATGGCGAGCAGGATGACGACGAAACAGGTGAAGGCGAAGAAGACGGAGAAGAGGTTGAACAATGAAACACGCTCTTTGTTGCCAGGCTGATAATCTGCATTACGGTGGCCGGGGCGCGCTTGCGGCTGAGGAGATGAATTGAGAGGACAGGTTCTTATTCATCAAGTCCGAAATTTGTGTTGTGCGCGCTGGTGGGAAGAGTGGCGATGGCGAAAACTAGATCCGAGCCTCCTAGGATATTTCCGTCTGATACAGGTGCGCATAAAGGCCGTTGAGAGAAAGCAATTCGGCGTGCTTTCCGGATTCGACAATTTTCCCACGATCCATCACAAAGATAGTATCGGCCTTCCGCACAGTTTCCAGATGGTGCGCGATCATGATAGTGGTCTTTCCTGCCATCAATCGCTCGAGCGCCTCCATCACTAGTTTCTCGGACGACGCATCAAGGCCAGATGTCGGTTCATCAAGAATCAAGATCGGCGAGTTGCGGATGATTGCTCGGGCGATGGCGATGCGCTGGCGCTGACCTCCGGACAACGTCTGGCCGCGCTCTCCGACCAGCGTCTCATAGCCTTCCGGCAGTTGTTCGATGAACTCGAGCGCATTGGCAAGGCGGGCGGCACGCATAATTTCGTCGCGCGTCGCTTCGGGTCTGCCATAGGCGATGTTCTGCCAGATCGAGGTGCGAAAAAGCACTGTCTCCTGCAGGACAAAACTGATCTGCTCGCGCATAGACTTCAGAGTGAAGTAGGGTATGTCACGGCCGTCAATCAGCACGCGGCCCGTCACCTGACTGTAAAACCTCGCGATCAGACTGATGATCGTGGATTTACCAGCCCCTGTCGGCCCGACGAAGGCGGCAAACTCTCCCGAGCTTATGTGAAAGCTGACCTCTGTGAGCACGGGCCGGTCATCGCGGTAATGAAAGGAGACGTGATCAAATTCGATTTCTCCCTTGAAACGAGGAGCCCGCACGGCACGCCGCGGATCGCGCACCTGCTCGTCTGTCTTGATTATCTCCTTGATGCGCTCGGCTCCGATGAGCGCCTTCGAGATCGAATCCGTCGTTTTCGACAGATCGCGCATGGGCTTGTAGAGCTTGCCCAAATAGAGCAGGAAGAGAACCAGCGACCCGGCGGTCAGTTGCCCCTTCAAGACCAGCCCTGCACCGTACCACAGCACCAGACAGGTGCCCGCGGCAACGATGAAATTCACTAATGGGGAAAGCAGGGCCTTGACTCGGCGCGCCCGCATCGTCATCTCGATGCTTTCCAGGGTCTGTTTCTCCAGCCGTTTCTCTTCGTAGTCTTCGCGCGCAAACGCTTTGACGACGCGAATGGACGATAGCGTCTCCTGCACTACCGAAACGACCTCGCTTTCCTTTTTGCGAACCTGGCGCGTTGCCTGCTTGATACGATGCGTGAGGGTGTAAACCTCAAGAAAAAGCAGCGGGGCCACCGCAAGCGCGATCAAGGTGAAGTGCCAGTTGAAATAAAACATCACCGCCATCATGCCAATCAGGGTCATCACATCGACCACCGTGCCGAGCAATGAGGACGAAACGAAACTTTGAATGGCGTCTACATCATCCGTCACCCGGCTGATCAGATCACCAGTTTTGTGGCGGTCGTAATAAGAGAGCGAGAGGGCGTGAATGTGACGATAGAGCGTCTGCCGCAAGTCGCGCATGACCCACTGGCCGATTTGCGTCGTCAGGATGTTCTCGACGTAAGAAGCGATGGCTCCTAACGCGGCGACGACCAGCGTCGCAGTTGCAGCGAAGTGCAGGGTCGCCCAACGGTCCTTTCCGAAGGTCGCGCCCACGAAGGATCCCATCCAGCCCGGCAATGGGCGCGCACCGAGGACATAGTCAAGCACGATCTTGATCGGCCACGGTTCGAAGAGATCAGCCAGCCCTTCAACAATGACCGCTACAAAAGCCACGCTCAGCGCTTTCCAGTGAGGCCGCAGCAGGTGATTGATGATAAACCGTTTCTCCATTTACCGTGGTTTCACCTTCGCACCTCTCGCTAACCGGTTTGGCTCCCGACCGAAGGACGTTGCAGCTCTGATCGAAGACGCTGCATCGCATTCTCGCTAGAAGGACTTGTAAAGACGCACTAAAGGAAAGCCACTTTTTGTGCAAAGCCTCCGTCAACCTTCAGGTCTTAGGTCACTATGAAGGACGTCGCTCCTCTCTCAGAAGCTTCAATCCCTCGACCAGCGGTGGAAAATCAACGAGAGCATCCTTCTTTACCCCCCAGGTGGTGAACATATGGCCGAGCAGTTTTGGATCAGCATGCAATCGGGTGAATTCGATTAACGCCTTTGTCGCCTCAAGGTTCTTCCAGCCGGCCGGCAAGATCCTGAAACCCTTTTCTAAGAACATGGGGATCGAGGGATAATTCTCCCTCAGTTCGTAGTGCCAAGGGCAGACAATGATATCTTTTGGGATCAGGTCGATAGCCGCAGCGGTTCCATTAGTGGAGGCTTCCCACTCTCCGAAATCGTATTTCTTGCCGTCAATCAACCGATCACCCCACATCAACATCTCGACGTGACGCTTACGCACGAGGTGAGCGTAAATTTCGTTGACGGCTTTTGCAAAGAGTAAGCCACTGTCTTTGCCTTTCGTCGATGGCGAGAACTCCGAGCCCAGCAAAAAGATCTCATCCATGCCAACGTGAAATGCGTCGGCGCGAAACGCCTCAATGATCTCGTCCATCAACTGGAAGATGACTCGCCAAACCTCTGGGTTGAGCGGATCCCATTCGCGGCAATAGATACCGTCGTTATTGGGAAACGCCCCCGGCGTGAGATCGAAGGCTGGATAGACGCTGAGAAGGGAAAAAGTTTCAGCCTTCCAGGACTGATGACCGAGCGATTGAAACTCCGGAATCAGTCGGATGTTGAACTTCTTGCACAGCGCCGCGAATCTTCGTGCTCCATCGCGTGTGATCGGATTTGTTCCTCGCCTAAGTTCAGGGTGAGACTTGAACGCGAAGTTGTAGTCAATCTCGAGAATGATTACGTTGAGTCCCTGTTTCGCGAGATTCTCAAGATTCTGCCCAAGTGCATCGAGTGCACTATCGCTGTTGTAGTCGAGGAGATGTAAAGCCCGCCAGGGTTTCGACTGCTTTGATCCGACACTTGCACCGACAGGAGTCCATGCGGCGGATAGCAAGAGGAAGAGAACAACGCTGAAATAACAGGTCAATTTCATTATTGAATCCCACACACAGGGGACCGCTGGCCGCCCATGGTATCTTGTTCTGCGTTGCGCGATTCAGTCCTAACACCCATCGGTTGGCGCTCGCGCGATTCATGACTATTCTCCCGGTTACCGCAATGGCGAGCAAACCAAATTGAGCGTAAGGAGAGCTTTGAGCATGAATAGGACCTTCACCATGTCTGCCCTCAAGGCATTGAGCATTGCAGCGCTCATCTCTGGCTGTTCAGCGTTGTACGCGAATAACAGCAACCCAAAGTTCAGAGTCATCGCGTTCTTCACCGCCAAACAGGATCCGGCGCATATCAGCTTTGTACATGAAGCCAACCGATGGTTTCCTGAAATGGCGGCGAAGTACAATTTCAGCTATGACACCACATCCGATTGGCAGAATCTGAATTCAGACTTTCTTGCCAGGTATCAGGTGGTTATTTTTCTGGATACTCGGCCCGAAGATCCTGCACAACGAGCTGCGTTTAAGGCGTACATGGAGCATGGCGGAGCCTGGATGGGCTTTCACTTTGCCGGTTTTGCATTGACCCCTTCAGCATATCCGGCAAACTGGGACTGGTACCACAACACCTTTCTTGGATCCGGCTCATACGTCAGCAACACGTGGAGACCGACCTCGGCGATTCTACGTGTCGAAGACCGCAGGCATCCGGCGACTCACCATCTGCCTGAGACATTCAAGTCTTCGCCGAATGAGTGGTACCGATGGGAGAAAGATCTGCGACAGAATCCTGATATAGACATTCTGCTCTCCATAGACTCCACCAGCTTTCCGCTAGGCACCGGGCCAAAACAGAATGAGATCTGGCATAGCGGGTATTATCCAGTGGTCTGGACGAACAAGAACTACAAGATGCTCTATCTCAACATGGGCCACAACGACATTGACTATGAGCACAAGTATGACGCTACCAACAAGACGTTGTCATATACACTCAACAACCCAACTCAGGATCGACTGATAATCGACGGCTTGTTGTGGTTGGGCGACAGAGATAAGAAGGCACGTTAGAGCAACCGAGGGGCTGCGTCGCCCTGCCAGCCGAAGAGTTGCTTGGATTTGATCAGGGACTTGCCGCAGCGACTTACAGCACCGCCGTGGCGTTTGTCAGAAGCCTCGGCGCGGACCGTGTGACAATGGCCGCGCAGCACAATAACAGCACAGCGGCGATCAGGGCTCCGCTGATTATCGGATGGAGGATTGTCACTGCTCGACGAGCCATGGCGAATAGCGGATTTCGTAGTATAGCTTGTCGCCCTTACCGATATCTTATTGGGCGCGAATAGGCGCTATTCGCGCCAATCTGAATGAGGACTCGCACAGCAACATCTTAATACAAGAGCTTCGGTACCGCGGGTTGGATGTGGGCACTGCACTTGAGGCCCACATGCTCGGCTCCGCCGATCTGGAGCAGTTGGGTTGGGCTACTGCACACGGCCGTGTGCTGTACAGCTTCAACATCCGGGACTTCTTTCGCTTGCACAGCGACTTTCTTGAACAGGGCAAGTCCCACGCTGGAATGGTCCTCGCGCAACAGCAATCGTATTCGATTGGTGAACAGATGCGTCGATTGCTCAAGCTCGTCGCCGTCAGATCGGCCGAAGAAATGATCGATCAGGTTGAGTTTCTCAGCGGCTGGGGATGAGGAAAAGCCTTCTCTCGTGTCTTCGTTTAAGGCGAGCTAGCATAGCCGTTCGAAAGGTGGAATAGTCAGCATAGAGTGTGATCTCCCATACCCCAGGTGCTTAAGCACAACGCAGTGGTCTTCGCCTGTGACGGCACACTCTTCCGGGAAGGAGACGCGTGCACAGCAAAGCCCGCGCGTCCTGCCTGTCCGCGACGCCAACGTGTCAGTCTGTGCGGACGCCCTGTCAACCGGGCGTCTGAGCGAACAGGTATGCTATCGAATGAGGCTGAACGAGATAGTTTGGCCCGATGATGAGCGGCGCCTCCGTCTCTTCGCAGATGTCCTCGGGCGACGCGAGGGCGGTGTCAATCCATCGCCGCCAGACAGCGCCTTCCTCAGTCGGCGGAAGTTCGAACGCGAGCCCCTCCCAATAGGCGTTGATCATAACGTGCATTATTCCGCCCGCCGCCGGCCTCCGCGCCGTGAACGTGAAGGCCAGGCTGTGAGATTCGTGGCTCCAATCCGGCTGATCAAGTTTGACGCCGTGAATTTCAAGGTGAGCCTCACGTAGAAAATCCGCCAGCGTATCGCCCAGCGTAGTTGGCACGGCCAGAACGAGGTGAAGGCGGTGGGAGATGAGCCGCTCGACGAAGCGGCGCACATCGCCGTGCCGTTCAAGCAGCGTCCAGTCGAACCAGCTCGTCTCGTCGTCGTGGCAGTAAGCGTTATTGTTGCCGCGCTGCGTGCGCCGCACTTCGTCGCCCATCAGGAGCATTGGCGTGCCCACGGCGAGCAGGGTGAGCGTGAGCAAGTTCTTCACCTGGCGATTGCGGAGCTGGTCGACCGCCGGGTCTTCGGTCGCCCCCTCGACGCCGCAGTTCCAACTCAGATTATCATCGGCGCCATCGCGGTTCCCCTCTCGGTTGCTCTCGTTGTGCTTAACGTTGTACGAGACGAGGTCGTTGAGCGTAAACCCGTCGTGACAGGTCACGAAGTTGACGCTTCGCTCGGGCCGCCACTTTTCGCTCCCAAAGACGTCGGGGCTGGCGAAGAGACGGTGCGGGAGTTTGGTGACTCCTCCGTTGTCGCCCTTCACAAAGCTGCGGATGTCGTCACGAAACTTTCCGTTCCACTCCTTCCAAGCGTCGCCGACGAAGCTGCCGACCTGATAGAGACCCGCGGCGTCCCAGGCCTCGGCGATCAGCTTCGTCCCGGCCAGCACCGGGTCGGTCTCTATGTCCCAGATGACGGGCGGGTCCTGCATCGGGCGGCCCGCTTCGTCACGCGAGAGGATTGAGGCCAGATCGAAGCGGAAGCCGTCCACGTGCATCTCCTCGACCCAGTAGCGGAGGCTGTCGACGATCATCCGGCGGACGATCGGGCGGTTCGTGTTGAGGGTGTTCCCGGTCCCCGTGTAATCCGCGTAGCGCGAGCGGTCTTGCTCAAGAAGGTAATAAACATCGTTATCGAAGCCGCGAAAGCAGAGCGTCGGCCCCGTCTCGCTGCCCTCAGCGGTGTGGTTGAAGACCACATCTAGGATGACCTCCAGGCCCGCGCGGTGCAGGGCCTTTACCATCTCGCGAAACTCGTCGAGTGGGCCGAGCGCGTCTTTGCGCAGGCTGTAGCCGGAGTGCGGCGCGAAGAAGGAGACCGGCTGATAGCCCCAGTAGTTCTTCAACCCCGGCGGGGCGTCCTGCTCGTCGAACTGAAAGACGGGCATCAGCTCGACGGCGGTGACGCCGAGACTCTGGAGATATGGAATCTTCTCGATTAAACCGATGTAGGTGCCGCGCTTCTCCGGTGCGACGCCGGAACTCGGGTGGCGGGTGAACCCGCCAACGTGCATTTCGTAGATGACGGTCCTGGCCCAGGGGTGGTGGAGCAAGGCGTCTCCTTCCCAGTCAAACTGGTCGGGGTCAACGACCACACTCTTCATTGCCGTGGCGATGTTTTCTCCCGGCTCGCTGGCGGCGTGGCGACTGTAGCTCGTGGGCACGACGACGGCCCTTCCGTACGGATCGAGAAGCACCTTACCGGGGTCGAAACGCAATCCTCTTTCGGGCTCGTACGGGCCGGCGATGCGGTAGCCGTAGATCTGTCCCCCTCGCAGGCCGGGGACGAAGACGTGCCAGTAGTAATACGTCCGGTTCTTCTCCGGATCGAGGGGGATTGAGCGCGATGGGCGTGCGTCGTCGGCGCGGTCGAAGAGGAGCAGTTCGACCGCAGCAGCGTTCCTGGAATAGACGCTGAAGTTGACGCCGTCCGCTCGGCAAGCGGCCCCAAGGGGGGAACTGCCACCGCTGCTGATCCGGCCCGCGACTTCCAGTACCGGCTCTTCGGATCTTCTTGATACGGTCACTTTCAGGTTACCTCCTGCGCCAGCACGGCCCGGCTCGTGGGCTCACCGGCTATCTGGCCGCGCAGGAGCACTACATGCTGGCAGGGTCGGACGAGCGCGTGCGATTTGGCCCAGTCGATGCCAGTAGCCAGCTCATCCTCGGCCGAAGACGCCTCAGCCAACAGCAACGGCGTCACCCCCCAGCACAGGGCAAGCGCCCGGGCAGTCTGTTCGGTGCGCGTCAGGGCGAGGATTGTCGCAGTCGGCCTTCGATTGCTCAGCGCCAAGGCCGTGCGCCCCGAGTCGGTGGCGACCACGATCAGCGGAGCGTTCAGCCGCTCCGTAACCAGGTGAGCAGCATCGACAGCGGCCTCGGTGATCGGCTCGATCAGCCCGGCCAGGGAGGCCGACTCGCCCAGCGGCATTCGGCCATCTGACTCCAGATACGCCTCGGCCTCCACGCAGATCTGGCGCATGGTGGCCGCCGCTTCGACGGGGTATTCGCCAACGGCGCTTTCGCCCGACAGCATGACCGCGTCCGTGCCGTCGAGCACTGCATTGAACACATCGCTGGCCTCGGCCCGCGTCGGGCGGCTGGAGTGCTCCATGCTGTTGAGCATTTGCGTCGCAGTGATTACAGGGCGGTGCGCCCGGTTGCACAGCGCTATGATCTTCTTCTGGATAGCTGGCACCCGCTGCGCGTCCATTTCCACGCCCAGGTCGCCCCGCGCCACCATGACGCAGTCTGTTGTGTCGACGATCTCCTCCAGGTGCCGCACCGCCTCGGGCTTCTCGATCTTGACCACGATCCGCGCCGGACAGTTTCTCGACCGAAGTTCACGCCGCAAACGGGCGACGTCGTCCGCGCTGCGAACGAACGACAGGCCGACGAAGTCGACATCGCCCGCGTGCCGCGCGGTCCAGTCGAGGTCATGCAGGTCCTTGTCTGTCAGCGACTCGACGGCCAACAGCGAACCGGGCAGGTTCAGACCCTGCCGCGGGCGGAGGCGCCCGGGGAGCGTCACCTTCAGCCGCGCCCGGCCGGGGGATTTCTCCGTGACCGTCATGGCGACCGTGCCATCGGCGAACAGGACCGTCTCTCCGGTCTTGAGATCGTTCGGTAGGTCGCGGTACGAGCAGGTCAGTTCCCGCACGCCGCCTAAAGACGGCTCGGCGACGAGAGTAAATACCTCGCCCAGGGGGCACTCGACGAGGTCGCCCGGGATAGGTCCGAGTCGCATTTTAGGCCCGCACAGGTCTTGCAGGACGGCGACGTGCCGGCCCATCTCGCGGCTCACCACCCGGATATCGGCGAGCACGGCCGAGTGTTCCTCATGCGTCCCGTGGGAGAAGTTGAGCCGGAGTACATCGACGCCCGCCTCTATCAGCTCACGCAAGATCTCGGGCGACCGCGAGGCCGGGCCAACGGTCGCCACAATCTTCGTCCGGTTCGGCGACGGTTCATTGTTATTCGCGTCGAACATACCACCTCGTCACTCCCCACTACTGACTACTTCTTCAATGCCCTGCCGCTTCGTCGCGGCGGCAAAGATTCGGTCAACAATCTGCCGGGCCTCCTCCTGAATTCGGCGGAGATGCTCACGGCCACGAAAACTCTCGGCGTAGAGCTTGTAAACGTCCTCGGTGCCTGATGGGCGCACGGCGAACCAGCCGTTCTCCGTGATGACCTTCAGTCCGCCGATCGGCGCGCCGTTGCCCGGCGCTGTCGTGAGCTTCGTGATGATCTTCTCGCCGGCGAACTCCGCCTCCTCGACCTGCTCGGGTGAAAGTTTTTGCAGCATTGCCTTCTGCTTGGGCGTGGCCGGCGCGTCGATCCTCTCGTAAAGGGGCTCGCTGAACTGGCGCGTGAGCTCCGCGTAGAGTTCGCCGGGATCGCGTCCCGTGATGGCCGTCATCTCCGCCGCGAGCAAGCCGGGGATGAGGCCGTCCTTGTCTGTCGTCCAGACCGTCCCGTCGCGCCGAAGGAAAGAGGCGCCGGCGCTCTCCTCGCCGCCGAAGCCGAGTGAGCCGTTGAGCAGTCCTTCGACGAACCACTTGAACCCCACCGGGACTTCAAGCAGATGTAGGCCCAACTTGTTCACCACGCGATCAATCAGGCTGCTGCTGACGACTGTCTTGCCGACGGCGACCGTCTGCGACCATTGCGTGCGGTTGGTGAACAGGTAGGAGATCGCAACGGAGAGATACTGATTCGGATTGAGCAGCCCTTGGCTGCGGCTCACGATTCCGTGCCGATCGGCGTCGGTGTCGCTGGCAAAGGCGACGTCGAATCGCTCCTTGAGGCCGACCAGGCCCGCCATCGCATACACAGATGAAGGGTCCATGCGAATCTGGCCGTCCCAATCGACCGTCATGAAGCTGAAGGTAGGATTAATGATATGGTTGACGACTTCCAGATTGAGCCCGTAGCGGTCGCCAATGGCATCCCAGTAAGCCACGCTGGCGCCGCCCAACGGATCCACGCCGATGCGAACCTTGCTCTCGCGGATGGCCTCAAGGTCGACCACCGACGGAAGATCGCGCACATAGGAATCGAGGTACGGATGGCGATGTACGGTCGAAGCGCTACGGGCACGCTCAAACGGCACTCTCGCCACCCCACGCAGGCCGTCGGCGATAAAAGCGTTTGCCTGTCGTTCAATCCACTGGGTGACGTGAGTGTCCGCGGGCCCGCCGCGCGGCGGATTGTATTTGAAGCCGCCGTAGCGCGGCGGGTTATGCGAGGGGGTGATGACGATGCCGTCCGCGAGCCCGCGCTTGCGACCGTGATTGTAAGTGAGAATCGCGTGCGAGATGACCGGCGTAGGAGTGTAGCCCTCTTCCGCATCAACCATGACCTCGACGCCGTTGGCTGCCAGCACCTCCAGGGCGCTGGCAAAAGCGGGCTCCGAAAGCGCGTGCGTATCCATGCCGATGTAGAGCGGTCCATCGATACCCTGCTGCTTGCGATAGAGGCAAATCGCCTGCGTGATGGCGAGGATATGCGCCTCATTGAACGCGTTATCGAACGCGGAGCCGCGATGCCCGGAAGTTCCAAACACGACGCGTTGTGCAGGTACGGATGGATCCGGTTGCCCCGTGTAATATGCGGTCACCAGCCGGGGCACATTGATGAGCAACGATGCGTCGGCAGGCTTGCCTGCGAGTGGAGAAGTTGGCATGCGTAGTTTCCTTTCGATGATCAGACCAAAACTAAATCCTATTCACTCCACCGGACACGACTTGACGTTCCAGATGTCGGCGGCATATTCGGCAATCGTGCGGTCACTGGAGAATTTCCCGGAGCCGGCCACATTCAAAATCGCCTTCCGTGCCCAGGCGCTGGGTTCCGAAAATACGTTGCGCAGCCGCTGATCCGCCTCCAGGTAGGATTTGAGATCCGCCAGATGCATATAGTAGTCGCCACCTGCCAACAGCACGTCACGCAGCGGAGCAAAGACGCCCGGCTGATTGCGGCTGAAGTGGTCGGAGAAGATCAGGTCCAGCGCCGCACGCGTCTCCGGTTCGTTGTCATGGTGCCAGTGCGGGTTGTACCAGCCGCGGCTGGCGGTCACTTGTTCCGCCGTGAGGCCGAAGAGGAAGAAATTCTCTTCGCCTGCTTCCTCTGCCATCTCGATGGTCGCGCCGTCGCGCGTGCCGATCGTCAGCGCGCCGTTCATCATGAATTTCATGTTGCTAGTGCCGCTGGCTTCGTAGCCGGCGGTCGAGATCTGGTTAGATACATCACTCGCGGGGATCAGCCGCTCCGCCAGTGAAACACAGTAGTCGGGCAGGAACAGAACCTTGAGCCGTCCGCGGACCGTCGGGTCGCTGGCGATGGTGCTCGCGAGGTTGTTGATAAACTTGATGACGACCTTGGCCAATTCGTAGGCGGGCGCCGCCTTACCGGAGAAGAAGAAGGTCCGCGGTGCCATATCTAGATTCGGATTCTCACGCAGCCAGTTGTAAAGCACTACGATGCGAAGCGCGTTCAGCAGTTGGCGCTTGTATTCATGGATGCGCTTGATCTGACAATCGAAGATGCTGTCCGGGTCGATGACTTCGCCGGTCGTTCGCTTGAGCCAATCGGCGAATTGCAACTTGGCCTCGCGTTTCGCCTTCAGAAAGGCGTGACCTAACGCCGGGTCGTCGGCCAGCGGTTTGAGCATTTGCAACTGGCTGAGATCGCTCACCCAGCCGTCGCCGATGGCGTCAGTGATCGTGCGCGACAGCGCCGGATTGGCCATCAGCAGCCAGCGGCGCGGAGTGACCCCGTTAGTCTTGTTGCTGAAACGCTCGGGAAACAATTCAGCCAGGTCTTTGACCGTCGTGGTGCGCAGCAGTTGGGAATGAATGGCGGCGACGCCGTTGGTGCTGTGCGAGCCGACGATCGCCAGGTTGGCCATGCGAATCTTGCGCTCGTTACCTTCCTCGATCAGGCTCGCGCGCGCGACGCGGCCGTCGTCGCCCGGATGCCGTGTGCGGACCTCATCAAGCAGGCGGCGATTGATCTCCAGGATGATCTCCAGGTGGCGCGGCAGCATCAGCTCGAACCAATCGAGCGGCCATTTCTCAAGCGCTTCGGGGAGCAGGGTGTGGTTGGTGTAGGCCAGAGTCTTTTGGGTGATCAGCCAGGCCTCGTCCCAGCCGAGATGCGCTTCATCGAGCAGAATCCGCATCAGCTCCGGAACCGCCATAGTTGGATGTGTGTCATTGAGCTGGATGGCGACTTTATCGGGAAGTGCGCTCCAGTCGAGGTTGTTCGCTCGAAACCGCCGCACGAGATCGGCCAGCGAGCAGGCGACGAGAAAATACTCCTGAACAAAGCGCAATCCCTGCCCCATCTCGGTGTGGTCGTCGGGATACAACACCCGGGTCAGCGATTCGGCCCCGAGCGTCTCGGCGAGCGCGCCGACGAAATCGCCGCTACTGAATTCCTGAAAATTGAAGTAGTCAGGTGCCGCCGCGG
>DATLWF010000026.1:0-4615 GCA_035576605.1 Blastocatellia bacterium | reverse complement strand
GGAGAAGTGAACGACAATTCGTTGCCGATAAGATCGAAATCGCCTGGCGTCTCATATGCAAAGTATTCGTTGCTCGCTTCTGCCGCCTTTTGCGCCAGCTCGCGAAGTTGCGCCTCCTCATCGTGACAACTGTCTGCTCCGTCGACCGACCGACTGATGGCCCAATCAGCTCCCCAGTCAAACGGCTCGGACGAGGCAACAGCCCGGCGAATGCGCAGTCTTTCCTCGTGAGAGGTGATCCACCTGCGGTAATACGCGGCAAGGAAATGGCTCATCGCGTGTCCACCACGACCGGGGTCGCCCTGCCCGTCCGAAGCGACCTGGGCTCCCCACAATGCCGGGCGAAGAAAGATGGCAGCACCCTTGTGGTCGATTGAGCTGCGTCTGTCCTGTTGCATCGCCCCCGGCTCCTTTCGTCTTTTTCGGTTCCGCAGTCTTACAGGTCCTATCTCTACTCGCCGTTCTAAGGACTGTTTAGTCTATGTACCGGTGCTTCCGACCCTCTATATCTCTCGCCGGCGCAGAGACCCGGAACCAAATAACCGGCTCTAGCCTGGTCCCAGCTTAAAGTGCCGAATAGCGCTAAAACATCACACAGCGATTCAGCCGGGATAGATTCGCTCTACTCCGATTCGCCACTGACGGGATATCGACATTCGCCGTACCTGGATTCTGTTCGGCGATCCGCGACCAGAATGAGGTAAACTGCTCCACAAGATGGGAGGCTACAGCATGAATTACACATTGATCACCGCGAGCGCTCTCTTTCTAATGCTGACCCTGTGCTCGGTTTCGACCGAGGCTGCCCGGGATGGCGCCGGCACGCAGTCAGTTGATCTGAAGAGTCCCGTCCAACAGGGATCGAAGACTACTTACTTCGACCTCTTCCGAAAAGTCTTTCCGGATCTGCAGACTGATTCAACGCACGACGACGCCGCGATCGCGCACGGTTCCGTTCCCATGAGGAAGATAGACGACGAGCGAGAAAGTATCGTTTTGAAAAGTGATATCGAAATAAAGGGCTTCGATTCGCGGTGGATACAAAGCGAAGGCAAACGGCTCTTGCTCTTGAGCGCCGATCTCTCGGCCGGCGATGCTAATGAGGGAACGCCCTATGAAGGTGAAGCAACGCTGCTGGCAGTGTTCAGTCTCGAGCCGAAGATCGAACTGCTTGACGTGATGGACATAAAGACCGACAGATTCACGGCTTTCCGGGAAGACCATCCGCTGGTGCATCTCGACTCTCAGAATGACGCTTTCGTTATCTACAGCACTCACTCGAACGCGGGTGAGAACTACAACGACCTTGCGCTGATGTTTGTCGATGACGGGCGATTCAAGATCATCTCGAGCTTCTTTCTATTCAACACCCAGGGCTGCGGAGCAACGTTTACGGAGTCGCCTTCCTTTCGGGCCTTGCCGGCCGTTGGTCGCAAGTATCCGAAACTCCTGGTTACGGTGAGACTCAAGAAAGAAGCCGACACGGGTGAATGCGATCGCCGCACCCGGGGCTACACGAGGTACTATCGCGCGATCTATTACTGGCAACAGGCGAAGGCCCGGTACGAAGGTGATTCGCGTCAGCTCGGCGAATTGGACAAATTCAACCGCAGGGGATTGTGAAAGCTCGCAGATCGATTCGCGTTGGAAGTCCTCGCTAGCGAATAATGAAGCTTCAAAATGAGCTGACGAAATGACAAAATCTCCGAATAGAAAGGCCCAATGATGATCAAATGTCCTGCGTTTCGTTCGCTTCTTGTGACCTCAGTGTTGGTCTTGACGGCTGCGGCGCCTGCGGCGCAAGAGTCGAAAAATGCAAAGCGAATTCAACTGAAGCCCGGAAGTCCAGCCGTAGTTCTTGAAGGCGAAGTCAGAAAGAACAGAGACGCAGTCTACGTTTTCAGCGCGAAGGCAAATCAGAAATTCACCGGGCGCATCACGCGGAAAGATGGGAATACGGGATTCGCGGTGACCGATCCGAACGGCGAGCCCTTGCCCGAAGAAGAGTACGACTTCAACACGAGCCTGAAAGGCAGTTTGAAAAAGAGCGGAGACTACAAAATCACGGTGTCAACCTTTGAAGACCGCGATTCAAAATACACGCTGGTGGTTCGGATCAACTGATCGCCTGTTAGCCGGCGCAATGAGTGACTGGCTGCAACGGATACTTTCGTCAGATACCGATTAGGTCAACACGACATCTCGAAGGCTCTATTCATCTAAGAACAGACGTGGCTTCAAAGGCGAGGTCCATCTGTTGATCCCCCGCGGGCTCGATGGCGCCTACCAGACGCCACGCCTCCCAATATGTTTGCATGCGATTGCCGAACGTCTTCGGCTTCTCCGCATAGATGCGTGCTCCGAGCGCCGCTGCCTTCGTTTGAAGCTGAATGCGCCGTTGGTCTATGACCAAAATAAGGTTTTCAACCTCGTCCGGATCACCCAGCGCCTGCGATTGCTCAATGGCTGTCCTGGTGAGCAAGGCAAGGTCGTGATCCTCGCTTAGATAATCCGCGAGCTTGCCCAGTTCGTGAGCGAGAACGTCCAACGGCTTTGGCCACATCGGGTTCAATATGCAGACCTGATACCACAGGTACTTGACCTGCTTACGCCACTCGTGAAGGTTCTCGGTTGTGCGCTCGACGCGTGCTAGATCATAGCTGGCACGACCCCTCTTGTAGACGCGTTGAAGCCCTGTACGCAGAGCAGAAAACCCGTCGTTGTTGATGGGCCAGGTTTCCACGCGCTGTCGGGCCGATGACAAGGCTTCTGCAACTTGCAAGATCTGCTTCTTATCGATGTGCTGCTCTGCCTTGGACCGGCGAAGGCGCTTTCGTAGCGTCTTGATATCGGGGTCCACAAGCTGTTTGTTAAAGTGCCGGACCAATTCCTCAAGGGTGCCGGCAACCACTGCGGTGTCTCGCGCCTTCGAAAGCGCGCGGCCTGTATCGCGATATTCTCTGTTCTCGAGCTTAAAAATCTCGGGCCCGAGTTCCCCGTAGACCAGCCTCAGCACCGCTCTTATCTTCTTAAAGGAAACTCGAGCCTGGTGAACCGCCCTATCTCTGTTTCTGGTCTTCAGGCTCAACAATTCATGCGCTCTGTCAATTTGCTCGAGTGAAATACGCTTGATTCCATCAGGCGCCGATTCGTTCTCTTTGAAGCGATAGCCCATTTAAGCTCCTCTTTCTTATCGTTGGCCTAAAGCGAAGCGCCCATTGTTGGCGAAAACGGGAGGCCGGTCAAGCCAACCGGCGTTTATGGGCCGCGAATAATACGAAAACTGAGGCAGTGAAGGTCAATTTATCAGGTCACTTCAATCAGACGCTTGCGGATGTACTGCTGCTCGACTCTGTTGGTCGCGAGTGAAAGAGCGCGAGCGTAGGCTGTCGCCGCTTCCTGCGAACGGCTGAGTCTTCGCAACAGGTCGGCACGCGATGCATGAAACAGATAGTAGTGATCCAGCTTTCCAGAGACGCCCGCTTCCTCCAACAAACTCAAACCTTTTTCCAGTCCTTCGCTCATAGCGACTGCCGCTGCATGATTCAATGCAACGATCGGCGATGAAGTAAGGCGCATGAGTTCTTTGTACAGCGCTACGATTTGCGGCCAATCAGTTTCGTCAGCGGTCTTTGCTTCAGCGTGCACCGCGGCGATGGCGGCTTGAAGCTGATAATTGCCGACGCGCCCCAACCGAAGCGCCGTCTCGATTAGTTCTAAACCCTCTTCGATTTCCTTGTGATCCCAACGGGACCGATCCTGGTCTTCCAGGGTCACGATCTCGTCGTGCTCGTTGATGCGAGTCTCGCGTCGCGAGTCCTGCAAAAGCATCAACGCCAATAAACCAAGATTCTCAGGTTCGAGCGCCGACAATTCGCAGAGAACCCGCGCCAGACGAATCGCTTCGATGCACAGATCTCTTCTCACCAGGCTGTCGCCCGCAGTCGCCGAATAGCCTTCGTTGAAGATCAGATAGATGACGGTTTGCACGGCTGAGAGACGTTCACCCAACAATTCGAGTGGCGGAACTTCGTAGGGAATTCGGGCAAAGCGAATCTTGTTCTTGGCTCGCACCAGGCGCTGGGCCAACGTCGACTCGGGCACAAGAAACGCGCGGGCAATCTCTGTGGTGGTGAGTCCGCCCAGCGTGCGCAGCGTCAAAGCAACCTGCGCTTCGCGGCTCAAGGATGGATGACAGCAAGTGAAAATTAAACGCAATCTGTCATCGGGATATTCCACACTTTCTTCCAACAATGGTGGCGGGTCATAGGGCTGCAGTCTTTCCGATTCGTATTCGAGCGCGGGTTGTTTCTCGGCCTTAGTCTTTTCCCGGCGCACCGCATCGAGCAACTTCCGATGAGCGACGGTTGTTAACCATGCGCCCGGATTACGCGGTGCGCCGTCTTTCTCCCAGTTCGCGGCCGCGGAGGCGAAGGCTTCCTGCAAAGACTCTTCTGCCAGGTCAAATGATCCCGACAGACGAATCAACGTAGCTATGATTCGACCGTACTCTTCACGGAAAATCTGCTCGAGTATCTCGCTCGCCAGCGGCACATGGCGAGCGTTGCACAATTTTCGATCGTATGCAATTCACGTGGATTTGAGTAGAGTCCAA
>DATLWF010000025.1:0-8935 GCA_035576605.1 Blastocatellia bacterium | reverse complement strand
AATGCGCTCCTGATCAGTCCAAAGCGGCTCATCGAAGAAGGGCTGCTGTCGGATGATGAGGTAAGCTACGAGCCTCACTCTCGTTACTCCCGCGTCGATTTCGGCCGAGTGATCGACTACAAAAAAGCCCTGCTCGAGAGGGCCTTCGACAACTTCAAACGGTCAACTGGGGGAATGGTACAAGCGGAATTTATCCATTTTTGCCAGGAGAATGATTGGTGGCTCGAAGACTATGCGCTGTTTCGCGCGTTGAAGGATGCGCACGGCGGCGTGGCCTGGACTGATTGGGAGCCGCAATTCGCCGCGCGCGACGCCGGTGCGCTGGCTTCTGCGCGAGAGGCCCTGCGCGAGAGAGTCCAATCCGAAAAGTTCTTTCAGTTTCTGTTCTTCAGACAATGGTCGGCGCTCAAGGCTTATTGCCGCGAGCGCCGGATAAAAATCATCGGCGATGCGCCGATATTCGTCGCTCGCGATTCGGCTGACGTGTGGGCACATCCCGAACTTTTCAAGCTCGACAGCCGGCGGCAGCCGATCGTGCAAGCCGGCGTCCCTCCGGATTACTTCAGCAAGACCGGTCAGCTCTGGGGAAACCCGATCTACAATTGGGACGCGATGCGCGCAACCGGCTTTCGCTGGTGGATCGACCGGCTTCGCACCACGCTTCAGACCGTCGACATACTTCGCATCGATCACTTTCGAGGCTTCGCTGCATGTTGGGAGGTTCCCGGCATGGACAAGACCGCGGAGCGAGGTCAGTGGGTCGAGGTCCCTGGACGAGAGCTCTTTACTACGCTCCGAAACACACTTGGTGAGATGCCGATCATCGCTGAAGATCTTGGTGTCATCACGCCGGACGTTGAAGCCTTGCGGGACGACTTCGGCCTTCCCGGCATGCGCGTTCTGCAATTCGCATTCAGAGGCGACAGCAAAACGATCGACCTGCCACACAATTATGTTCGAAACTGCGTCGTGTACACAGGCACTCACGACAACGACACCACCGTCGGATGGTTCAATAGCAAGGCGGGCGAGGGTTCGACTCGCAACGCCAACCAGATCGAACTCGAGCGCGCGTACTGCCTCGATTATCTGGGCTCCGACGGCAGCGAGATTCACTGGGACTTGATTCGCGCGGCGTGGGCGTCGGTCGCAAACACAGCGGTCGTCCCGATGCAGGACGTGTTGGGACTCGGTTCGCGCGCTCGGATGAATCTTCCAGCGAGCGAGCAGGGCAACTGGCAATGGAGATTCAGGGCCGGCGCGCTGACGCACGCGATTAGCGACAGACTCAGAAAGCTAAGCGAGCTTTACGGACGGAAGCAGGGATGAAACTGTGAAGGACCGGTCATTTTCATTTTCCATTTGTCATTTTCCATTTTTCATTTGTCATTTCTCAAATCAACCGTGGCGCGACAAATGACAAATGACAAATGACAAATGGAAAATGGAAAATGGAAAACAAACTTCCGAATACTCTTCCTGTTACCTACATGAAATTCGGCGTGTGCAGCCGCGACATGTGATCCGCCTGGTCAATGCCGATTCCGGCGGCGGCCAATCGCTTCACTCGATTTATATGCATCGTCTCATACAACGCGGCGACTCGCTTCGTTCCCGCTCGCAAGGATGAAGGACTCATTCCGCCGCCCGAGTAAATGATCAGCGATTCTTCGATAAGGGCGCCGACGCCGCTCACCGACTTGAGGAACTCCGCGCGCGCCTCGACCGCCGACCCGAACCTTCGCGCCGCGTTCGCATCAGCTTCAATCGAGTACTTCGCGTGAGCGATTCCGAACCGCACGTGGCGAGTCTCATCCTGCCGTGCGCGACGGCATATCTCGCGCGTCGCACGCTCCGGCGCGAAGTCTTCCAGAAATGCAAGCAGGTCGAGGAACGTTCCCTCACCAAGCACGCTCAACAGAAAGGAAGCCGTCGAAAAATCTCTCGGCTCGAGCAGCGAGGCCAATGAGAGCTGAGTTGAAGCCGAGGCAACACCGAGCCCTCCGCCATTGGCGAGCGCGCGCTTGGTGAAAACCTCGATGTGACGCGCCTCGTCAACCATCACCGTCGAAAGGAACAGTGCCGCCTCGGTGAAGTGAGGATGAATCTGGCCGATGAACCGAGCAGGCACGTACAGCGCCGCGTATTCATTTTCCGCCAGAAAGGTCATGATCTGGCAAACGGCGCGCTCGACTTCGTCATCGAGTGGTGCAAGCTCTTGCCACGGAATGTCGCGTGCTCCTACCCACTGACTCGATGTCGCCTGCTCGTACAATTCCGAGATCGCGTTAGCCCAAACGTCAGTTCGCTTGCGAATCGAGAACTCGATCGAAGGCGCGCCTTCTTCGATAGGGGCGTTGCGCGGCGCAAGCGATCCGCCATGGGGAGCTCTGTCTTCGATCGCGCCGTGACGGCCCACTTGCCAGTCGCGCATGTCGACGTTGGCTCCGCGGCGAGGCATGCGAACGCCCCATTCCGGCGGGTCGGCGAGCGTTCGGCGAACCGATCCGCGCTCGATGACTATTTTCGATTTTCCGTTCTCGCCGGTTGCGCCGGCAAAGCGATGTCCCGCGCGCCGGCACCATATCCTTAGATCATCGGAGACAGTCGGATTCTCAGTGATCAGTTCGAGTGCTTCGCCTTCGGCGAGCGGATCAAGCAAACGCGCGACCGCTACGAGCAGGCCCTCCGATGCGCCCAGGTCTTCGCCGTCGTATTGCTCCTTCACATTCATTCTGGAGATGGGACGAGTCACTACTCGATGCCTTGCTCGTCGACCGCTTCAAACAATGTGCGATAGCCCTCGGTTTTCGCGGGAAGCCATCGCTTCAGACCTTCCATATCAAGCAGCAGACGATGCTTAGGATTGTTGTAGTCCATTCGCAGCAACGCTTCGACCCACGGCTCGAACCGCGACTGCTCGAGCGACTCGAGAGCGGTGAAGTTGCAGTGATGATAAGCCGGCGTGTTCCACAACAACCGCACCTTATCGCCGTCGACCGCGCGTTCTTCGAGCGCCTTCGCCCAAAACGGATCGCCGACCGCTCCGGCGTCAGCCTGTCCCGAAGCGACCGCGTTCAACACCGCGGATTCGCTCGCGCCGGTGTCGCCGTGCTTGCCAACGTCCAAATCGAAGCGCAGCAGCTTCAGTTCGCGTTGCGGGTCGATGTCCTGCCGCTTGAGAAAGTAAAGCGGGAGAATCGCCGCGTGACCAGAATCGCGGCTTCCAAGCGCAAGCGTTCGCCCACGCAAATCCGCAAGCGTATTGATCCCCGCGTCTTTCCTGGCAACTATGACAGATGAGTAATCAACGTCCGTGTCCCGCATCGCAAGCGCGCGGCAATGGCCATCGGTTCGGCGATGCGTGCGAACGTAAGCCAGATTCGTGTTCCACGCGATGTCGATGAACCCGGAGATCAGCGCGTCTACCTGGGCTTCATAATTTGAGAACAAAACGTAGTCCATTCCGGGCCCGGCTTCTTTCAGGTACTCGCGGATGCCGTCCCAGATTGGAACGACCTTTGGATCGTAGGCGACGGCGCCCATCAGGATCGGTCGCGTCATTAGTTTCCTCTCTTCCAAGGTTGCCTGAAAAAGACACCCTACAAGACTAGAACAGCGGCAGTCCGAGCACAGCTTTGCCGATGAAGTCGTACAACGCATCAGTCGTGGGCGCCATCACCGAACCCGCCCGCGCATCTCTGAAGTAGCGCTCGACCGGAAGCTGCTTGCTGAACCCGGCGCCACCGCACAACCGCATTGCCTTGTCGGTCACGTCAAGCGCCGTCTCGCTCGCGCATGCCTTCACTTCCAGCACGCGGAGCATCGTGCTGTCATCGGGATTCTCGACCGATCGCGCAGCATCCGCCGTGAGCGCGCGCGACGCATCCAGCGCGACGCGAGCGCTCGCCAGCCGTGCTCGCGACTCCGGCTGCGAAGCCAGAGTGACGTCCAGGTGTTCCAACCTCGCGCCGTTCAGGTGCCCGGCGGCGGCATCAAGCGCGGCTCTGCCAATTCCATTTGCGACCGCCGAACTACCCAACTGAAACCACGGCAACGCAACCGCCATCATCACGCCAAAGCCTCCGCCGGCTGGACTGAGCAAAGAGTCCGGCGAGACTCGCGAGTTCTCGAGCTTCATAGGCGCGCTGGCGTTGGCTCGCATTCCCAGGCCGTTCCACGGGCCGGCGACGCTGAAGCCCGCCGCGCCATTTTCGACGTAGTACAAGCTGGATTCCGTCATTCCCGTCGCGCCGACCGCTAGAGTCGAAACGACATAGCTGTTCGCGTGTCCCGCGCTGGTCACAAAAGACTTCTGGCAGTTGAGGACATGAAAACCGTCCTGCTCGGTGGCCCGGCTGACGGGAGCCCAGAAATGGCTCCTGGAGCCTTTTTCGCTGAACGCCAGCGTCGAAAGATGCTTGCCGGCTGCTATGTCCGAGAGCACCGAATCGCGCCGGGGAAGCGCCGATTGCTTGATCGTTTCAGTGCCGCAAACGTGCATAACGAAAATCATCGCGGTCGAGGCGCAGGCTTTTGCGAGTTCTTCGACTGCCGCGACGAAATCCGAAGGCCCCAGGCCAAGCCCGCCCAGTTCCTCGGACACAGTCAAGCCGAGAAGACCCGAGTCTGCGAGCGCCTTGATGGAAGAACTTGGCCACTCGCCCGCCCGATCGTGCTCCGCCGCTGCTGGAGCTATTACGCTGGCTGTGATGTCCCGAACTCTATCGACAACCTTTCCGTTAGTGCTCATTCCTGCTCCTTAAATTGTTCTGATCTGCTTAACAAAGAGAAAGAATGCTACCGTAGCCGCGCACAAGCTTCAATGCAGCCAGAGAGGTTGGAAAGCTAAACAGCAAAAAAACCACCCTGAGAGTCGTTGTTCGCAGTGGCAGTGCACTGTTCCTATGGCTCTCGAGTGATCCTGCTCTGGCTTTCGATTCAGCTCTCGTTACACTGCCAGTGAGGCCGGAGTGCGAGTCGAATCCGCCCTCGGGTTTTGGACTGCGCCGCGCGCGACTGAGGTATTCGATCAGCGAGCAAGGGCGGCGCGGTCCAAAGAAGGCGGCAAAGCGCAAAAGTTACAATGCTCTTTGACGAGGAAGCGACGGTGTTAAAGAGTGCCGTTTGCTTGACACTTTTTTCAGCGCTGTGTTAGTTTTCGTGGCTTGAACTCACGGTAAATTTCTCACAAGGGAGTACATGCTTTGGTTTCGATGACCCTCGCCTTCGCTGAAGGTGGCGGCAACATCATAAGCCCTGACGGCTCGCTCGTCTTCGTACTCGTCCTCTTCGTTATTCTCGTTTTTGTGTTGAACAGGATTCTGTTCAGACCCATCGGCCGAGTCCTGGATGAGCGACAGACGTTGATCGAGGGCGCGGCCAACGAGGCGCGCGCGGCGCGGCGGAGCTATGAGACGAGGCTCGCCGAGTATGAAGCTACCATTCGCCAGGCTCGTGCGGAAAGCTACAAGCGCTCCGAGCAAGAGCGCGCGGCTGCCGTGGAAGAGCGCCGTCATTTGATCGATGACGCAAAGCAGCACGCCCACGAGCAGATCGAGCGCGCAAAACAGGAGATCGAGCAGCAGGTTGTTCACGCTCGCGCGGCGCTTGAATCGGAATCGCGTCAGATCGCCGAACGGATATCGCGCACAGTGCTGGGGCGCACCGTGGGAGGTGGAGCCGATTGACAATTGACTTGTTCATCAGCCCGGCTCTTCTGTTTGCGGCTGGGGCAGCGGAACAAACCGACATCTGGCACAACTATACGCTCTGGAGGGTGATCAACCTTTTAGTATTCGTCATCATTCTCGTTTACATCCTTCGGAGCAAGGTTCGGATCGGCCAGGTGCTCGACAACCGCGCTGCCTCGATCGTCAAAGAACTCGAACAGGCCAAACAGGACAAGCAAGAGGCGCAAGCCCGGCTCGCCGAGCTTGAAGCGCGCCTTGGCAGGCTGGATCAGGAGGTCGCCGATATCCGCGCGGAAGCTGAGCGCGAGAGCGCGCGCGAGGCCGAACGAGTCCGCCAGACTGCGGCCGCGGACGCGGAGAAGATTCGGCAGACCGCCCAGCGCGAGATCGAAGGAGCCATGAAAGCCGCCAGGGGCGAGTTGCGAGCGTTCGTCGCCGACCAGTCGGTTGCGCTGGCGGAAGGGATGATTCGCCGCGACATTCGCACGGAAGACAACACTCGAATGGTGAACAAGTTCATAGATGACCTGAGCGAGGTGCGCAAATGAGCGTGATCGCAATCGCCCGCCGATACGCTGAAGCGCTCGCCGACGTCGCCACCGCCCGGAATCAGGTCGAGCAGATCGACAACGAGGTGCGCGTCTTCGCCGAGATGATGAAGTCGAGCGTGGAGCTTCACGACATGTTCGCAAGCCCGATCGTTTCGCAGACCGACAAGCTGCGCGTGCTTGAAGCGCTCATCGCACGCGCCAGGACCGGGCAGATGACGGCAAATCTGCTGCGCACGATGCTCAGTCATTATCGCTTGCATCATCTCGCTGCCGTGTACGACCAGTTCCGTCGCGAGATGAATGAACGCAACGGCCTGATCGTCGCCGAAGTCACGACTGCCAGCGAGGTCGGGGCTTCGGAGCAGGCAAAGCTGGGTCGGACTCTCGAACAGATGACCGGCAAGCAAGTGGAATTCAAATTCAAGACTGACCCCACGCTGATAGGAGGGGTGGTGACTCGCATCGGATCGATCGTGTATGACGGGTCGGTGCGAAGCCAGCTTCAGGAGATAAGGGAGCGATTGAAACGGGGAGACAATGTAGTGTGAGATTTTAAGTCTCCTGGGTCAGATTGCAGATTACACAAGTCCAGATTGCAGATTACAGATTACACAGGTTCAGATTGCAGATTTCAGATTGCAGATTGCTGATTTCAGATTGCAGAGTGCTGATTTCAGATTGCAGATTGCTGATTTCAGATTGCAGATTGCTGATTTCAGATTGCAGATTTCAGATTGCAGATTGCAGATTGCGACTGCAGATTTAAGATATATTTCAGATCTGAGATGCGACATTTGAGAATTTCGAAATCTCAAATCTCAGATCTCAAATCTGAAATCTGAAATCTGAGATTCTTGAATTTGACTTTCCGAGACCCGAGAATCCGCCTGGGAGACAACGATGGACGCAATCCGAGCAGATGAAATAAGTAAGATCATACGCCAGCAGATCGAGGGCTACGACACCAGCCTCGAGATTAGCGAAGTGGGCACGGTGATTCAGACCGGCGACGGCATCGCCGAAATTTACGGCCTGGAGCGCGTCATGGCCGGCGAGCTACTCGAGCTGCCGCACGAGGTCGCGGGCATCGCGCTCAACCTCGAAGAAGATAAAGTCGGCGCCGTGTTGTTCGGCTCCTACGAGCACATAAAGGAGGGCGATGAGGTCCGCCGCACCAAACGAATCATGTCCGTGCCCGTCGGCGAAGAAATAATCGGACGCGTGGTCGATCCACTCGGCCGCCCGCTTGATGGACGCGGTCCTATCGATACGGGCGGGAAATTCAGCCCGCTCGAACGCATCGCCCCGGGCGTGATGGATCGCCAGCCCGTTCGCGAGCCGATGCTCACCGGGTTAAAAGCAATTGATTCAATGGTTCCTATCGGCCGCGGCCAACGCGAGTTGATCATTGGCGACCGCCAGACCGGCAAGACCGCCGTCGCCATCGACGCGATCATCAACTCGAAAGGCAAAGATCTGATCTGCATCTACGTTGCGATCGGCCAGAAGGAATCTACCGTGGCGCAGGTGAAGAAAACCCTCGAAGACTACGACGCGGATTCCTACACAGTCATCGTCGATGCGTCAGCTTCAAGTCCTGCGGCCATGCAATACATCGCACCGTATGCCGGATGCGCGATGGGAGAGTTTTTTCGTGACCGGGGGCAGCACGTGCTGTGTGTCTACGACGATCTCTCGAAACATGCGTGGGCCTATCGAGCTATTTCACTTCTGTTGAAACGTCCGCCCGGACGCGAAGCGTATCCCGGCGATGTGTTCTACCTTCATTCCCGGCTGCTGGAGCGCGCTGCCAAGCTATCTGATCAACTCGGTGGCGGAAGCCTGACGGCGCTTCCGGTGATCGAGACTCAAGCCGGTGACATATCCGCGTACATCCCGACCAACGTCATCTCGATAACTGACGGACAGATATTCCTGGAGACCGACTTGTTTCACCAGGGAGTGCGTCCGGCGATCAACGTCGGCAACTCCGTGAGCCGGGTCGGCGGTTCAGCTCAAACCAAGGCGATGAAGCAGGTCGCGGGCACGCTGCGATTGGATCTTGCGCAGTACCGGGACCTGGCCGCATTCGCGCAGTTCGGATCGGATCTGGACAAAGCTACGCAGGCCCAGCTCAACCGCGGCCAGCGGCTGACTGAGATTCTCAAGCAGCCCCAGTTTACGCCGATGCCCGTCGAGCAGCAGGTGTTGATCATCTGGACCGCGACCAAAGGCTTGGTCGACGACATCGAGGTCGCCGACCTCAAGAAGTTCGAGCAGGGGCTGCAAGCATTCGTTGAGAACAGTCACGCGAGCCTGCTCGAGAAGATCCGTGATCGGAAGAAGCTCGACGAGGAGCTCGAAACAGAAATGCGAGCAGCGGTAACTGAATTCAAGCAGCGGTTCACATCCGAGGCGGCAACCGCCGTGGCAGCCGACTGACGGAAGTAAGGGTGCAGCGAAGTAGCGGGAACTAAGAATTAAGAATTGAAAATTGAAAATTAGAAACTTAAGAACGCGCCTCAAGCTTGCGGCGGCAATTTTCAATTTTCATTTTGCAATTTTCAATTTTCAATACTGTCAGTAGAATCGGAGTTTTGACCTCATGGCAAACCTGCAGGACCTTCGCCGCCGAGTTCGCTCGGTCCGTAACATGCAGAAGATCACCAAGGCCATGAAGATGGTGGCCGC
>DATLWF010000024.1:0-8350 GCA_035576605.1 Blastocatellia bacterium | reverse complement strand
CCCGCGCTCCACATCGTTGACCGGCGCTAATCGCACGTTCAGTTGTAGCTGTCTCAGGTCGGCGGGCACTCCCAGGGCTTGGCCATCCAGCGGCGCAAGTTTGAAGTAGAGCACGCCGCAGAACGAAAGCGACCCGGTGCTCTCGACGACGGGCAAATCGGGGTGTGCAGTCGACACGTCCGAGGGTAACTGCTTGCGCAACGGCGCGATTCCAATTCCACCCTGAGCCGCAACAAGCGTGGCTCGAACGTTGCGGAGCTCGTGCGGGGAAATACGCGCGTTGGGGCGTCCGTTAATTACCCTTAAACTGCCGGTAAGCTGAAGCTTGCCTCCAGTCACCGCCGCTTTCGCAGCAGAATAAGTGAAACTGTAGCTCGCGCCCGCAACATCGAAGCGGCCGGCAAAACTACGCTCGTGCATCATCGCCGCGATCGAATGCAATGTAGCAGATTTCGCGGCTACTCCTGGTTTCGCTTGTTTCTGTGCTGGTCCGAACATCGCTCCCCCAACAAAAATGGAAGATAGAAAATAGAAAATCAAAAATAGAAAATCAAAGGCTTCCTCGCTTGTACTCATCCGCGAGGCGATCGCATGCGCGCATTGTCAGCGCCAGCATTGTAAGCGTCGGATTCTGGTTCGCGCTCGTCACAAAAGATGCGCCGTCAATTACGAACAAGTTCTTCACGTCCCAGCTCTGATTGAACTTGTTAAGCACAGACGTCTTCGAATCAGTGCCCATACGCGCCGTGCCAAGCTCGTGAATGATCCGTCCCGGCGCCGTCATACGGCCTCCGGTCGAGACAACTTCTGCGCCCGCTGCGCGAAGTATCTCTTCGCTGGTTTGGGCGGCGTCACGAGCCATCTCGCGCTCGTTGTCCGAGTACTGAATGTGAATCTTAAGCACGGGTATGCCCCACGCGTCGACGACTCCCGCGGGGTCGATCTCAGCGTAATTCTCAAAACGAGGGAGCATCTCGGCGCGTGTGGTCAAGCTCACCGGTGTTGTGTAGTACTTCCGCACTCGCTGTTTGAATTCGGAACCAAAGCCGGGGGTAATTGCCGCGTTCCTCGCGAAGGCCGGGAACATGCGCGCGCCCGAACCGCACTCGAACCCGTAGCCGCGCACGAAACGCTGCTGCTTTGTCTCTTTGTTGATGTTGCGGAAGCGGGTTATGAGCAGGCCTGAGGTCTTGCCGTCCTCATTTACTGGATCACGGCTCGCGAGCACGTTGAAATATCCGCTCGCGCCAATCCCACCGAAGTGGTCCATCAGGTAGTGACCCAACTTGCCCGAAGAATTGCCAAGCCCGTTCGGATGCTGCCGCGATTTCGAGTTGAGCAATATCCGAGTCGATTCGAGCGTTGACGCGCCCAGCACGATGATTTTGCCCACCGCCTCGAACTCTTGATTGGTGACTCGATCGACAAATGCAACGCCCTTCGCCTTGCCGGTATTCGTATCGACCACTATGTGCCGGACAATCGAATTAGGACGCAGCGTCATCCGGCCGGTAGCTTCAGCAACGGGCAAGGTCGAGCTGAGCGAGTTGAACATCGCTCCGACATCGCAGCCGTCGCCGCAGTTGCCGCAGTAGTGACAACGCGCGCGCTTTTTCATGTGGGGCTTGGGCGGCCCGGTGAGCATCGCAAGACGCATCGGGATTCCACGCCGTCCCACCTTTTCCGCGCCTTTGCGCAGGAGCTGCTCGCCACAGTTGAGTTTCATGGGCGGCATGAAGTTTCCGTCGGGCAGATGCGGCAAGCCGTCGCGGTTTCCACTCACCCCGATGAACTCTTCCGCTTTGTCGTAATAAGGCGCGAGTTCCTCATAGCTGATTGGCCAATCGTCCCCGAACCCATCGTTGCTGGCGGCTTTAAAATCGAGGTCCGACAGGCGATAGGACATGCGTCCCCAATGAAGCGTCTTGCCGCCGACGATTCGCGCTCGCACCCAGAGAAACGGTTTGCCCGGATCAGTGGTGTAAGGGTGCTCGGTGTCCTTGACGTAGAACTGGCGACTGAACTCACCGGCGGTGGCTTGCATCCATTGATCCTGGTCTTTCCAACCGGGAGGGCCAAAGCCGCGATACATCGACTCATAGGGCCAGCGATGTGTGCTGAGGTCGCGCTCGGGATTTACGGGTGGGCCGGCTTCGAGCACCAGCACCTGCATGCCGCGCTCGGTGAGTTCTTTTGCGGCCATCCCTCCGGTCGCACCCGAACCGATGATGATTGCGTCGTAGGTCTTTTGCTGTGCCACTGCGGCCTCCGTGAGCGTGTTGACGCGCGAGAAGTTATCACAGCGAGTGAGCAAAGGGCAAAGCGCAATGGGCAAAGGGCAAGAAGAGATTTTCCATTTTCCATTTTCTATTTGTCATTTTCTATTTGGGGAAGAGGTTGGGGGTTAGTCGAGGCTCCGCAGTCGGAATAAAAAATGACAAATAGAAAATGGAAAATGGAAAATCTCTTCTAGCCCTTTGCGCTTTGCTCCTTCTTCCAATATGATGCCACCCACCTTGGATGTTCAAGGCACCGGCGTTCACAGAGAGGAGGGATTCAATCGTGGAATACATCACGCGAAGGCAATTCGGGATGGGCCTCGTCGGAGCGTTCGCAGGCCTGAAGCTCGCGTCGACAAGCGACAAAATCAAGCCTTCAGTGTTCAGCGGTATTGAAGTAGGAGTGCAGAGCTACACGTTCCGCGCTTTCAGCGTCGACAAGATGATCGAAGCGATGGCCGCGATTGGATTGAGCAGCATCGAGCTCTGGGACGGCCACCTGAACCCAGGAAAGGCTTCTGAAGCCGATTTCAAGGCGATCAAGAAAAAGTTCGACGACGCCGGGATCAAAGTCAGCGCCTATTGCGTGAACTTCCCTGTCGACTCGAAAGACGACTATCTGGATCGCGGGTTCAACGGTGCTCTGCTGTTGGGAACCAGGGTGATGACCGCGTCAGTCCAGAAACCCATTGTGCCGCGACTCAGCGAGTGGTGCCAGAAATACAAGATCAAACTGGGGCTGCACAATCACTGGTTCGGCTACAAGGAATTCAAAGGCGATAGGAGTCAGGAGTTCGAAACGCCTGATGATTTCATGAACGCGCTGAAGGGCTCATCGGATTACCTCAGCATCAATCTGGATATTGGCCACTTCTACGCTGCGGGGTTCGACCCGGTCTCGTTCATACGCGATCATCATCCCCGCATCGTGAGCCTGCACATAAAGGACCGAGATAAAGACGCCGACCACACAGGGAGGCGATTCGGCGAAGGTGCTACTCCGATCACCGAGACGATGGCGCTGCTGAAGAAGATCAAGTTCAAGTACGCGGCCAACATCGAATACGAGCCCGAGACTGCAAACCCGACCGAAGGAACTCGAACGGCATTTGAGTATATGAAGCGCGCGCTGTCGTGAGCGAAACAGTGTCGTAGTACGAAATCTGGAATCTGGAATCTGAAATCTGAGATCTGGAATCTGAACTCTGAACTCTGAACTCTGAACTCTGAACTCTGAAATCTGGAATCTGGAATCTGAGATCTGAGATCTGAGATCTGAGATCTGGAATCTGAGATCCTAGATTTGAGATCCCCTTAGATCGCCAATGGCCAAACAAGAAATCTACGATGCGATAGTTGTTGGTTCAGGCGCAACCGGCGGCTGGGCGGCAAAAGAACTCTGTGAGAAAGGCATGCGCGTGATCGTGCTCGAGGCCGGGCGCCATCTCGACCCCGAGAAGGATTTTACCGAGCACCTGTGGCCTTATGAGGCTAGAGATCGCTACACCGCCGCCAGTCGTGCGCGCCAGAAGGTCCAATCGAAGTGCTACGCGTGTAATGCGTACGGAAACCAGTTCTTTGTTGACGACGTCGATAACCCTTACACGACCGCCGATCGAAAGCCATTCGATTGGATTCGCGGACGCCAGGTCGGCGGACGAACGATCACCTGGGGACGCCAGAGCTATCGCTTATCGGATTACGAATTCAAGGCCGCAAGCCGCGACGGATACGGTGACGACTGGCCGATTTCCTACGACGAGCTTTAGCCCTACTACGACAAGGTCGAAGAGTTCATCGGGGTGAGCGGCGCCTACGAGAACGTGCCCAACCTGCCCGACGGAAAATTTCTTCCCGCGATGAAGATGACCTGCGGCGAGCACCTCTTGAAGAGAGCCGTCGAGCGCCGGTGGAAAGATCGAAAGGTCACTATCGGCCGCGCCGCAATTCTGACGCAAAAGCACAACGGCCGCGCGGCCTGTCACTACTGCGGACACTGCGATCGCGGATGCTCGACCTATTCGTATTTCAGCAGTCCCGGCTCGACGCTTCCCGCCGCGGCCAGGACCGGCAGGCTTACGCTTCGCACGAACGCAGTAGCAAGTCACGTAATCGTCGATACCAAAACCGGAAAAGCCACAGGCATCGCCTGCATCGATCAGTTGACCAGGAAGGCGTTTGAGGTGTTCGGCAAGGTCGTTGTGCTTTGCGCTTCGACTATTGAATCGACTCGCTTGATGTTGAACAGCGCTACTCGCCAGCACCCGGCCGGGCTGGCCAATTCGTCGGGCGCGCTTGGGCAATACCTGATGGACCATATCTTCCAGATTGGAGTCAGCGGTCTCGTTCCCGCGGTTTCCAAGTATCCGTACAACTACGACGACGGCCGGGCGAACGGGATATACATTCCAAAATTCAGAAACGTCGGGGAGCGACATCCGAAATTCATCCGCGGCTACGGGATGCAGGGCAGCTCCCAACGCGGGATGCTGCCGACTAATCTGAAGCAGATCCCCGGATTCGGCTCCGAGTTCAAGAAGATGGTTCGCGAGGTCAAGGACGCGGCGCCGTTCTCGATCGGGATGTGGGGCGAGATGCTCGCGCGAAAAGAGAATTGCGTGACTGTCAACAAGAACGTCAAAGACAAGTGGGGGATTCCGGCGGCGCATATCGACTGCTCGCACGGCGACAATGAGCGCGCGATGGCGGTCGATGCGCTCGAGAGCATAAAGGAGATGGTTCACGAAGCGGGGTTCGAAGTGACTCGTACGAGTGAAAACGTGGCGGCGCCCGGCTTGTGCATTCACGAAGTGGGAACTGCACGGATGGGGAGCGACCGGAAGACTTCGGTGCTGAACCGGTTCAATCAGAGCTGGGACGTCAGGAATTTGTTCGTCACCGACGGAGCGTGCTTCGTTTCGATCGGCTGTCAGAATCCCACGCTGACGATGATGGCGCTGACGGTGAGAGCTTGTGAGTACATTGTGGATCAGCACAAGAAGGGCAATCTCTGATTTTGGATTTGATGGCCGGGAAGAGAAGGTGACCTTGAGAAGACGAACATTGAAGATGACCGGGTTGATGGTGTTTCTTTCGTTTACTGCGTTGGCGATGCCGCAGAAAAAGCCCGCAGGCAAATGGATCGAGCTGTTCAACGGGAAAGACGTGACCGGCTGGAAGCACATCGGGAAGGGAAGCTTCACCGTTGAGGACGGAGCGCTGGTGACTCAAGGAGGCATGGGTCTGCTGTACTACGAGGCGCAATCGTTTCGGGATTTCACGATCGAGGTCGAATGGAAGGTGAAAAACGAGTGCAATAACTCAGGCATCTTCGTTCGCTTTCCCGAGAAGAGCGACGACCCCTGGTACTCGGTCACTCACGGCTACGAGATCCAGATTGACGACTGCGACAAGAAAGGGCTGAAGTTTCAGACTGGATCGGCCTACGACCAGTTTGCGGCGATAAAGCTTGCGTCAAAGCCGGCGGGCGAGTGGAACAAGTATCAGATCACAATTGTAGGTCAACACTACACCGTGATGTTGAACGGCGAGAAGGTGAACGAGTTCGACGGCGCACGCGGCGTCGAGGGCTACATTGGTTTGCAAAACCACGATCTGATTTCGCGCGTGTCGTTCCGGCGCATTGCTGTAATAGAGATTAAATAAACGGAAAAAAGGCACAGTCGGGTGTTCGTAAAGCTAATCCAACTACTGTCTACAAACTTCCGCCTGAAGGCCGAACTACGAACCATAAGAAGCAAACTATGAACTGAAACCTGGAGATCGGAATGGAATCGAAAACCTATCTGCGACTTAGTCTGATGATGTTCCTGCAGTTCTTTGTCTGGGGCGCGTGGTTTGTGACCCTGGGAACTCACCTCGGAAACATCGGATTCAGCGGCAGCCAAATCGGATACGCCTATCTGATGAACAACATTGCGGCGATCATCTCGCCGTTTTTTGTTGGCATGATCGCGGACCGCTATTTCGCCTCGCAGAAGGTCATGGGTGTCTTGTATTTGCTGGGCGGCATCATCATGCACTTCGCCGCCAACAGCACGGCTACGGGTCCCCTAATTCTGCTTCTGTTGCTCTACAATCTCACATACATGCCGACCCTCGCGTTGGTCAACGCAGTGTCGTTTCAGCAAATGAAGAGTCCTGACAAGGAGTTCCCAAGAGTCCGTGTATGGGGAACCATCGGCTGGATCGTCGCTGGATTGACCATCACCTTCATTCAGTTCCATTACGTTGCTGACGTTGAGAAGAGCGAGCTGCCTATGAGAATGGCAGGAATAGCTTCGGTGTTGCTGGGGCTGTATTCATTCACCCTGCCCAACACACCGCCTCAGAATGTCGGGAAAGAAATCACCTTTGGCGAGGTTATCGGAGTGAAAGCGCTAAGGCTGATGAAGGAGAGATCATTTCTCATCTTCGTGATCTGCTCGCTATTGATATCGATCCCGCTCGCCTTCTACTACAGCTTCGCAAACCCGTTCCTCAACGATCTCCATATGGAAGGCGCTGCCGGAAAAATGACGATGGGCCAAATGTCCGAGGTTGCGTTCATGGTGTTGATGCCGTGGTTCCTCGTTCGGCTTGGCGTGAAAAAGACGTTGCTGGTGGGGATGCTTGCGTGGACGGTTCGGTACGCGCTGTTTGCTAACGGCAATCTCGGAAGCGCAGCATGGATGCTCTATGCCGGCATTCTTTTGCACGGCGTCTGCTACGACTTCTTCTTTGTGACCGGTCAGATCTATACCGACAGAAAAGCGCCGAAGGAGATTAGAGCAAGCGCGCAGGGATTCATCGCGCTGATTACCTACGGCGTGGGCCTGGGGATCGGGTCGGCGTTTGGCGGTAACATCGTCGACGCATTCACGGTGAACGGCGTGAAGGACTGGCGAATGATTTGGTACATCCCGGCTGCCTTCGCCGCGCTTGTCTCCTTGTTCTTCGCGCTTTCCTTTCGGGATAAGACGTCCGGCTCCGGATCGTGACTCAGTGTTTGAGGCCGCCGACTGCCCTATTGAATCAACAAAGTGAGCGTAGCGCTTCTCACGTGACCCGCATCGTCCCGCGCGGAGAAGATCAGGTCATGACGACCTGTCGGCGCTCCGCCCTTAACCTTGAGCCTGAAAGAGACGAAGTCACCAGTGGTCGATTGCGTGTCGCTACCCTTCAGCTTGATCTTCAGCGCGCTGAAATCCGGAGCGGTCACGGTCACGTTGCCGGCAAACCCGCCGGGCCGGCTTATAAAGACACCCACCGTAGCGCTCGATCCGCGCTGTAGGAGCACTTCCGTTGGGTTGAACACCAGCGCAAAATCAGGAGTGGGCGCCGGGAGTCCGGTGAGCGCAAGCCCGAACACTTCGGTATTGGCCGTTGAATCATCGGTCCAGGCGACCACAATGTTCCCGGTTGCGTCAGAAGCGCCGGTCGCGAACGATGACACTCCTGAGTTTGCGGAGAGATTCACCGGCTCTGTGAAGGCTATGCCGCCATCCGTCGAACGAGCCAGGAACGCATCCCCCTGATCGTCATCCTCGGTGTCTTGCCAGACGAGGTTCACCTCATCGCTCTTGCCTAGAATCAGAAAAGGAATTGTCGACTCGCCGAAGTTGTTCGACGCGTTGATCTGCCGGCGAAACGAACTACCCTTGTCTGAGGATCTGATCAGCATCACCTCTCTGCTGAAGGAGGGAAACGTGACCTGGCGATTGTAGAAAGTGATGTAAAGATTGTCCTTGCGATCAACGGCAAGGTTCGCAGCAAACGCGGCGATGTCTGGATCGGAAATGACTTTTGGCGTCGAAAACCGCTGGCCGTCAGAAGCTATCGCAAGGTTTATCGTCGGCACTCTGGCAGCCAGGTCGCTGTAGACTACGTAGGCGGCGCCAGTCGAGTCAAAAGCAAGCGGTCCGGCCAATCCGCTTAACGCTTCGCCGGACTGCGAGACCTGAACCGGGCTGGAGAAACTCGCGCCGCCGTTCGTCGATCGAGCGGCAAACAGTCTCAGGCTGCTTGTTGAAACCTCCAGATACGTCGCCAGCACGTTGCCGTTTTTATCC
>DATLWF010000023.1:0-8001 GCA_035576605.1 Blastocatellia bacterium | reverse complement strand
ATGCGCTTCATCGTCGCGGCACCGTCGCGCATAATTCCTTCACCGACTGCTACCGATCCGGTGAACGAAATTTTATCGACATCCGGGTTACGCACGAGCTCCGCGCCGACGGTCTTGCCAAGGCCCGTAACGACGTTCATGAGACCTTTCGGGACGTCGGCTTCGTGCAGAGCCTCGACCAAAACACGGGTCTGCAGTGAACTTAACTCGCTTGGCTTAATAACTACAGTGCAACCAGCGGCTATGGCCGAAGCCATCTTTAGGCAAATGAACAACGCGTTCGCATTCCATGCAGTGATCAAACCGGCAACGCCTACCGGCTCCAACGTGACCGTGGTCTTGTCCCAATGGCGTGTCCACGTTATTTCCTGAAGCGCCTTTTCAGCGGCGAGAAACGAGTTAACGCCCGATTGCACGATGAGTTCGGCGAACCGAACAACTCCGCCGTATTCTTCGACCATCGCGGTAGTCAGATCATCTATGTGAGCCGAGGCGGCTTCATGCAACCTGCGCAAGATCTTGGCGCGTTCGTCTGTTGATGACCTACCGTATGTCGCAAACGCGCGCTTTGCCGCAGCGATTGCATTCTGCGTGTCCGTCTCGTCCGCCAACGTGACTCGCGCAATAACTTGACGGTCCGTAGGTCTGATAATGTCCATGACCTCGCGGCCATGCGATTCAACGAACGCTCCATCGATGTAGTGCGTTGTGATCGTCGTGATCGTATCTTTTACTGCTGTTTTCATAGTGCTTCTCCTTATAAAGCTTGCTGTCAGAATGAAGTAATGACGACGCGATTGAGCGAGCCGTCCTTGAGCGCCGCGTACCCATCATTCACGTCACGCAGTGCAATCCTTTTCGAAACCAGATCATCAAGGTTTATTCGGCCTTGCAGATACAGCTCGGTGTACATAGGTATGTCGCGCTTGAAGTTGGTGGAACCGAGGTTCACGCCTTGGACGCGCTTTTGGCCGCCGATCGCATCAAAGATGTTCAGCTCGATGCTGACCTCGGGTTTGGCTACACCGACGAGATAAAGTCCGCCGCCAACGCTCAGCATAGCGAGGCCTTGTTCAGCTACCTGTTTCAGCCCCACGAAGTCGAAGACATGGTCTGCACCACGCGGCAAGAGATCGCGAACTGCTTCGACTGGATTCGTTTGACTTGAATCAATGACATCTGTCGCACCGAATTGTTTCGCCACATCGAGTCGTTTCGGCTGAATGTCGATGACGATGATCCTTGATGCACCAGCGATGAGAGCGCCGCTTATGGCGTTTAGCCCAACGCCTCCCGCTCCGAAAATGACAACCGTATCACCGGCGTTTACGGCCGCGGTGTTCAAGACTGCGCCCGCGCCCGTAACAACGCCACAGCCGAGCAGGGCTGCTTGAGCAAAAGGCATCTCCTTCGGAAGAAGCGCCAATTGATTCTCATGAATTAGCGCGCGTTCGGCAAAACCGCCAAACCCCAGGCCTTAGAACAAGCCAATCCCTTTGCGGCTCAAGCGCGGTTGATCATTCTGCCGTCGCAGCGTCGACTCGGGATGTTCGCACTGGAACGTGCGACCCGACTGGCACCGGGCACACGATCCACAAGTCTGCGCCAAAGAAGCTACAACATGATCACCAATGCGAAATTGGGTTACGTCAGGCCCGATTCCGGCGACGATTCCCGAGACCTCGTGGCCCAGCACAGCTGGTATTGGAACAATGTCGTGAGTCGCGAACAGCAGGTCGGTATGACAAAGACCGGATGCCTGCACATCGATCAAAACTTCGCGGCCAATTGGCGGCGCGATATCGATGTCTTCAAGTTCGAATCCGCTTCCGAGCGCGTTAACAACAAGTGCTTTCATATCGCTGGTCAAAGTCGGTCACGACTTAGGCCGGATTTTTTCACAGCAACAAGTTGCCAGATCGTTTAGAGATGCGTCTAAAACATCTTTACTATCGGACTGATACCGACAGGGTATCGGTATGGAACTGCGGCATCTCAGATATTTCGTAGCTGTCGGCGAGGAACAACATTACGGGCGGGCAGCCAGGCGCCTGCGCGTTGCTCAACCCGCGCTTTCGCGGCAAATCCAGGATCTAGAGCAGGAAATTGGTTTTCGACTTTTTGACCGTCTTCCGCGCGGCGTGAAAATAAGTGACGCCGGAAAACTATTTCTCGATGATGCACGCCGCATTCTTCAGGAAGTCAATGACGCAACGGCGCGCGCAAAACGAATCGCTTCCGGACAATCGGGCACTTTAAGGATCGGGTTTGTTCAAAGTATGTCCTGGCAAGGGATCGTTCCGGATTCATTCCGGCACTTCCGGGAACACCAGCCAGACGCGGAACTGCAATTAAAGCCATCAAGCTCCTCTGAACAGCTTGGCGCTATTCAATCGGGTTATCTGGATGCGGGCTTCGTTTTTGCTCCGTCAAACACCACCCGCGAGTTTGCGCAGTTGCAAATCGGCTTCGTGAATGTGGTCTTGGCGATTCCCACGGGACACGCACTCACAAAACTGAAGGAACTTCGACTGAGAGATTTAATTGAGGCGCCTTTCGTCTGGTTTCCGCGACGGGTAAGCCCAATCTTTTTTGATCGGTTAATGGCCAAATGTGCGCGCGGCGGCCTCAAGGCACCCCGTGTTGTTCAAGAAGCGTCGGACGAAGTCGTTATGCTTAGCCTGGTAGCATGCCGCGTCGGTGTCGCATTCGTCAGCAGCGCTTCGCGAGGGCGACTTCCTCCAGGCGTGGAGCTGATGCCAGTGACAGATTTGAATGTACCGCTGCCTTTCGCGCTAGTGTGGCGGAAGGACAACAATTCTCCGTTACTCGCTAAATTCGTAGCTGACGTAAAGTCGATGGTCCAGCAACGAGGTCGGAAAGGCGAAATACTCGGTTAGTCTCAAGACCTTGAACTATTTATCCGCATTTTCTTTGAATCGCGTGACTGTTAGATGTCCCCGGTTCTCTTTTCTGTTTGGCGACCTCGAGTATTTCGCTTATCGCGCACGGCAAGATCGAAACGATCAAGGTTCATCACCTTGTTCCACGCCATGACAAAGTCATCGACGAACTTCTTCTCCCCATCCGAACTCGCATAGACTTCAGCCAGTGCGCGGAGTTGGGAGTTCGAGCCGAAGACAAGGTCCACTCGGGAAGCGGTCCACTTGCGTTTGCCCGTCTTCCGATCGCGGCCTTCAAAGATGTCCGCCTCATGCGACAGCGGTTTCCACTCCGTGCTCATGTCGAGCAGATTCACAAAGAAGTCGTTGGTCAGCGCCTCTGGTCGTTTGGTGAACATACCGTGCGGCGTTTGCCCAGAGTTGGTGTTCAGGACACGCAACCCGCCGACGAGCACCGTCATTTCGGGCGCGGTCAATGTTAGCAACTGCGCCTTATCAATTAAGAGTGCCTCGGCCGGGATCGTGTACTTGCCTTTGAGATAGTTGCGGAAGCCGTCTGCGATCGGCTCAAGAACAGCGAACGATTCGATGTCGGTCTGTTCCTGCGACGCGTCCGTGCGTCCTGGTGTAAACGGCACCGTCACGTTGAGGCCTGCGTTTTTCGCCGCTTGCTCGACACCAGCGCATCCACCCAACACGATCAGATCGGATAGCGAGACCTTTTTGCCGCCAGGCTGCTCGCGATTGAACGCGCTCTGAATTTCGTCCAACTTTTTGAGCGCGCTGCCGAGTTGAGCAGGCTGATTTACTTCCCAATGCCTTTGCGGTGCCAAACGAACACGGGCGCCGTTCGCGCCTCCGCGTTTATCCGAGCCGCGGAAAGTGGATGCTGACGCCCACGCGGTCGAAACCAGCTCGGCGATGGTTAGACCGGACGCGAGGATCTTGGCCTTCAGTGAGGCGATATCCTGCGCGTCGATCAATTTGTGATTCACCGCAGGCACGGGATCCTGCCAGATGAGGTCTTCTTCGGGAACTTCCGGACCGAGATAACGCGCGCGCGGTCCCATGTCGCGATGCGTGAGCTTGAACCAGGCTCGGGCGAACGCGTCGGCGAGTTGATCCGGGTGCTCCATGAACCGTCGCGAGATCCGTTCGTAGGTCGGGTCGAATCGTAGCGAGAGATCGGTAGTTAGCATGGTCGGTCGGTGCTTCGTTGATCGATCGTGTGCGTCCGGCACCGTCGCAACGGATCCCTTGGCCACCCATTGATGGGCACCGGCGGGACTTTTCGTAAGCTCCCATTCGTGGCCGAACAGGTGCTTAAAAAACCCGTTACCCCACTTCGTCGGCGTGGTCGTCCAGGTGACTTCCAACCCGCTGGTGATCGTGTCCGCACCTTTGCCGGTGCCGAAGCTATTCTTCCAGCCGAAGCCCTGCGTCTCGAGTCCGGCAGCTTCCGGTTCACGCGCGACATGCGATGTCGGGGCGGCACCGTGGGTTTTGCCGAACGAGTGACCACCGGCGATTAAGGCCACGGTTTCCTCGTCGTTCATCGCCATGCGACTGAAGGTTTCACGGATGTCACGCGCCGCCTTCAACGGATCCGGGTTTCCGTCCGGACCTTCGGGATTGACGTAAATCAGACCCATCTGCACGGCGGCGAGCGGTTTCTGGAGATTGCGGCCGTGAATTTTTCCGTCAGCGTCGTCGTCGGAGACGGTCACGCCGCCTTTCTTCACCACGCCTTCCGAACCGTGGGCGTAGCGAATGTCGCCGCCGAGCCAGGTTGATTCGGACCCCCAGTACACGTCCTGATCGGGCTCCCAAACGTCCTCGCGTCCACCACCGAAGCCGAAAGTTTTGAACCCCATTGTTTCGAGAGCGACATTCCCGGCGAGAATCATCAGGTCAGCCCACGAAATCTTTCGGCCGTACTTCTGCTTAATCGGCCAAAGGAGTCGACGGGCCTTGTCCAGGCTGACGTTGTCCGGCCAACTATTAAGAGGCGCGAAGCGTTGCTGCCCTCTGCCGCCGCCACCGCGGCCGTCACCGGTGCGATACGTGCCGGCGCTGTGCCATGCCATGCGAATGAACAACGGGCCATAGTGACCGAAGTCCGCCGGCCACCAATCCTGTGAGTCGGTCATCAGCGCCGCGAGATCGTTTTTAACCGCACTGAATTCGAGACTCTTGAACTCCTTGGCGTAATCGAAATCTTCGCCCATCGGATTGGACTTGGTCGAGTGCTGGTGAAGAAGTTCAAGCTTCAACTGGTTAGGCCACCAGTCGCGGTTCGAGTTGCCGCCGTTGGCGGCGTGGTGGAAGGGGCATTTTGCTTCGGTTTGCATGGATGTTTCTCCTTACGTCGGTTGGGCTGAATTCAGTGTGAGTCTCGAGGGCGCACTTCCATCAACTACCAGCGACGGACATGATAGTTGAAATACTTGTTTCCTTGAATCACCATAGGATCTGCCTATGGAGATGCACCAGTTGCGATACGTCGTAGCGGTGGCACGTGCCGGTAACTTCTCGCGCGCGGCGGAGCAATGCCATGTCTCCCAGCCGTCTTTAAGTCAGCAAATCCTTAAACTCGAGGAGGAACTCGGTGAGCGATTGTTTGACCGGATGAAACGGGAGGCCAGGCTCACACCACACGGCGAGGCCTTCCTGCCCCGCGCGCTTAAGATTCTTGAGGAAGTGGATCTCGCCAAGCGTGAAGCGTCTGATGCGCAGGGCTTGCTGCGCGGCCGACTGATCGTGGGTGTCTTGCCAACAATAGCGCCGTATCTACTGCCGGAGTTGCTTGTGGCGTTTGCGAAAAAGTTCCCCGGCGTAGAAATCGTGGTGCATGAGGACACGACCGCTCAGTTGCTCAAGCTCGCGCAGGCATGCGAAATCGATTTCGCGCTGGCAAGTCGACCGATCCAGGACGAGCGGATGGAGGTAAAGGATTTGTTCACCGAGGAATTGCGCCTGGCCTTGCCCCACGGCCATTGGCTAACACGCAAACGTAGCGTGAGCCTTGCTGACCTCGAACAAGAACCTTTCATCGTGATGAAGGAAGGGCATTGCCTCGGCGATCAAGTGCTTAAGTTTTGCGAACGGCGCGACTTGAAGCCGACGATTGCGTTTCGCAGTGCTCAGCTGGAAACGCTTCAAGCGCTTGTCTGTTCCGGGATGGGTATCTCGCTCGTTCCTGCGATGGCGACACGAAGCAAGCGCGCAGACTTGCCTGAGTATCGTTCGGTTCTCGGACCCAAGCCCGAACGGAAGATCGTGGCAATCTGGCCCAGGCAACGTCCCATCGGTCGCGCGGCGAGCGAGTTCTTGAAACAGGTTTCCGCGAGATCCAAGAGTTGAAACGTTAGGCTTCGAATGCCATCAACGAACGTGGAAGAGTACGCGGGTCAGCGATTCGTTAGGCGTTTGCGGCGGCGCGGATTACGTCGAGCAACGAGGGTGGGCTGAGAAAGCATGGGGACGTGACTGCTCTCGAACTCATGGGTGGTCGCTTTCATGCGCTTCGCAACAAAACGTTCCAGCTCAGGGTGCACAGTGCGGTCGTTCTTGCCCACGATGTACCAGCTCGGTTTCGACTTCCACGCGGTTCCTTCAAGCTTCTGGTTGAAGAGGTCCGCGTCTGGCACGCCTTGGGTCGCCCAAACAAGTTTCTGTTCCTGCTCGGGCAAATCCCCCGCGAAGATGCCCTCGTTGCGGTTAGCTCAGGTGATCGTGAAGAAATTGCCAAGTTCGCCCGTTCGCCTTGGCTGCCGCCGCGGCGTTGTAGTGAGTGCCGGTGTGGCGCGCGAAGGCGTGATTGCATCCAGGATAACTATAGATCTTCACATTCGGCTTGTTTGAGAGTGCGGCTTTGATTTTTGTCTGAGCCTCCTTGGAGATGAATTCGTCCTCTTCAGCGAGGTGCATCAACATCGGGGCCGTGATTTTGTCGGCTTCGTCGAGGTATTTTTCCGTTTCCCCGCCGTGATAGGCTACGGTAGCGTCTATCTTTTCCCGCGCTGCGGTCAAAAAGGTCATCAGGCCACCGAGGCAGAAGCCCATCACGCCGACCTTGCCCGAAGCGCCGTCCAGTTGGCCCGCTGCATGAGCGGTAGTGGAGATGTCGCGAACGCCCTTATCGCGGTCATAGGCGGCGTATAGGGCTAATCCCTTTTTCCACTCCGCATCGGACCAATCGTTGAGATCGACGCCTGGCTCCTGGCGCCAGAATAGATCGGCCGCGATCGCAAGAAAGCCTTGTTCCGCCAATTCGTCGCAGGTCTTGCGGATGTCGGTGTTCACCCCGAACACCTCGTGTAGAACGACGACGGCGGGAGCCGGCAAGACCCTCGGCTGCGCGATATAGGCGCCAAACACACCCTCCCGGCCTTGTATGGTGATGCGATTCTTCACTATGTTCTCCTTACGCGCCCGTGCTCGTCCGGGCCTCCGCCGATTTTGTCAGGATCGGCGGAGGTCTACTCTCGAGGGAGCCGGGGGCGCAGCCTATTGTTTGGCGGTCGCGGAGGTGGCAGCCTGTTCGATGAGTTTGGCTGTTTCCTTCGGATGAGACATGTACGCCACATGGCTGGCGTTCACTTCGACCGTCTTTGCATTAGCGCGCTTCGCCATCATGCGCTCCTGGTCCGGATTGATCGAACGGTCTGCGGTGGCCACCATGTACCAAGTGGGCTTGGTCTTCCAGGCGGGCGTCGTGACCTTGTGAGTGAACGAATCGGTGGAAATCGGCACCTGCGACTCGGCCATGAAGTGGGACACGGCCGGCGGAACGTCCGCCGCAAAGTCGGCCGCGAAATGCTCCTGGTCTATCCAAAAGTTACCGTTGCTATCCGGCTTGATTGCCTTGGTGGCCGGCGGTAAGGCCTGTTCGATCGTCGCACAGCTCTCACCGTCATCGAGCGCAAAGGCGGCGATGTAGACCAGTGCCGAAACGTTCGGATCGTTGCCGGCCTCGGTGATGATGGACCCGCCATAACTGTGGCCCACCAGAACCACCGGCCCGTTCATGGCGTCGACGGCCGCCTTCGTGTACTTGACGTCTTCGGCGTAGGAGGTCTCGGGGGGCTGCGCCACC
>DATLWF010000022.1:0-11653 GCA_035576605.1 Blastocatellia bacterium | reverse complement strand
CTACGCAACCGTGGGAGAGACCGACAAGGCGAATGAGGTTCTGAACCAACTTGAAGGCTTTGCGAAATCCAGATACGACGGCACGTACCTGGATTTCTCGCATATCTCAACGTTGAGCCTATGTTCGACGGAATTCGGGCCGATGCTCGGTTCGAGGAGTTGGTAGGTCGCGTCGGCCTCAAGTAACAACGCCATTCTTAAGAAACAACGATCGCTCGTAACGGTAGCAATCAATGCTCATCTCGCTGATCAAGAACGTAGCCGGCGAGCAAACGTAGCGATCCGGCGGCAACGCGGCATAGGCGGATTGAGTGAGTAGTATTTCGCTCTTTCCGGCAATGTCTTCGCCGAGCTTGCAAGCTATGTTCACCTCGGATCCGAAGATATCCTCCTCATCAATCACCAGAATCTCGCCGTAGCCGATACCGATGCTGCCGAATATGTCGCGATCCGGCGGCACCACACTGTTGACTGCGTCAAAGGCCCGAAAGATGTCGAGCGCCGATTCAAGCGCGCGCATCGGATTGTCAAAGATAGCGTACAGGTTGTCGGCCTCTTGTTTGATTACTACGCCCCCGCTTCCCGCGACGGCCGGCCGGGCAGCCTCTTCCATTTGATGAATCATCGCCAGGTAGTGAATGATTCCATACTCAACTGTCAAACGGGAAAAGCCGACCATGTCGAGCACAAGTACCGCGACGTTACGCTGGAGAGCGTCGCATAGATGGTTGTCGATTTCATCGGCGCGTTCGGGGAACTGATTGCGCACTGCTAGCAAGCGCCGTAATAAGGCGCGACCGCTGCGAGAGCGTGAGCGAGGAGTGGAAACCGTAGACTTCTTCACGTCAGCAACCTTCTCGGCGGCATTTGAGATTTTCACGTGTTTTCAAGTATTAACTTACGCCGAATTCTCAAATGCGGCCCAAGGGATCCTACTGGAAAGGGTCTGTGCCTTGTACTACTACGGTGTGACGTTCGCTGCCAGCCGTATTGTATCGGATTACTCGATCCACGCCGCGATAAATCAAAACGCCTTTTGCGTTCTTGTTCCATGGCTGCGGCGCCTTACCAATAAGCGCATGGCTTGATCCTACGGGCTCGTTGCCTGAGAAGTCGTATAGCTGGTCCACTTTCGAATACAAGAAGACGAAAATGTTTGGCTCTACATACTTCTCTCTGAACTGGTCCAACAGACTACGCAGCCCAGGCTCCGTGAAGTCTGCCTCGTCCATCAGGATGTAGACTTGGCGAAGGACCGAATCCGAATGATCAGAAATGACGTAGTAACAAACTCGTTCATCTTGTTGTCGCTGGGCGCAGCGGCCCTCTACGGCGAGAGGGCGAAATGATCCTACCAAAAGCGTCAAACAAGCCAATAAGCCGCTTTTCATCCAACGATTCCTACGTAGCATATATTGCTCCTTTACTCGGGGCAGCGCCTTCCAAAGGTAGAGAGGGATTAAGAACCCTGTTAGTCGCCCGGACTGGACGTCCCGCTTGAAACAAAGGTCAACCAACTCATTGCGTGTTAGATCCTGCCGGAAGGTAGGAGTGCCTTTTGTCGGCCGCGCTACTTGCCTCTGATAAACTCGCGAATGTACCCGTCCACCAGCGCCGGCTTTTCGTGAATGACCCAGTGCGTTCCGTCCGGTATGCGCTTGATCGTCAGGTTCGGTACGAACTTATCAAGCCCCTCGAGGTTGCCGGTCAGCAAGGCGGTGTCCTTCTCGCCCCAGATGACAAGGGTCGGCACTTTCACTTCGAGGGACGGCAAGCCGGCTGCAAAGTTTGCGGCATTTGTATCGCCCGCAGCGGGCGGTCCGACGCGAGCGGCTCGATAGTAATTCAAACCCCCGGTCAGCGCGCCCGGTTGCGACCAGGCTTCTAGGTAAGCCTGCTTGTCTTCTTCGGTGAACACGCCGTTCTTCAGACCTTCGCCTAACACAATTTGAACGAGAAGAGCGTAGTTGTTAGCCGAAAGGGTCTGCTCAGCCTGGGCGCCGCGGAACATCAGCATGTATGAACTCGCCTTTTGCTGAGCGGGATTGTCGCGCAGTTCGCGCTGGAACACGCCGGGATGTGGTGCGTTGATGATGACGAGCTTTTCAAGATAGTCGGGATGAGCTATTGCGAATGCCCAGGCGATAGCGCCGCCCCAGTCGTGCGCTACCAGAATGAACTTCTTGTGACCGAGCTTCTCGGCCAGCGCGCGCAAGTCTTCAACCATGTACTTAACCTGATACTGATCGACCTCGGCAGGCTTCGAAGAGAGGTTGTAGCCGCGCATATCCGGAGCCACCGCCTGGTAATCTTGCCCGAACTCCGCAAGCTGATTCTTCCACTCATACCAGAACTCGGGGAAGCCGTGAACAAACATGATCAACTTCCCTTTGCCCGCGGTAACATAGTGCAGGCGGACTCCGTTCACATCGGCGTATTCGTGTTTGAACATTGGTGCCTTCGCTTCCTTCTTACTTGCATCGGCCTTGACCGTCGGCCTCTGCTGGCCCCCGGCAAAAACGCACGTGACGGCGCTCAGGAGCACGGCCGAGATTAGTCGATTCATACCGGTGAGCTTTTCTTTCTTCATGGTCTGATGGCTTTCCAGCTTTACTTTTTCGTGTTCGGATGGAGGTACTCTTGAGGCGGACCCTCGTAGATTGTGTGGCAGCGCTGGCAGCGATGAATCGTATTGCCGGGCGCCGCCTTGCTGACGACTTCGGGAGGAGCGGTGAGCCACTGTTTCACGTGTCCCCAGCAATTCTTTCCCTTTTCGTCTTTCACGGTGCAAACGGTTTGTCCAGGCAAGAGAGAGCGGTAGACGCCGGTCTTTTGAGTGCCCGGCTGGATCGCCTTGGATTGAATGCCGGCCAGGCCAGCTTCGTCCATCACTGTTACCCCCCAATAATGATTTCGAGGCCGCAATATTATGGCACCAACGAGTGGTTGGTCAATCAACTGAGGATCCCGCCAAGCAGTCCTGTGCGTACCCAGAAACCTGTTTGCTATAATCTGGGTCGTTGAAAGTGAGGCCTACGATGTCAACAAACATGACTACAGCCAGCATGACCGGAGAGGAATTCGCAATATCCCTTGGCGACGAGAACAGGGCGGTGCTGGAGCGCCTCGGCGGGTTGAGCGCTGCGGGCGAAGCCCCGCGGGAGTTGACGATCGAGCGGCTTCTGCGCATCGCGCTCAAGAATGAGCTCGAGGCAAGTGAAGTGGCGGCGATGTGGATGAGCACAACCTCGGAGCTTGACGTAAAGCTGGCTTTCGCACGTCAGACAGGCGATGAAGCCAAGCATTATCGGCTGATCGCTGACCGTCTGAAGGCCCTTGGCGTCGATGCCGATCGCATCGATCCGCGAGAGGGCGGCTACTCGCCGTTGTTTGACTATCTGCGCGCGCTCCAGAGCACTGTGGCGCGCGTGGCCGCCGGTCAGTTCACGCGCGAGGGAATCGCACTTGTACGAAACCAATGCTTCATCGACTTCTGTGAAGGACTTGGAGATGTCGAAACGGCGGCCCTCTACCGAGACGTTATTCAGCCTGACGAGCGGCAACATCACGAACTCGGCCGGCGATTCCTGGTGCTATTTGCCGTTACCGAAAACGAGCAGCAGGTTGCGCGGGATGCAGCTCGCCGCACGCTCGAGCTGGCGGAAGAGATTCAGGAAATGGCGCGGCTCAAGGCCGGAATTAGCCGCGCGCCGGGCTGTTAAGTACCAACGGGCTGCTGCTTCCACCTTTCATGTACTGTAAGACTCATTTCCAGATTTGTATTTACTGACCTGCCCATCCCGGATACCATTGACTCGTGTATCGAGCCCGGAACTGGCTGCGTATCAAGGGGAACCCCGTCGACCCTTATGATATGCGATAGAAAAGCCGGACGGCCCCTTCGCTTGGCGTCTCCCTTTAAGAACAAACGATGCAGCAGTTAACCAGAGGCGACATACTAGATCGCGTTGCGCGGGGTGAAGGGCTGAGAGGCGCCAACCTCGTGCGTATCGATCTTTCTGCGATGGACCTCTCCCGCGTCGACCTGGCCGAAGCTAATCTGAGAATGGCCGACCTGAACCATACGAACCTCAGAGAAGCGAGGTTGACGGGCTGTTTTCTCAGCGGCGCAATTTTGAACGGCGCGAGCCTTACCGGCGCCAACATGGTCGAGTCGAGCATGATCGGCGCCACCTTGAAAGGCGCCGACCTGAACAGCGCCGACCTCAGCGGCTCCGATCTGACCGGCGCGAACCTTCAAGGCGCGCAGCTCGCAGGGGCATATCTTGTTGGCACTTTCCTGAATGAAACCGACTTGAGCGACGCTAATCTCACCGGCGCTTTTGTGCGAATGGCCCAGATGGCGGGAAGCAACCTTGCCGGAGCGTCGCTTGAAAGTGCTGATCTTTCGTACACCGATCTATCCGGAGTTCGGCTCGATGGATGTTGCCTTATCGGCGCGAACTTGATGGGCGCCAATCTTTCAGGCAGCAATCTAAAAGGATGCGATCTGCGCGGCGCAGACCTGACTGGCGCGGACTTGACTGGATGCAATTTGACGGGGGCGAAACTGCGCGATATTAAGTTCGCCGGGGTGAAGCTTGCCGATGCGTGGGCCGACTGGGTGGACATGGCGACCGACGGCATCGAGGATCGCGCCTCGCTCGAAGAAGTGTTCGTCGGGATCATCGGCAAACCCGTTGCGCAGTTGCTGGTAGAAGGCCGCGTCGGCGACGATGTCTGGGCTGTGGTCCTCGCGCATTTGTGCGCGTTTCAAATGGCCCATCCTACTGAGGGCGAAGTTCGCTTGCGAGGGATTCACGAGGGCATCAGTTCCTCGGCACTCTACCTCGAGGCTGAACATGAGTTGAGCCTGGCCGCTTATCTGGCGGAGTTCGCGGACATAATCGGCAAGGGTTCGCTGGAGCTCGTCGAGCAGTTGGCAACGGCCGTCGCAGAGCGGACGGAGCGCGCATTTGGGGCGAGCGCCCCGTCATATGAGTTCGCCGCTACGGCGGCAGGTTCATCGCGGGGTGATGGACTCGATCGAGCTCTGAGTCACCTTGCTGCGGGTGTCGAAGCGCTTCACGAGACGCCTTTTTGGACAAGCGACAAAGCAGTATTGATTCTTACGGGCAACCGGCAGATATGGCTCGAAGCTACATCCAACCCTTCACTCACCCTGCGGCCGCCGCACGGCTCGGCCGTTGGAGTCGATCTGGTGCGCGGCCACTTCGTCACCGATGAGGTTCGCCGAAGCAGGACGCTGGTCGCCACACGATAGCCCGATCGACGCAAATGCCTCGTCAATTAGCGATTTATAATTAATGGCTAATTCGGGTCTAATCTCGCGCGGTTTATAATGACCGCTCAGTAGCAAAGAGCTTCCAGCGCAAATCGGCGCTGTGATAAGCTAACAATCTGGGCCAGCCCCCCGGCTGCTCCAGCATCCATCAGCTTACAATAGGAGTCCACTTATGAAGACGATGTTATTCAAACGAGCTACGGTTCTGATGCTGGCGGCAATGATTGTATCGCCGACTACGCTGCTCGCCGATGATAAGAAGCCCACCCCTGGACAGGAGCCCGCGCAGGCATCCACCGAGGCCGGGGTGGGTGCGCCGAAGGGAAAGCTCAGCGACGACGAGAATCCCCTGATGATCGGCAAGCGCAACATCAATGCTCACCAGATCAATTTCTACTCGCTTAACAAAGAGGTTGCCCTCGGCCGTCAGCTTGCCGCCGACGTCGATCGACAGGGCAAGTTCATCGAAGATCCGGTTGTGACTGAATTCGTGAACCGCGTCGGCCAGAATATCGCCCTTCATTCGGATGCGAAGATCCCGTTCACCATCAAGGTGCTTGATTCAGATGACGTGAATGCGTTCGCGCTTCCGGGCGGATTCCTGTACGTGAACAAGGGAGCAATACTCGCGGCCGACACCGAGTCAGAGCTTGCGGGCGTGATGGCCCACGAGATCGGGCACGTGGCTGCGCGGCACGGAGTCGAGCAGGCTTCAAAGGCTACTCTGGCAAACTACGCGATGATACCGCTGATCTTTATGACCGGCGGCCTCGGATACATTGCTTACCAGGCTGCGCAGATCGGCGTGCCGCTGACCTTCCTGAAATTCAGCCGCAACGTAGAGTCCGAGGCGGACAAGCTTGGCGCGCAATACATGTGGGCCGCGGGCTACGACCCGAACAACTTTTTGAGCTTCTTTGAGAAGCTCGAGAAAAAAGAGAAGCACAAGCCGGGCACTCTCTCGAAATTGTTTGGCACTCATCCTCCGACGCCCGACCGCATCGTCAAGGTTCACGACCTGCTGGCGAGATTCCCGGATCGGGACGAATACACGGTCTCTACCTCCGAGTTCAATCGAGTGAAGTCGCGGCTGTTGGCAATCACGAATTCCAAGACGCTTGACGCGTCCGGTCGCGAGAGCGGCCCGAAGCGGCCGACCCTAAAGCGGCGTAAGGAGGGTGAAGACCCTTCGCAGCCGAGCACCACCGGCGAGGATCAGCCTAAGGACAAGCCGACGCTGAAGAGACGGGACAGCGATGGCAAGCCGGCTGACACCAAGCCGCCTGAGACTACGCCACCCGATCAACAGTAAGCTCCAGAACATCACTCCTCCGTAAGCTGAAGGGCCGGCCGTGCTACCATCGCACGGCCGGCCCGATTTGTTTTGAAGGCGACTGATTGAAGTTCCAGCGTCTCCGTGATAAGACATCATCCGCAGCACTTCAGTGGTTGATCCCAAATGCTTAACAGGTCGGACGATTTGGTTTACGCCTATCGCCATCAAAAAGCACAAGGAGAATTGCGAATGACTATCCGGAAGAGCTTGCCCCGAAGCCACCCCCTCGTGTGGTTTGTGCTTCTTATCATTTCGATTTGCGTTCCGACTATCACGATCGAAGCTCAACAGAAAGGGTATGACCCGAGCCTGCTCAAGGGACTGCAGTGGCGCAGCATCGGACCCTATCGCGGCGGGCGTTCGACCGCAGTCGCCGGCGTCACATCGCAACAAAACGTCTTCTACTTTGGCGCGACCGGCGGCGGCGTGTGGAAGACCAATGACGGCGGCATCAACTGGGAACCTGTCTCCGATGAGTACTTCAAGACCGGTTCAGTCGGAGCCATCGGAATCGCAGAGTCCGACCCGAACGTCGTGTACGTCGGAATGGGCGAATCTCCCATTCGCGGAAACGTCTCGCACGGAGACGGCGTGTACAAATCTACCGACGCAGGCAAAACGTGGAAGCATGTCGGGCTCGAAGACACTCGCCAGATCGCTCGTGTTCGTGTGCATCCGCGCAACTCCGACATCGTCTACGTCGCGGCGCTCGGTCACGTCTTCGGACCTAATGAACAGCGCGGTGTATTTCGTTCGACTGATGGCGGCAAGAACTGGCAGAAGGTCCTGTATCGCAGCAACAAAGCCGGCGCTACCGACCTGATAATCGATCCGACGAATCCAAACATCATCTACGCCGCTCTTTGGGAGGTGTATCGTCAGCCGTGGACTCTCGAAAGCGGCGGACCCGGCGGCGGAATCTTCAAATCGACCGACGCCGGCGATACCTGGACGGAGATCACTCGCAATCAGGGGCTGCCTAAGGGCATGGTTGGTAACATTGGAATAACCGTTTCGCCGATGAATTCCGAACGGGTGTGGGCGATCGTCGAGGCAGAGGATGGTGGCGTGTTTCGCTCCGACAACGGCGGAAAGACGTGGTCGAAGGTAAACGAGCAACGGAACCTTCGCCAGCGCGCCTGGTATTACACACGCATCTACGCCGATCCGAAAAACGCCGACACGGTCTATGTGCTCAACACGGGATTCTATAAGTCTAACGATGGCGGCCGAACCTATGCGAGCATCGGCGTCGGACACGGCGACTGCCATGACCTGTGGGTCGCGCCGAACGATCCTATGCGAACGATCATAGGCGACGACGGGGGCGCCGAGGTCAGTTTCAATGGTGGGAGAAGCTGGAGCTCGATCGAGAACCAACCAACTGCTCAGTTTTATCGCGTGGCGCTCGACAATGACTTCCCGTATCACATCTACGGCGCGCAGCAGGACAACTCGACCGTGCGAATAGCCAGCCGGACTACAGAGGGCGGCATTGATCGAACCGAATGGTACGACGTCGGCGGCGGCGAGAGCGGCTGGATCGCGCCGAGCCCGAAGGATTCGCAGATCGTGTATGCCGGTTCGTACGGCGGACTGATAACCCGTCAGGATCATCGCACAGGCCAGGAGCGCAACGTAAACCCGTGGCCCGAGAACCCGATGGGCTGGGGCGCCGGCGAATTGAAATACCGCTTTCAGTGGAACTTCCCCATCGTGTTTTCGCCCCACGATGCGAACACGCTCTATTCGGCCGCCAACGTACTGTTCAAATCAACCAATGAAGGTCAGAGCTGGCAGCAGATCAGCGGCGACCTCACTCGCAACGACAAATCCAAGCAAGCCTCCTCGGGCGGCCCGCTCACTAAAGACAACACGAGCATCGAGTACTATTGCACGATCTTCACAGTGATGGAGTCGCCGGTCGAGAAGGGCACCATCTGGGTCGGCTCAGACGACGGGCTTGTGCACGTCACTCGTGACGGCGGCAAGAACTGGCAGAACGTCACGCCGCCCGGCATGCCAGAGTGGATTCAAATCAACTCGATCGATGCGTCGTCAATCGACGCGGGCACTGCTTATGTCGCCGCGACCATGTACAAGCTCGACGACTTCAAGCCGTATCTCTACAAGACCAATGACTACGGCAAAACGTGGAAGAAGATTATCAATGGCATTGCCGATAACGCGTTCACTCGTGTGATTCGCGAAGACCCAAATCATCGCGGGTTGCTGTTTGCGGGAACCGAGACGGGCTTGTACGTGTCTTTCGACGACGGCGAGAACTGGCAGTCGTTTCGACTCAATCTGCCGGTAGTCCCTATAACCGATCTGGCGATTCACAAACGCGAAAGGGACCTTGTCGCGGCAACGCAGGGCCGCGCTTTCTGGGTGCTCGATGATCTGCCGATGCTCTATCAGCTCGCGGATGCAGCGAAAGCCGACGCCTACCTGTTCAAACCGGAAGATGCTTATCGCATGCCGGGCGGCGGATTTGGAGGCGGTGGCCGCGGCGGTGGAGGCGTCGGCCAGAACCCGCCAGCGGGCGCAGTGATTTACTATTACACGAAGACCAAACCTGCGGGAGAGGTTACGCTCGAGGTGCTCGACGCTTCTGGAAAGTCGATCAAAAAGTTCACAAGCAAAACGAGCGAGGGCCAGGGTGCACCGGCGCCTGTGAGTGAGGAAGAAGGTTTCTTTGGAGGAGGAGGCCCGCGGCGAGTGCCTGCCGAAGCGGGGCTGAACCGCTTCATATGGGATCTGAGATATCCCGATGCGACTCGATTCCCCGGCTTGATAATGTGGGCGGGGAGCACGAGCGGTCCGCGCGCGGCGCCAGGCGCTTATCAAGTGAAGCTCACCGTCGACGGCAAGACTATGACGCAGAGCTTCGAGGTGAAGAAAGACCCGCGCCTTGAGACTACGCAAGCGGACTTCGCAAAGCAGCTCGACTTGCTTCTGAAGATTCGCGACAAGTTCAGCGAGACGAGCGATGCCATCCTGCAGATTCGCGACGCGCGCAAACAGATCGACGACATTACCAATCGCCTGAAAGATCAGCCGAGCGGCAAAGCGATCGCCGAAGCGGCAAAGTCGCTGAAAGCAAAACTCACGGCGGTTGAAGAGGAGCTTTATCAAACGAAGAACCAGAGCAGCCAGGACCCGCTGAACTATCCGATCCGCCTGAACAACAAACTTGCGGCGCTCACGGGAGTCGTGGGCAGCGCGGACTCCGCTCCGACCGACCAGACTTACACGGTGTACGAGGAACTAGTCGGAAAAATCGACGCGCAGTTGAAGAAGCTTGAAGAGACTATGCGCACTGATCTGCCGGCGTTCAACAAAATAGTACGCGACCAGGACATTCCTGCGGTCTACGTGAAATCAAGGGCTAGGGAAAAGTAAGCGGTGTAAGTCACATCTCCACTTCAAGATACTTTCCAGCTCGGTGAGGCCCGAGGCTCCAAAGCTGGTTGATAGGTTCAGAGTACCGACTTTAGTCGGCTCGTTGAAATTGGTCGAACAAAACCGCCGACTAAAGTCGGTACTCTGAACTTGTCAACTAGTCCGTGGGGCTTTGTTTTTCAGGTCCGGCGTGCTGCGCGACATTGGTCCAGACCGAATGAGGTTCTGGCATTCGGCTTGCCCTTTTGTCCGGTGGAATTGGGGCATCTTTTACTTGGACCTTATCATCAAGCAGTTACGGCGACTGCGTGACGGGAGGAATGTATTATGTACGTACAAACAGGTAAAACTTTCATTGCGACACTGATTGCGGTTGTGCTGGCGTTGGGCGGTTTAGCATGGCTCTCGAGCGACGGCCACAAGAGCGAGCCGATGGCGCTTGCTCAGACGAGTCAGAACGCGCAGACTCCAGCGCCTCAGCCTGACTCAGCGTACCAATCATCTGCTAATGCGAACGGCGGAACGACGAATCCAACAAACTACGAGGATGGCTACAGGGCAGGATACCGGGATGGTCACCAGGATTGCTCGACGACCCAAAGTACATCCAGCGTCAGGCGCACCAGCTACGCGCGACGATACACGCCGCGGGCACGAGTTGCCGGCGCCAGGTATTATGCAGAGGGGCGGCGCGGGCACTCGACCAGGAATATGATCCTGAGGATTGCCGGACCGGCTGCCGTGGGCGCGGGCATCGGCGCGATTGCTCATGGCGGTAAGGGCGCCGGTATCGGTGCACTTATTGGCGGGGGCGGCGGCGCACTCTACCAATTGATCAGGCACGGGCGCGATTAGGAGCACGCGCCCGGTTTGTGACTCAGCTAATTCGATCTTGATCTTGTCGGCGGCGCGTCTCGCGCGCGAAAGAACTACCGATGAGGGCCACGTGCAAACGTGGCCCTCATGAATTAGAACGTTTCCCAAATCCCACCAACGCAGATTGCACAAACTCCGTAGGAGTGTTCTCTCGGTAGCAGGCCGGCGGTGCAAGGACCGTCACTCCGTAGGAGTAACCAACACCTCACTTCAGTGAGGTGTAAACCGCGTAGCGGTGTCCTATCGATAGTTTGCGTGGTTCGGGCTCTCCGGGCCGCGTAGCGGTTACCTATTGACCTTGTAAATCGATTCCGCAGAAACATAGGTAACCGCTACGCGGCCCACGTGCATCGCCAATCCCGCAAGCTATCGATAAGACACCGCTACGCGGTTATCCTCTGTTGCGTTGTTGAAGGTTGCCAAGTGGAATGTCCAAACTCCAGCGTTACTCCGTAGGAGTAACCTGCTCCCCGACGGCCATTCGCGCGCGCCTCGAGCAGACAGGTCACTCCTACGGAGTGACGGAATCACTGAGCATCGCGGTGCTCTCGAGAGGTCACTCCTACGAGTTCCGCGAATCACCGGGCATCGTGGTGCTATCGAAAGGACACTCCTACGGAGTTGTGCCAATCCCCCGGGATACGACTCCGGTAGAAGACTTCCGTGGGTGTAATTCGCGGAGCTATCACACTGCCTCTGCGTTGGTGGGATTCCGGTGAGAAGAAGTCCTA
>DATLWF010000021.1:0-2210 GCA_035576605.1 Blastocatellia bacterium | reverse complement strand
TTGGACTGGCGATTACGGATAAGGGGACCGTTTTCCCGAACATCGCGAACTTCACAACGCAGGAACTTGGCTTTTTGGTTTAGGCTTTATCAATCAGGTTAAGATCACAGTAGAGTCTGAAGGAAGTCGGCGTTTGCTTGTTCCAAAGGGCTGCAACTTTGCAGCAATTCCCGAACGGATGGATCGGATGCGGCTGCCGCGTATGCTTTCCAAGCCGCCGCTCCAGCTCGCTCGCCATCGGCCTGCATCGCGAACTGAACCTTGAGCGGCCGGCCTTCGAACAGGGTGCGATTCAAATCCAACAACTCAGGATGATCCGCCAGAAGCTTGCCTTGGATAGCTGAAACGTTTGGTTCAAGCGATTCCACGCGCCTTGCTATTTCATCTTCGCGATCCGCGCAAGCGAGAAGACCTTCTTTCGCGGCCGGATCGGGGTGATCATTGGCCCAGGTTCGATACCGCTGAGCGGCGAGTCTCTCGAGCTTCGCGAGAAGGAATGGTTGAAGATTGGGTTCAATGCTTCGCAGCACCCCAGCCAATATCTCCGCGACGTTGGGAATGTTGGTTTGGTCATCTGGCACGTTCGAATCTCCGCAGGTTCGTTGCTGGTTAAGATGTCTAACTTTGGGGCGTCTAACAGATCCTGATACGCGGGCTCGGCAACAATCTTTATGGAGCGCTTTCATTCATTGATTCTTTTGGAGTCGGCTCTCCAATCAACTCACGGAACCGCGAATCCTGGCGGACGTTCTCAAAATCAGGGTCGCCCTTCGCCCGAAGTGTGTTGATCGCTCGCAGCGGGCCAAGCGCTTCGCCGAGATACTTAAGAGCCTTGTCGGCGTCGCCTTTAAGTGCGTACAAACAAGCAATGTAGTACTTCGTGAACGGATCGTCGCTGCCTTTTCCTAACCGCTGCTCGAACCGCTTGACCGCGCTCTTGAAGTGCTGCTCGGCTTCTTCGGTCATGCCTTTTCTCAAATAAGCGGCGCCAAGCTTCTGTTCAAGCTCAGTCAACGAGCGATCGCGCAACGCGTGGTCGCTCGACTTAAGAAACTCCAACTCGCGTTCGTATTCCTGAATAGCTTCGTCGTAGCGGCCCTGGCGATAGTAACAGTAGCCAAGCCGTGTGTGCGCTCCTACAACTTGAAGCCCCTCTTTGCCCGAGATGTACTTCTCCTGTAGCTCGATTGCATGTTTGGCGGCCGCTTCTGCGCGAGTGTAGTTGCCGATCAGCGTGTGCAAGAAAACAAGTTGAAGATACGAGTAACCCGCTTGAGGATTGATCGACACTGCGTGCTCCAGCTCGACGATCGCTTCCTCGATCATCCCCTTGCCGACCCAATAAGCGCGAGCGAGCGACCCATGAGCGCCGGCGTTGTTCGGCTCGAGTCTCACCGCCTCGTTCATCTCCGCAATAGCCTCATCGTAGCGCCCAAGCGTATTGTAGGCGCCTCCGAGAAATTGATGCGCGTGCGAGAGCCGGGGGTTCAGCTTGATTGCCGTCTTCGCAAACTCGACAGCCTTGTGCGACAACTCGGGGATGCTCAGGAATCCGCCCTTCAGATCGTAAGCCGCGCTCAGCGCCGCCCACGCCCCGGCGTAGTTCGGGTCCATCTCGGCCGCTTTCTCAAAGTAGTGAATCGCGCGGTCGAGCGAATCGCGGCTGCCCGTGCGCAGGTTGATCATGCCGCGGGAAAAGCTCTCGTAGGCTTCGACCGACTGCGTCTCGTCGGCTTCGATCTCGGTGATCTCGGAGGTGCCGAGCTCGAGGTTCAGGCCCTGGCTCAGCTCGTAGACTATCTTGTCCTGCAGGTCGAAAATCTCTTTGATATTTCCGTCGATCTTAACGGTCCTGACGACCTCGCCGGTGTTGACGTCTATGACCCGAGCGGTGATGCGGATCATCTCGCCGATGCGCTGGTAGCCGCCGCCGAGGATCCACGACGCGGCAAGCCTCCGCCCGATGTCGATCGCGACCGTCTCGTCGAAGTCGCTGAGCTGTCCGGTTGCCAGATCCTTGAGCACCTCGAACGTGCGCTCGCGGCCGATGACCGACAGGCCGCGGACCTTCTTGAGATCGGATGTCACCGTCTCGGCGATCCCCGATCCAATCCATTCATCGGCGGGCTCTCCGGTGATGTTCGAAAAAGTCATCACCGCAACGGCGTTTTCGAGTTTGGGCGCAAGCGGCGTGCTGCCAGCGGACTGTG
>DATLWF010000020.1:0-15308 GCA_035576605.1 Blastocatellia bacterium | reverse complement strand
GTTTGGCGAAGTCGTCTCGAATATTCAGCCCCGTCTCGTTCTGGAATTCGCCGAGGTGCTCGCTGAACTTCGGATCAACAGCATTCAGCGCGCTCATCAGATCGTCCACCAGAGCAACAGGCTCTTTCACTACGAATGCAGCTACGACGTTCGCGTCGGGCGAGATGAACTCCAGAGCTCCCATCGGCCCGGGCGCCGCCAGCCACGACGCCATTCCGTGGCTCGTGTCGCTGAAGCTCAGCGTCGCGCGATTGAACGACTTGCCTTGATCTTCCTTCATCTCGGCGATGAAGTACTTCAAGTTCGTGATGCCCAATCGATCCAGCGCTGCGTTTGTCTTAACGTCTTCGCCTTTCGACTGAGCGATGAACCTCTGCAGATCGGCGGCGATAATGAAACCCGCCCCGTCCCGATATATGTCGGCGATTCGCGAGCGAAATGAACCTTCCACGTACTGACCGGCGCTCGCTGTTTTCGCGCTTGCTTCCACGCGTTGCAGAAACTCGATCTTAGGCGAGGCAGCGAGCACGTCGCCGTTGATCCAAACGTACAGATCACTTGGCGTGCCGGCTGTCGCCGTTTTCATTTCGCTCATCGGATCATCGACAAACCGAATGCCCGGAGCCTTCTTCGAGTTCGCGCTCAGCGTCGACAATTGACCTTCGACATATGAGCGGAATGAGCCCGGATTCTTCAGCGTCGTCAGGACAAGCGGGCCATCGGGATCACCTTTGCCAGTCCTGGCAAGCTGTGCGGTCACGACTATCTCATCCCCGATTTGCTCACCGAACTCAGCAATCTTCGAGACGACCTTGTCCCATTCCTGGTTGCCTCGCGACGAAGCCTGCTCTTTGCCCCACCACTGACTGAGTTCAGGGTTCTGAGCTAATCTCTCCTGAATGATCTTGTTCGACTCGGCCAGCGTCTCGGTCAGGTTCGGAATCGCGACATAAAAGACCGTGTCGTCCGGCGTCATATCGAGCAAGCGAGTTGAATAGCGCACGCCGGGCCGAGCCACTCGCTCGTCGATCTCTTTGCGTAGCGCGGCTACTTCGGCGAGCATCTGCTTGTAGCTTGCGGCGTCGCGGCTCCAGGCAATCTCGTCTTTCACGGGCACTCGTTCAATACTCTCCGTAGTCGCGACCTGATCGCCCGGATGTAGCACATCCTGTTTGCCGCCGTGTTCGACGTGGACTTCGCCCTGGACTACGGACACCCGCGAGCCCTTGGTCCCGTTGTTCACCGAGAAGACCGTGCCGATCACCGATACCGTACAGTCGTCAGTCTGAACGTAGAGGTGACGCTGCCGCGTCTGCTTCGCGGCTTGCACGATGATGTTGCCGCGATCCAGATGAATGGTCGTTCCCTGCGCGCCGTCCGTCACCGAGAATTCAGAACGCTCTCGCATCTCGATCATCGAGCCGTCAGGCAGCTTCACTACGGCGCCGGCGTCTCTTGAAGTGCGCACCTTGTCGCCGGCCTTGATCTCCTGGCCGACCTTTAGCCCTTCGGTATTGGCATCGGATACGAGATAGGCCTGGCCGTCCATTGCGTGCACGACCATGTGAAATGCGTCGCCGCCCGCGTTAAAGAAGCGCTCGTAGGTCAACGATAGAACGCCGATCCCGATTATGATCGTAGCGGCGATCGCCCATCTCACAACCGTGCGTCGCGAAGCTGGAATCTTCGACGCGCCTGGCCGGATTGGAACTGCCGTCACGCCGTATCGCGCTTCCTTGAGCGCCTTGCGGCACGGGATGCATTCGTGTGTGTGGTCTTCAAACAGAAGCGAGCGGGCCGGCGACAAATTCCCGCTCAGGTACTCTGGTATGAGCGTCTGGAAGTCGTCGCAGTTCCGAATATGTTCGACGTGCGCAGCGGGCGCGCTGGCCGTCGCGTGCTCGTTAGACAGCTTCGCCCTCACGCGCTCCGCTGCGCTCTCGACCACAGACTGATCCACCCGCTCGCTGCGGATCCCGGCCGTGGCCCGGTCAAGTATGTCGTTTAGTTCTTTATTACTCCGCTTCATGATGTCCCTCCAGGAACTTGGCGATTTCTTTACGAAGCCTGGCCCGGGCACGATGCAACAGCACGCCGATTACCATCTGAGACGTGCCGAGCATCTCGGCAATTTCGAGATTGCTGTGCCCTTCAAAGTACTTGAGCACAACGATCTCGGCAGCCTTTGGGCCAAGCGTCGCAATGGACCGCCTGATTTGATTTTGAAGCTCCCGATCGACGTATTGCGTTTCCGGACTTGGCTCGGAGCTGTGAGGCGCACTAAACGTGACCTCTTCAATAGACACCGAGCGCGAGCGGGTCCGGCCGCGCAACAAATCAAGCGAGGCGTTAACAGCGGCGCGATGGAGATAGCTGCCTGGGCTAGGCGCCAGATCGACTTTCTCTTTGCGCCGCACGAGTCGGAGAAAAACGGTTTGAAGAACGTCCTCGGCATCCACGACGCTGCCGGTTACGCGGTAGGCGGCCCGGAAAACGTGGTCGTGGTGTTCTCGATAAAGAAGTTCGAGCTCATCGGGAGGACTGGGTACTGCTCTAAGGTGTTTAACGGCTTGCACTCTTTCCTCCTTCACTTCGTCTCCAGCCATAAAACGCCTCCCGGAAAGGATTATTAACAAGCGCAAACGGATTGTGCGAGTTCAGAGTACCGGGGGTTCAGGGTACCGGAGTTCAGAGTACCGGCTTTAGCCGGCTGATACGAGTTCAGAGTACCGGCTTTAGCCGGCCCTATGCGAATCCCAAAGTCAACTCGGGACTTTGACCTAAAGCGTCGGCTCGTGGCCGGCTAAAGCCGGTACTCTGAACTCGAACGGCAGAGCCTCTCGAATTCCGAGCACCAACCGTCCACTTCTCTGCCGTTGCGGCTTGCCATCTCACTGCGGTTAATTATGACTTGAGAATTATTATCATCTAGGTAGACGATGGGTCAGCGGAAAAGTAAAAAAAACCATTTGGAAAACGTAAGAAGCTCGACGGAGGGTTGGGAGGCAAATAAACGATAAGGGTCGCTTCACCGGCGATGACCGGTGCACCGCCGGAGCCGGTGATAGCTCCTGGTGACTTGTTCACGGGCATTTCGCGCAGGGATCAGTCCCTAAGAAATCCGTGCCAAATCCGTCGAATCAGTTCAATCCGTGGTCTATTGCGTCCGGAAGAATCGCCCTGCCGGTGCCGCATAGACCACAGATGAGACTGATCAAAACGGATTTTGCGCGGATACCACATCGTAAAGTCGGTTACCTGCGGCTAGTTAAGAAAGCCACTGGCGCGGTGTCTCTCTCGCGCGTTTCTCACTGCGGCTTGGTGTCTTCGGGATCGATGGGGGTCGTTGTGCGCTTGCCGCTTTCTTCAGGTCTGCCGCGACCCTTGCGTTGGTTAACCCATTCGTCGATGCTTTCGCGAATGAACTCGCCCAGGTCTTCAACTTCGCGAGCCGACTTGCTCCAGAACTCCTTGAACGCGCGTTTGTCGACCCACATCCCATATCGCGGATCACCCCACACGCCTTTCCAATCGCCCGATCCTCCAGAGTGGCCGACTTCGTCTTCGTAATAAGCCGCCAGTTGACGGCAAGCCATCGCGGCAACCGTCAGCGAGCTTCCAGGAGCAAGCGGATCGAACACCGCTCCGACGCCGGGGTCGATTTCTTTCAGACGCGCAAGCACGCGGTTGTACTGATCGATACAGAACGCGGCAACATCCTGGCTGCCTCCCGTCCACTCAGACTGCAACGCCATGCGCGAAGTCCGGCGCAACACGTTCACTAACTTCGCTATTTCTTTTTCTCTTTCCATAAGTCACCTCTTACCAGCACGAGCCGACTCTCACCCGGCCACCCCACGCGCGTCGCCCGCCGCAACCGTGCACCCGTACCCGCACCCCGGCGGATACGGTCGGAGCGGCCTCGTCCTCGAAATAAGCCACAAGCTCGTGGGCAGCCATTCTCGTCACATCTGCCGACGCGCTTTCCGGAAGCGCTGTGAACAGCGGCGCCGCAGACGGTTCGAGTTCGCTCACGCGCGCGAGCACCTTGTTGTACTGAAGCGCGCAGAAGCGAGCGGCATCCGCGTCGCGACTCCAGGTCGCGTGGCTGGCTGCTCGCGAAATGCGTCGCAGCACGTTGATCAGTTTTGCTATTTCTCTATCTCTTTCCATTTCTCACCTCGTTGTCTCAAGAGTTCAATCTGTTCGCGAAGCAATTGCTTGCCGCGATGAATTCGCCACTTAACGGTCGAAAGCGGTGCGCCTAAGAAGGCGCCTATTCGCTTGAGCGGCATCTCGTCGAAGAAACGTAATCGCAGGACGAGCGCATAATCCGCAGGAACGTTTTCCAGAGCCAGCCTCAAGTCATCGTCTCCCTCAGGCCTTGCGACCAGCGGATGCGCAAGCGACTGAACCTGTTCGAGAAGAAACTCATCCAGATCGATTCGTCCAGCCTGATGAGAACGCTCGCGCTTGCTGAAGCGAAGCGCCCGATGACGCGTTATGGCCGAAAGCCATGCTGCGAACTTGGGCGGTTCTTCGATTGAAGGGAGCGCCTTGAACGCAAGCAGCAGCGCGTCCTGGGCGACGTCTTCCGCGTCTTCCCGGCCAACAATTGCCTGGGCCGTCCGCACGACCGCTGCGCGATACCGCGACGCAATCTCGTCAAACGCATCGAGGTCGCCGAGTATTGCCGCTACCACCAGCACTTCATCCGGCGGATCGGCGTCCAGCTTCGCCATCCTCTCTCTCCAGGTTTACGCCCTCATCAATATAGAGACATGACGGCAGGAAAAGGTTAGTAGCTCCCGAGTGCGTAGTCCGTGGTCCGTAGTCCGTAGTCGTTTTTCGGTACAACAACTGGCTACGGACTACGGACTACGGACGTTTTATCGCGTGCGCGGTTTGAGGTCCTGAGTGTAAAGCAGCGAGTATGCCCGGTAGCTGTTCATAACCTTGGCGACGTAGTCCTTGGTTTCCGGGATCGCGATTTCAGTCACCAGCCGATCGACATCGCTCGATCGCGCGCGAGCGATCCATCGCTCGACGTTCTTCTCGCCGGTGTTGTATGCCGCCAGAACGGCGTGAGGATTATTTGGAAAGAGCTTCAGCAGATCGGCGACGTAGCGAACCGCAAGCCTTACTGCGACTTCAGGCATATACACGTCGTCAAGCTCGAAGCTCTTCATTCCTTCTTCGTTCGCTAGCGTCTGAGCGGTTTCGGGAATGAACTGCAAGAGTCCCCTGGCGGAGGCGCCGCTCTTCACCGACGGGTTGAAACGGCTCTCCTGGCGAGCGAGCGAGAGCACCAGTCTCGGATCAACGCCCGCAGGCGGCGAATAGCGATCGAACGCATCGCGATACGGAGCAGGATAGATCAGCTCGACCAGGTCGCGGGGCATAAGCTCGAGCTGAAAATCCTGAGGAATCGCTTTGGCCGCCGACTCACCGAACGCGATCGCGCGATAGGCCTGATCTCCCCGATTGCTATAGACCGCCATCGAGTAACCAGCGTCGCCGTTCGATTGAGGCATCGACGCCGCTCGCGTCGTGTAATGGCCGGCCGCCTGGCTTGCTCCTATTCCGGCATCCGCAAGTTCAGTTGCGCCTTCGTCATAGAGCCCAAGGAACATGAACTCCGCCGCGAGCCCTTGATGAGAAGCTTCGCTTTCGTTGGCCTTCGGCGATCGGACTACCTCGCGCCCGACCGGGATCAAACGATAGCGTGACGCCGCCTCATATGCCGGCAACCGTGCATAACACTTTCGCAGTATACCGAGCAGTTCCGTTCTCGCACCGTCATCTTCAATCAGGCGTAGCGCCTGATTCGCGGCATCCTTTGCTTCGCCGTAGCGTCCTGCTTCCACCGCGGTTCGCGCCTGGGTTCGGTATTCGCGGGCCATCGGCTCGATGGCCCGGCGCCCTTCGTCGGTCTCAAGCAGGGCTCGCAGCCGCTCGGTCGCGCGGTAGCCGAAGTAGTTGTCGCGCTCGTCCGGTGTTGCGAGGTACGCGCGGGCCGCCTCAGCGATTCGGCCAAGCTTCTCGAGCGTGAAGATCCGCAAGAATGCGGCCTCTCCGCGAATCGGCGCGCTGATTACTTTAGCGGTCACCGGCAGGGCAGCCACTCGCGTGAGTAGCTGAAGCGCCGCGTCGTAGTTCCCTCTCGTTAGTTGGATCTTCGCTTCGTTGTACAACCCGACAGCAGCCAGCGGCTGGCCGGCATACTTCTGCACTATGCGCCGCGACCACTCGATCGCCTCCTCAAAGTTCCCTGCGTAGCGGAAGCAGTCCACAACGTTGCGATATGCGCCCTCGAGCAGTTCGCTTGAGGGATAGACCCTGATGAAATCGACGTACCGGCGAGCGGCTTCTTCGTAGAGATGAGCTTGCTGCAAAGAAGAGCCAACATAGTAGTAGCCCTGTTCTCCGTCCTTCTTGTCTGGAAACTCAGAGTGCGCGCGCTCGAACCACTTAATCGCCGCGTCGTAGTTGTATTCGCGGAAAAGAGTGAAGCCGGCCTGATAGAGCACCTCCGAGCGGTTCGGGCTTTCGGGGAACCGGTCCACTATGTCCAGGAGGTGGGCGCGCGCTTCCGGCCAATGGCGGTTGAACAAGTAAATTCGCGCGCGCCGCAACGCGTCGAATTCGCTCGGCTTCGTCCTGGCCGCCCGATCGAGCCCGTCCAACCCGATCGCCGCCGCCAATGCGTAATCGTCGCGCGACGCGCCGATAAGTTGATTGAAGACCGCCCGAGCGGGTTCTGGTTGTCCAGTCTTCGAGTAAGCTTCGCCGAGCCGGGCCATCGCGCTTCGACCCTTTACACCGCTCGCTGAAGCAATCGGTTTGAGCAGCGCGATCGTTGCGCGGTAGTCTCGACTCTCGAAGTGACTGTCGATCAGACGTTCGCGAGCACGCGACGCAAGAGTGGAAGCTGGATAGCTAACCAGCAAGCGCGTGATGTATTGCCGTTCGAGGGCGAGGTCACCGGCGTCCCTGGCAAGCAGCGCAAGATGCCACAGCGCATACTGAGTGAGTATCGAGCCACGGTCTAAGAGCCCGAGATATAGTGCCGATGCTTCGCTTCGCGCGCCGCGCCGCTCGAGGAGTCTCGCCAGAAGATAATCATAGTTGTTACGAGTGAAGCCCGCGGCATCGGTCGTTCGAAGCTCCCGCGCTAAGGCTTCCGCTCGTTCGAAATCGCGCGCATCCATTGCAGCACGAATACCGTTGGCGCTCGTTTGCAGATTTTGTGCGCTGGCTTGATGGCCAAATGCTGCGATGAGTAACACGAACGCGGAGACTGCACGAAATATCGATGCGACATGGATAAATCCAGGAGCGGCCCTCGGTGGCAGCCCCAGCGTATCGAGCAGCTTACCTGTCGTTCTTGGACAGCCCCGGAGGGCCGACCCTACATGGTTAGGCAAAAAAGTAAGCCTCAAGTGTTTCAGCATAAAGCACCGAACCCAGCACCAGCTCATCGATGATCACGTACTCGTTCGGAACGTGAGCCAGCTTGTCGTCGCCCGGATAATGCACAACCGAAGTGATCCCAGCGAAATAGAGATTCTTCGCAACTGTGTTCCCGCCAAACGTCTCGTATTTCATCGGCAGATTCAATCGGCGAGCGGCCTGGTCGAAGCTGCGAATGATGATCGAGTTCTTGTCCGAAAGGTGCGGCTCGGTCTCGTGCAGCACTTTCACGCGAACATCTGCATCAGGAGAACGGCCGTGCGCCGCTGATATTCTCTCGTCGATTTTGGCAAGCACCTGTTGCGTACTGATGCCGGCAGGGAGCCGGAAATCGATCGTCGCCCGCGCCATCGCCGGCACCGTGTTTGTAGACGAGCCACCTTGGATCGTCCCAACGTTCATCGTCCAGCCGTCGAACGCGTGATCGTAGCTGGCGCCAAGATCGAGTGTCTTGATCTCGGCGATCGCTTCCGCCAGCGGCACTATCGCGTTGCGTCCAAGCTCGGGAGTCGAGCCGTGCGCTTGAATACCGCGGCTTTCGAGTTCGATCCAAAGTATTCCCTTCTCGCCGTAGATTGAAACATCCATTCTTCCGCCATCAGGTATGATCGCGACGTCGAACTTCAGACCGCACTCTTCGACCAGATAGATGATGCCCAGCTCGGATCCCACCTCTTCATCGGCCGCGGCTATCAGATAAATCGTGCCGTCGAAGGTCGGGTGCTCTGCCAGGAACGCCTTGCAAGCCGAGTACGCGCAGGCGAACGAGCCTTTGTCATCGAGGGTTCCGCGTCCGTAGATGCGGCCTTCCGTGATTGTGGGCTCGAACGGCGGCGTGTTCCATTGTTCGAGCTCGCCGGGCGGCACGACGTCCATGTGCGAGACAAATCCGATTGACTTGCTGCCGCTTCCGATTCGCCCAACGACATTGGTTCGGCCTGGTTCTTTTTCGTAGTAAGAGACTTCCATCCCGAGCGATTGAATGCAGCGAGAGACGATCTCTTTGCAGAGATACTCGTTGCCCGGAGGGTTGACGGTATTTTGCCGAACGAGGTCGCAGACTATCGAGACGATTTCGTCGCGGTTGACGTGTTTCGCGAACTTAGATTCCATAGATTCTCCGTCAATTGGCCATAATTGCTCTACCGTGTCTTGTTTAAGCTCATTCTACCATCGGACCGAGCCTCATCAGATTCCTAGTCAGTATAGAACGCCTCTTGTTGACATGAAAGAGGTACGGGAATTAAGTAAGCATCACACATACCAATAAACTCTACGTTATGAGGCCGTAAGTGGGGATCGCCAGGGCACCAAGGAAAAGTATTGTCTTGGTTTGGACGCCGTGCTATAAGAACCATACCCCAAACCTGCCCCTCCCCAATGTACGGTGCCGGACTCTGGACTTTTTTGAAACAGTTCCGTAGCGGAAACTTCGCATCTAATCTGGCACGGCTCGAATGCCGGTCTATCACCGAGGAGAAGGGATGGCGACTCCGGTTGTACTGTATGAACAGGAGTACGAGCAGCTCAAGCGTGTAATCACCCGCCTGTGCGCCGACGCGAACGCCAAGTTCGTTTTTCTGGTCGATAAGAACGGCCAGCAGATCGCCGCGCACGGAGAAATGCTCAACCTGGACACGACCAGCCTGGCGAGTCTGACGGCTGGCAACGTCGCCGCTACTGACGGACTGGCTCACCTGATCGGCGAGCGCGGCTTTCCGGTTCTCTCCCACGAGGGTGAGCGCGACAACCTTCACATTTCGATAGTCGCCACGCGAGTGATACTGGTTATTATTTTCGATGAGCGTTCGAGTCTTGGTCTCGTGCGGCTGCGAGTCAAGCGCGCAACCGCAGAGATGAATTCGATTTTCGAGGTAATCGACACCAAGGTAGACCGCGAGCGTGATATGGGAATCTCGCTCGATTCGCCGTTTGCCGAGATAACCGAAGAGGACATCGACGCGCTGTTCAACTAGTTGGCCCCTGTAGTGCGAGATCGACCGGGAGGAGGTTGCAACCTCCCCGGCGCAGCGATAAACAAAGGGATACGAGCATTGACCTTCATCAACTACGCGTCGCGCGAAATCAACTGCAAGATTGTTTATTACGGCCCCGGTCTGGGCGGCAAGACCACCAACCTGCAGTACATCTACGACTCCACGGCCGCGCAGTCTAAGGGCAAACTCATCAGCCTTGCGACTGAAACCGACCGCACATTGTTTTTCGATTTTCTACCGCTTGACCTCGGCACCGTGCGCGGTTTTAAGACACGGTTTCACTTGTACACAGTACCCGGTCAGGTCTTTTACGACGCGAGCCGCAAACTCATTTTGAAGGGCGTCGACGGAATGGTCTTTGTAGCCGACTCGCAACGCGAACGCATGGACGCAAACATCGAAGCGATATTCAACCTGGAATTAAACCTCAAACAGCACGGCTATGATCTTATGAAGGTTCCTTACGTGCTTCAGCTCAATAAGCGGGACTTGCCCAACGTCGTTTCCGCTTCAGACCTCACCGCCGAGCTTAACCGCAAGGGCGAACCTGTGTTCGAAGGCGTGGCTAATCGTGGCGTCGGCGTGTTCGACACCCTGAAGGCAGTCGCCAAGCAGGTTCTGCTCGAACTCCGCAAGAACGGCGGCGGATAGTTCCACCTCAATTCGGCGCCAGCAACCCTTCCAACAAACAGCACGTCGTCCGGATTCGAGAATCAAGCCAGGAAAATCCCGCCCGCTTCGTAGGTCTTGCTCTTGTTTAGTAACTCCACTGCGATATAAACTTACCGGACGAACATCATGTCAGACGAAACCAAACAGAAGATCCAGGATGAGTTGCGGCAGCTCGAATCGGAACTCAGGAACGAGATCCCGCAAGACCTGAAGATAGCCGTGGCAATGGGCGATTTGTCCGAGAACGCCGAGTATACGGCCGCGCGCAACCGCCAGGACATTGTGCGCGCGCGGATCGGCAACCTGCGGAAACGCCTCGCGGATTTGTCGATGATTGACATTTCACGGCTGCCGCACGACCGAGTTGGGTATGGTTCGACCGTAGAGCTCTATGATGTTGATACCGGCGACCAAGTGACCTACAAGCTGGTTATGTCTGAGGACGCAGATATCGCGCATAGCAAGATTTCCACGTCTTCACCGGTTGGGCGCGGGCTAATGGGGCGGAGCGAGGGAGATGAAGTAGAGATCATTACACCCAACGGGAAACGCCGATTCGAGATAATCAAGCTCACGACCATTCACGATTCTGAAGACCAGTAAGCACGACCTTTGAGCGCTTGTGATCGTCGCATCTGATGAAAATTCTCACTCACAACGCAGGTTGACAATGGCATCGCGCGTTTGCAATAGTAGGCCTTCGCCGGTTGTGGGCGCGCGCCGCGGTGGGGAGGCCCTGCAATGATAAGTGAAGCGATCGGGGCCGGTGGCCAGCGGATCATAAACGCGATCGTGCGCGGCCTGGGTCGCAGCCGGATAAATCCCAACGCGCTCACCTTCATTGGATTGTTGATCAACATCGGCTGCGGCGTGCTTTACGGCTACGGCAGTTTTTTTACGGCGGGGTCATTGATGATCCTTGCCAATCTGTTTGACATGTTGGACGGACAGGTGGCCCGTCTTCGAGGGCGAGTCACCAGGTTCGGCGCGTTCTTTGATTCAGTAATAGACCGTTATTCCGACGTGATCGTTTATGTCGGGATCATGGTGTTTTATGCGCGCGACACGGCGGCACATTCGACGCTGCTAGTCGCGCTGACGGGCTTGGCGCTTGTCGGATCGGTGATGATCAGTTATTCGCGCGCCCGCGCTGAGTCGCTCGAAATAGCCTGCAAGGTGGGCTTCCTCGAGCGGCCCGAACGAGTGGTGCTCCTGATCATCGGCTCGCTCACTCAGATAGGGCCGGCAACCAATCCGTTCCTGCATAAGATGCCGCAGGTTTTGTGGGTGCTTGCAGTGCTCTCGCACTGGACCGTCGTGCACAGGGTGTATCACACCTGGCGCGAGATGAGGGGGCCCGACCGCGCCGCGGTCGAGGCAGCTCGAATCAAGCGAGAAGAAGCGCACGAAGAGAACTTAGTGCGGGCCAATTACTCCGTTCAGAACTGAGATTCGGTTCTGGGTAAAGGAAGAGACTACCGTGAGCGCAAAACTTGGAACTCATGAGCAGGCCAGGAGCACCCAGGCAATGCTTTGCCCTTGTTGCGGAGAAAACCTCTTTCGCAGCACTCAGGAATGCGGCTGCGGCGCGCGATTCGTTGGCGAGCCGCTCGACGAAACTCCAATAAAGGTTCAGCGTCTGGGACCGGCTATGACCTCGGTCGCCCTGTTGGCGCTGGTAGTAGTGTCGGCGCTCGTCGCGACCAAGTGGCTGGCCTTTGCCGCGGTTCTGGTGATCTGGTCGGCGTGGCGTGCAGTCCGGCTGGCCAGGAATGATCCCGAATGGTACGGCGGTTACAGAACTGCCGTGGCGACGCTCGCGCTTACTTTGATGGCCAGCGCGGGATTGGCTTCTTATGGCATAGCTCATATCCCGCAGGCTCTGGAGAATTACAAAACTCGACAGATTGCGGCCACACAATCGGCTATGTATCACCTCGCAAACTCGCTTGAAGAGTACAAACGGACTATAGGTTTCGGTTCCTATCCGAAGGATTCCCAGGAGTTCAAGAGGGCCACTGGCGAGTCGCTTCCAGTGGACTACTGGGACCAAACCGTCAAATATCAGACCACACCTGTCGCGACCGCCGATCGCACGATCGGGGAAACCAATCGAATACCGTTCAGTAGCTTCGAATTGCGTTCGGCGGGACCCGATGGGATCCTGGGCACCGACGACGACATCATAATGCGAGATGGGATATTCTTCACCAACTCTGAAGTCAAGAAGCAGACAATCGTTCAGCAGCTCCGCTGACCAGCTACGACAGAAACGTAATCGAGAAAGGCAAAAGTGACATGTTCACTTTTGCCTTTTTCGTTTAGACTTTGCTTCGCTCATGTTCAAAAAACTCCTGATCGCCAATCGCGGAGAGATCGCGGTGCGAGTTGCGCGTGCGTGTCGCGAGATGGGCATTTCGCCGGTCGCGGTCTATTCCGACGCCGATCGCGCGTCGCTGCACGTCCGCGTCGCCGACCAGGCGATACACATTGGCCCTTCCCCTTCCAATGAAAGCTACCTGGTCATCGACAAGATCATCGGCGCGGCTAAGAAGTCAGGCGCCGAAGCGATCCATCCGGGCTACGGCTTCCTCTCCGAGAATGCCGAGTTCGCCGAAGCGGTCGAACGATCCGGCCTGGTGCTGGTAGGCCCGCCTGCTTCGGCGATGAAGGTGATGGGCTCAAAGACGAGTGCGAGGCGAACCGCTCAGGCGGCAGGAGCTCCAGTCGTGCCAGGAACAGTCTCGGCGCTTGAGTCAGTCCAACATGCCGAGCGAGCTGCTGGTGAAATTGGATATCCGGTCATGCTGAAAGCCGCTTCGGGCGGCGGTGGGAAAGGCCTGCGGCTCGTCAATTCGCGGGAAGAGATTGCGAGCGCGTTCTCTCTTGCGAGTTCAGAAGCTGCGTCGAGCTTCGGCGATGCTTCTGTCTATATAGAGAAATACATCGATTCACCACGACATATCGAAATTCAACTGATCGGCGATCGCTTCGGAAATATCGTCTACCTCGGCGAGCGCGAATGCTCGCTTCAACGGCGTCACCAGAAGGTGCTCGAGGAATGCCCGTCGCCAATCGTCGACGTTGAACTGCGACGGCGCATGGGAGAAGCCGCCGTTACCGTCGCGCGCGCAGCGGGCTACCAGAACGCCGGCACAATTGAGTTTCTCGTCGACCGCGAGCGCAACTTCTACTTCCTAGAGATGAATACCCGGCTTCAGGTCGAGCATCCGGTGACCGAGCTGGTGACCGGACGCGACCTGGTTCAGGAACAGATCAGAGTCGCCGCGGGAGAGAAATTGTCTTTCTCGCAGGACGATATCGTAATGCGCGGCGCTGCGATCGAATGCCGCATTTATGCCGAGGATTCGGAGAATAATTTTCTGCCGAGCCCCGGACGCATTACAAAGCTGGTGACGCCCGCGGGCCCGGGAGTGCGTTACGACAGCGGCAGCTATCAGGGATGGGAAGTGCCGATCTACTACGACCCGCTTCTCGCAAAGCTGTGTGTGTGGGCCGAGACGAGAGAGGGCGCGATAAATCGGCTTACCCGCGTTCTCAACGAATACTCAGTCGAAGGCATCCGCACAACGGTGCCATTTTTCCGTGCGGTTGTTCACAGCGAAGAGTTTCGTCGGGGCGACTTCGACACAGGATTCATCGATCGGTTTTGGAGCTCGAGGCTGAATGCGGTCGGCGACGATGAGGAAGACAAAACGCTTGCGGACATCGCCATCATCGCCTCGATTTTACATACGAGAGCAAGCGGCTCGCGGCCAGAGACTTCTCCTGCGATCACAGAGAGCCGCTGGAAACTCTACGGCCGCGTCGCGCAGAGAAAGTAGCACAGGCTAAGTCTGTGTGTCACCGCGGAGGGGTGCAATGTTTATAGAAACGTGGGCCGGTGCGTGAGCCGCACCCCAGCGGGGTGCAATGTACCGGGATCAACTCAGGTAAGACGAGCGCGTAACCGACATTGCACCCCGCTGGGGTGCGCCACGCCGAACGACTCGCTTCTATAAACATTCAACTCCTGGCGGAGTTGCTTTTATGAAATACGAAGTAGAAATCCAAGGTCGGCAGGCCGGTATCGAGCTTGAACAACGCAACGGGCGAGTTCAGGCTCGGGTCGGCTCGCGTGAATACGATCTCCAAGTCGTCTCTCCAGAACCAGGCGTGTATACCTTTCTAGCAGACGATCGAGTCTACGAAGCTAGCGTGTGGGCAATCGAGCCGAACTCGCTTCGTGTAACGATAAGCGGCCATCTGTTCTCAACACGGATCATCGACCGCAAGCACAGGCGCTCAACCACGGAGCACGGAATCGAAGGGCGCCAAAACCTGGTCGCGCCCATGCCGGGAAGAGTCGTACGAGTGTTGCTTGGCGCGGGTGATGAAGTAACGCTGGGCCAGGGCGTAGTAGTAGTAGAAGCGATGAAGATGCAAAACGAAATAAAGTCGCCAAAGTCCGGCCGCATCATCGAGGTGCGGGTCACTGAAGGAGCGGCCGTCAACGCCAACCAGGTTCTCGCTGTAGTTGAATAAGGAGACCGCGACGCCGAGCGAAGAGTGGTTTACACTCAGCGCCGTCTTCAGGTTGTGACCAAAACCCTAATGCTGAGTGCTCTTCTCTGAAACCGAATGCGCGTGCCAGGCTGCGATCTTCCACCCATCTGCTGTGCGAGTAAAGACCACAGTCCCTCGGAAAATCAAAGCCTCGCCCGCGGCGGCATCTGCTTGAGCGGGCGCAGGACGTTCATAAGTCACCACCGCAGCGTCCGGGCCCAGCGCGACGACTTCGACCTTTCGATAATCGGAGGGGTTTCCAGGCGGAAGCTGCGCGGCCTCGATGCGCTTGCGGTAAGCTTCAGCGCCGCGCCACTCGCCACTGGCTACTCGGATCACCAGTCGGGGTGAGTTCCAAAACGTGTCCAGATAGGTCTTCTTGTCGCCCCGAGTGAGCGCAGTCGACCATTTGTCGAAGACCTCACGGACCTCGCGCTCTACGTCGGCCGATTTCCCGGATGATTGTGCTTCGATGATTGTCACGTTGCTCGCCGCCAGCACCGCGACGATCGGCAGTAATAGTGCTCGTCTCAAAGTGTTCCTCCTGTGTGGACCTCTTTCGAATGCTACTTAAACACAGCGACAGACACGCTGGCAATC
>DATLWF010000019.1:0-2540 GCA_035576605.1 Blastocatellia bacterium | reverse complement strand
GGATTATTTCCGGTAAGCTCAGACTAACGGTTATGCCGGTCGAACTTCCTCCGGTCATCGAGGCTGCTCTTGACGTAATCCGGCCGGCAGCTGAGGCTAAGAACATTCGGCTGCAGGTAATGCTTGATTCAAACGCGGGCTTGGTGTCCGGCGATCCTGATCGTCTGCAACAAGTCATCTGGAATCTGCTCTCCAACGCGGTGAAGTTCACTCAGAAAGGAGGCCGAGTACAGGTAACGCTCGAGCAATTGGATTCTCACGTTCTTATAACGGTAAGCGACACCGGTAAAGGGATAGCACCGGGATTCCTGCCGTACGTGTTTGATCGTTTTCGTCAGGCCGACAGCTCAATCACACGGCTACACGGAGGGCTTGGGCTTGGGTTGGCAATCGTTCGCCAACTGGTAGACCTACACGGAGGTAGCGTGCAGGCGCAAAGCCCCGGAGAAGGGCAAGGTGCAACCTTTTCGGTGCAGTTGCCGGTGATTATTGCTCACGGTTCAGGCCGCTTCGCCGTGAATGCTGAGGAAGCAAATGCATCCAGCGCCGCGCTTCAGGGAAGCTTCGGCTCTTCACCATCGCTTGAAGGGTTAAGCGTCCTTGTGGTTGATGATGATCCTGATGCGCGGGACTTATTAGCAGCCATTCTAGAAGAACGCAAAGCCCAGGTTACGACTGTTGCGAGCGCTGCCGAGGCCTACGAAACGATCGAGTGGTTAAGACCGGACGTGATCATCAGCGATATCGGGATGCCTGGTGAGGACGGCTACTCCCTCATACGCAATGTGAGGTTAAAAGAAGCCCGAGACCGACAGGGATGGAAGCCTGCCATTGCCCTGACGGCGCACGCAAGGGTAGAGGATCGTATGCGAGCGCTATCAGCAGGCTACCAGGCCCACGTAGCAAAGCCTGTTGAACCGGCTGAGTTGGTGGCCGTGATTGCCAGTCTTGTACGTCCGCTTGCTTGAAGCTCTATAGTGATGTTGAAGTCCAGCCTTCACCGAAGCATCAGGCTGCGACCTTCCGCTGTCTCAAGCTTAACAGCAAGCAATGCAGCAAGCGTCGGGGCGATATCCCGCATATCTATCTGGCCGAGATCGCGCCCCGCTGCGATTCCGGGACCCGCGATAAAGAACGAAGAGTTCATCTCCGGAACATCAGGCGCGTACCCGTGTGTCCCGCCGGGACGGACTGCCTTATTAACCGGTCCCTGAAGGTTCGAGCCAAGTCGATACCCCGACCGCAGCGCAACAACAAAGGCAGCATCCGGGAAGCCGCCCATTGGCCGAGCGGCCGCGCGATCAGCAACTTTCGTCACCCCCGACGATGGGTCGTTCGCCAGCCGGTTCAAGACATCCCCCGCGATTCGTCTGGCTTCATCGTCCTTTTCATCGCGAAGCATGATTCCGGCCGATCCGCCGCCGTACCACGCGAACGCACGCCAGGATTTCACCCTTCCCTGATCGTTCAGCTCGATCAGCCCCGCTTCGCGAAGCGCCGAGTTCACGTTGACTTCTTTGTCAGTGAGCCTGAAGCCGTGATCCGACACCACACAGATGATTGCGCGGCCGCCTCCGATCCTCTCAGCGGCGGCGCGAACCTGGCCGATGACCGCGTCCAACTGCTCGAGTACGGCAAACGTTTGTGCGCTGTAAGGCCCGGTCTTGTGCTCCTCTTCGTCGAGAGCCCCGAAATAAGAAAGATGAAATCGCGGTTTCTTCTTCTCGAGAAGATAAACATTGAAAGATGCGCGGCGAACATCACCAGCGACCGAGTAGTCATTGCCATCGGTGTACGGACCGAGCGCGCCTTCGGCTTCAGCGAACAGACCGGGGGTCGAAAGCGCGCGAATCACTTTGCGGTCTTCGGCGTTCTCGGCTCGCCAGTACTGAACGATGTTGAAAGTTATGTTCGCGCCGACGGTGACCGGCCAGTCGACGCTTCCAGTCCCGATGCGCGCTTTCGCACACGCGTCCCACAACGTGGGGACCCGGATATCCTCAGCATACCAATACCAGCCGTTCAGGTTCTTGCTAAAAGGATCGAAGGGCGAGTTGGCGATGACGCCGTGTTTTGCGGGCGAAACCCCGGTCACCATAGTGGCATGGCTCGGATAGGTGACCGTCGGAAGAACACCGGTGACTCCGGTGGCGTACGCGCCTTCGGCGACGAGCCTGCGCAGATTGGGAATCTTCAAGCCGTGTTTGTCTGCATCGAGGACGTGGTCCGGCTTTAACCCGTCAATCGAAATGAGCACCACGGGAATCGCCGGCGCGTTCTGGGCGTCCGAAACAAACCACATGGGGACGATAAGGATGAGCAGCACGCTTGCCAAAACGACCTTTCTCATTGAATGCCTCCGGGCCGACCTGTTTGGGCGTCCGTCCGCGGGCGCCGTCTCTGGTGACGATCACTTTTACCGCATCTGAGTGCGTTTGCCAAAGAGTAGGGGTGGCGACCACTTGAGCATGCTAGGCGTGGGGAAGGGCGGTTTACCCCCGCTAGTTTGAGTAGCCCAACCACCAAGAGCGGGGGTAAAC
>DATLWF010000018.1:0-7407 GCA_035576605.1 Blastocatellia bacterium | reverse complement strand
GCAAGGCCGACAGCGGATTTATAAAGACTGCCAGATACAGCGTGGCCACAGCCGCAAGCAATATCCCAAATAACGCTGCTTCAGCGGGCAAGACCTTTCCGGTCGGCAGCGGCCTCGCTTGCGTGCGTCGCATCAATCGATCCAGATCGCGCTCGATGTATTGATTGAGAGTCGCAAGTCCCGACGACAGCAACGCAATGCCAATCGACATATTCAGCAGCCGCGCATAGTCAATCCCCGAAGCGGAACCCATGCAGAATCCGGCGGCGGCCGTCAGCACGACCAGGAAGGTAATGCGCGGCTTCGTGAGCTCGGCGTAAGCGGAAAGCTTATCGGCAAGCGATAAGCTCGCTCGATCGGTGATCGCAACCTGTCCTGCCAGTGATTCCATAGTATCTATACCGCCGCTCCTCTGGCGGATGAATGAAGCCCGCGTGTGCCAACCGTATCGACCGCTTGCTCGCGTTCCGGCGCAAGCACTTGATAACACCTCAGTGCCAGCACAACCATCGTGGCAAGCGTCAGCCCTCCTACAACCAGGTGGGCGACGGTCAGCGAAATCATCGGCTCGAGCGGCTGCGGGTTGCCCGCCGAAGCCAGCCGCGCGAGGTAGGCTGCTACGCCAAGTCCGAGCTGAAGTGCCAACAGCCCGACGGCAACCTTGCCGGGACGAACCAAATAATCGTCGTCCTTGTGACGCCGCATCAAAACCACGACCGTCGAAACGATAAGCAGCGTCACCACAACCGCGCCGACGATGTGTGGAATGATACCGAAAGCCTGGTGGCGAAACCCGGCTCCAAGTACAAGCTGGATCAACACCGCGCCAACAGTGGCCGCGACCAACTTGCGCAGCGGCCAACCGGCGGCATCCGGTTTCAATTCGTGCGCCGCTGACCAGCTTCGCGAAGTGAATACGGCAAAGGCGACGACTACCGCGAAAAAGCTCTGTGCCACCAGCGCGTGCGGCACCGCGATTAGAGCTTTGTATTCGGGAAAGAGCACCCTCAATCCGCCGATACCGGCTTGTGCAACCACGCCCGCGAACGCGACCACTCCCAGCTTTCTCATCCAGGGTCGACGCTCGCTGAAATGCGCCCACACTGCAAGGAGCAGCGTCGTCAGTCCGACAACCCCTGCGATGACGCGGTGGGAGTACTCGAACCGAACGTTCGCTACAAAGTTATTAGAGCTGATCAACCAGCGCCCAAAGGAGACGGGCCAATCGGGCACCGAGTCTCCTGCTTCGTTGCTGGTTACCAAGGCGCCGGCCACCAGCAAGCCGACGGTCATACCGGAAAGTAGTATCGCGAGCCGGTGGAGCCCGATGTTGTTCGCTGCCGCCGTCACTAACTTACTCTTGTGATCAATCAATCGAAGCCTCTTAACCACAGCGCCGATGCCCTAAGGCAACACCAGCGCCGGCCCGACTTGCAGCGATGTAGCGGCCGCGGTCGCTCCCGCCTTGTAGGTGATGTCCTGAGTCTTGGACTCCTTCGCGGCGATCGTTACCTGCTGAGTCTGCTCGCCCTTCGTCTCGTGCCAGAAGACCAGCGTGTAGGTTCCAGGCGGGACGTTCTTGATCGTGTAAGACCCATCCTTCGCGCTCACGGCGAAGTAAGGATGCGCGAGCACCCCGATGTTAGCCTTCATCCACGGATGCTGGTTGCACTTGACCGGAATCAGAGTCTCGGGCTTGGAGAACTTCTTCTCAATCGCCGGAGCGCCTTGCGCCTGCATCTGGTTCCACTCTTGATTCTTCGTAGGCGAGGGGTGAATGTTGTGAGTCGTCTTGTCGCTGTTGGTCACCTTAAACGTCTGATTGGTTTGAATGCCAAGCACGCGTGGGTGATATCTGCACCCCTGCTGGTCCAGCACTACGGGATCAGACGGCGTGGGGAAGGTGAACTTGTCGGTCGGGCCGCCCTTCAGGTACACAAACACATTGGCCAGTTTGCCATCGGCGACTAACAGATCATCGGCGGTCTTGTCGCCAGCCGCGCTGACGCAGTTCGCATCCTGGTTCATATCGATCTTCTTCAATTCAGGTACCGCGCCGTCGTAGCTGACCTTTCCAGTGATCGTGCCTTCGTCGCCTTTCGACGCGTAGGTTGGCTTCGCGGCGCCATCCGTCTTATCCTCGGCTCCTGGTTTACCCTTGCCTTTGCAGCCGACCGCGACCAATACCGCCGCCAGCGTGAGCATCGCGCAAACTGTTCCTATTTTCTTTAACATTGCTTTTCTCCGTGACTGTTGGTTTATCTCTTACTCGAACGTAAGAACTCAGCGTCACAATTAATTCTAAAGATCATCAATATGGCCTTCTGGGAGCGCAGGCATCCCTGCCTGCATCTTCAATAACAAACACCAGGCAGGCAGGGATGCCTGCGCTCCCAGGATCCTACGGTGCTCGAATCGCTGCGATTGGTCCGCTACCCCTCGCACGGCGATTCCTCTTGCCGATTGTCGCCGTCTTATTGCCCGCGCTTGCAGCCGCCGGCGCTGCAGTGGGAGCGCCGCCACCCGTGCCGAGCCGCTTCTGTTCCTCCGGCGAAATTTGGAACATATACCGCACGAGTAAATCGACGTGGTCCTTCTCGTAAGTCTGGAACGCCGGCGGAGTCGGGCCGTTGAAAACCCACCGATCATGAGCCTGGTCGCGTTTGAACAACTCCGACGGCATCGACGTTCCCGGGCTGATCAATTGCGGATCCAGCAGCCATCGTCGCGTCCAGGCCGGCTTCAGTCGGTCGGGCGCGAGCAGGAAATTTGGCGCGGTCGCGCGTGCATCATGAGCCGGATCGCCGGTCATGTGACACTTCAAGCAAGGCGCTGCATTCGAGCTGAACAACGCGCGAGCCATCCCCTGCTCGTCAGCCGCCAGCGGATCGAGCCGTTCAGGTATGTACGGCTGCGGTTGAGACGAAGCGCCCATGAAGAAGTTCACCAGCGCTTGAAGCTCGTTGGGCGAGAAGTTGAACGTAGGCATGCGCGCCTTCAGGTATCGCCTCACGCCGTTGCGATTTACACCCGGTTGCGCGTGCAGCCCGAGACTCTCCGTCCAGTCGTCGCCTCCGGCCTGTGCATGACCGCTCACCGCTTGTGCAAGCGACGTCCGCTCGGCTGGTGTCGCTTGCGACGGATCTTTCAAAAAGCGCAGCAACCAATCCGGATTGACCCTCGCGCCTTCGCTTGTAAGCCGGGGGGGCAGCTGTTCCTTACCGTCAGCGCTTTGATACATCGGCAGTCCCATCAAGATCGAGTCCTGACCCACCAGCACGTTGTGACAACCCATGCAGTTGTACTTCTGAACGATCCACCAGCCGTCCTGGACCGACTTCTTCCCGCCAGCCGGATTGTAGCGCATCGATTCAGGAAGATTCGTCTCGACACTGCCGAGTAAGAAGGTTGCAAGCGCGGTAACATCGCTGTCGGGCAGATAGATGTTTGGCATGCGCAGGCGCTCGTCCGGCGATTTTACCTTGCCTCGGTCATAGATTCCCGGGCTTCGAAGCTTGTTCTCGAAGAAGCCCTTCTGGTCGTACCACGATTCCCTGCCCCGTTGTTTTATGTCCGCTCCGGTCATCGGATCTTTTCCCTGCATTGCGGGCTGCTGCAGCAGCGCGAAGTCGAGCCGCTCGATGGGTTTGCTGCCTTCCAGAGTCAGTTCGGTTCCGATTCGCTGCTCATCTTCCAATCCCTTGATCTCGTGGCACGCTGCGCAGCCGTACCTTTGCACCAGTTGTTTACCATGTGAAACGAGCGACGCATCGTCAAGGAACGAAGCATTTTGGTACTCGATACCGGGTCGCTTCTGCAGCATCAGGAACGTCGCGATATCGTGCGCGTCCTGATCCGACAGGCGGAAGTTGGGCATCACGGTCATGTTCTGGATCTGAAGCTCGCGCCCATCGAGCGGGCTCTTCGAATGATCGTCATCAAACACGAACGGGAGGTTCTTTGTCTTGTAGTCAGCCGGTGTGAGGTCGCGTTTCAAGGTAGGCGAGTAGGGCGCAAGCCGCTGCCGAGGATTGTGCACCCAGCGCACGATGTAATCGTAGTTCGCCTTTTCGCCCACGCGCGAGAGGTTCGCGGCAAAGTCGCCGCCGATAATCCCATTGCCCATGTCGATCGCCTGACCATTGATAGAATGGCAGCCGAGACAACCGAGCGTCTTGAACAATTCCTTGCCGTGAGCCGCGTCGCCTTGCGCCTGAGAAGGCAGCTTCACGTCGAGCGCTGACTGCCAGAGAAACGCCGAGATCGCTTTGATCTCGTCGTCTTCGAGACGGAAGGTCGGCATCTTGGTTCCGGGCCTGAAGGCTTGCGGATCAGAGAGCCACACCGGGATCCAGTCCTTGTGCAGCTTGGCCTTGATCTCTTTCAGATTCGGTCCGATCTTCTTTATGTCCTGCATCAGGTACTTTGCCTGAATATCAAACTCATCGATTCGCGCGTCAACTTGCGAAATCATTTGACGAAGGTCATTTGCTTTCTTCAGAAGCTTCGGGACGTCTTCGTCGCTGGTTGTTGTTGCGCCGGCTTCGGCGGTAGTCTGCGAATATTCACGGCTTCTGTCGGCGCGCTCGAGTTGGAGAGTCTTTATGCTCTGACGCGCGTTGCTCAGAGCATCGGCTTCGCGATCGAATGCCTCGTAGCGATGGCAGCCGGCACAGCCGCGAACCTGGAACAGATTCTTTCCCCGATTCAGCACGTCGGCGCCTTGCAGCACGCGATCGCGGTTATGACATTGATTGCACCCGGCCTCCACGTTCTCGTTGTAATAGAGCGGCCACAGCCAGTGCTCGTATCTGCCGTGAGCTTTTTCAACCGAGGTGGTGCCGCGCCCGTTCCCTCCGTGACAGGTCGAGCAGCCGAAGCGATCGGGGTCGTGTGTCTTAAACAACTCCTTGTTTGGATGCGAGACGAACGCGGCGGCCGCAGGATCGTCGGCTGGGTCTTCCCCTTTTGGCACCATGTCCTTAGCGGTTAACTTGATCGGCTCGCGAATTCCAGCGTGGCAAGACTCGCAGCGGTCGATGACCACGCCGCCCACATTAATCTGCTTGATCTCGAACTTGAAGTCTTTGACCTTATTCTGCAGGCCGGCCACTTGCTGCTCGGTCAGGCCGCCCAGGTGGTCCTGCATGTATTCGTCGCGCTTCTTCTGCGCCGCGTCCCGAGGCTGAGTTATCTGAACGCGCTCGGCTAGCAGGCGAGCTTTGTCATCTCTCAAGCTGTTGTAGAGGTTCTCGAGATCGGTAAAGGTCATCGACTTTTCTTCTACTTTGCCCTCATCGTTGGGCATCTTGAAGTCGATCTTTTCTTGTCTCTTCTTTTCAATTGCCGCGCGCAAGCTGTTCTTCCCGGACTCGCTGTCGGTTATTTCAAGCTGATAAGTCTTGGAGACAATCCAGGAGCGCGCGTCCTGGAAAGGCGGCGTTACCGCGGTAATCTTGTCGTCGATTCTCCTGACCTGGGCGTCGATGGGATCGGTCTTGGCCTTAGCAGCGGCGGCGGCCTCCTGGTACGCCTGATCGAGTTCTTTATACTCTGGCGAGGTCTTGACTTCCGCTTCCGACTTACCCTGCCTCTCCTTCGCGGTTTCCAGATACTGTCCGTACCTCGAGACGAAATCCTTTTGATAGCTCTTCCATGGTCGCTGTCCCACGACCTCGTCATACAGCGACCACACCAGTGTAACGACCAGCAAGAGCGAAGATATCAATAGAGCGCCGCTCATTGAACTGTCGGCAATCGGGTCGAGCGCGGGTGTGTCCGGAGCCCTCTTCTCTAGCTGCTCGCTTTGAGTAGTGTCTGCCATCTTAGAGTCCTATCGGTCCTATTGGTCCTATTGGTCCTATCGGTCCTATTGGTCCTATTGGTCCTATCGGTCCTATCGGTCCTATCGGTCCCATATCTCCTATATATTGAACCACGGCGTAACCATCACGTACTTGATCCGGAATACCTGCCTGATCAAAAGCTTCACAGGCATGCTCACCAGCACAGTTATCGCGAAGAACTGAAACACCGAGTACTGCAACATGGTGGTTCGCTCAAAGATTTTCTTCTCGAACTTGGTCCAGGTGATCAGAATGTGAATCAACAGGCCCGCAATCAAATAGAAGGCCCCTACCACGAGCAAGCCGAAAATCCCTTTCCAGGGTTGCCCCGTGATCCCGAAGATGTCCGGCAGATCGCGGTTGATCTCGTAGAGCTGAACATTGTGATCCCACGTCTGACCCGGCCAGAACCATACCCAGCCCGGACCTCTTATGAACGTGCCGATGAAGATCAGCGAGATCCACATAAGGAAGCCCCACACGAACGCGCCGATTGCCACCTTCCGCTGCTTCCACGTGTAATAGCCGACACCCATTGGGTTCGAGTCAACGTAGGGGAACGCCATCAGCCCGACGATGATCAGGCTGGGCATCACAACGCCCGCGATCCACGGATCGAAATAAACCAGCATCTCCTGGAGCCCGAGGAAGTACCACGGCGCCTTCGACGGGTTCATCGTCAGGTTCGGATTGGAAGGTTCCTCGAGCGGCGCGTTGAGCGTGATCGACCAGACGAACAGTACCACAGTGACGATGAGGACGGCGAGAAACTCGATCCTGAGCAGGTACGGCCACACGTGCAGCTCACGCGACCAGTGAGCTTGCCATGGCCACGTCTTGCGGTGATGCGTCTTGGCGAGCTTGGGATCGGCTTCGAGCTGATCCACCAGCCGGTCATTCGCACGCGCCTGGCGCAACCCCAGCCACATGAAGAACGGAACCAGAAATAGCATCGCCACAATTGGCACGTTGTCCGGCGCCGAAGCGATAGTCCACAGTTGTGCCCAATCCATAGCTTCTCCATTCGAATTGCGAATTGAAGATCGTCTCAAATCCGAAATTCGCAATTCGAAATTCGCAAATTCGCCATCATCCGACTTGCTTCTTCACCGCCCTTGCGCCGGGCGCTCTCATTTCGGACTCGAGCTGAACCGGGGCCGGCCCCGATATCCCGCCGTCCTTGCGCACTCGCCAGAAGTGCACCGCGAGCAGCACACTAACAATCGTCGGGATCGCGATGCAGTGCCAGATGTAGCTTCGAAGCAGTGCGTTCGCGTCAACGATCGACCCGCCGAGCAACGCGAACCGCACATCGTTGTAAGGCGACATTCCGAGTTGCGCCCCGAAAGGTCCTTCGTGTCCAAGCCCGGGAGTCGCGCGAGCCATGTTCGTTCCAACGGTCACCGCCCAGAATCCAAGCTGATCATCGGGCAGCAGGTATCCGGTGAAACTCAGCAGCAGCGTGAGCACCAACAGCACAACCCCAACCGACCAGTTGAACTCACGCGGCGTCTTGTACGACCCGGTCAGCACTACGCGCAGCATGTGCAGCCAGGTCGTT
>DATLWF010000017.1:0-11198 GCA_035576605.1 Blastocatellia bacterium | reverse complement strand
TGATCAATTCCATCCAAAATTGGGGTCGTAGAGGAAAGCTGACGAGAGCGCGTTTTGGATGGAATTGATCATCGAGGGAAGTCTTCTTCCGGCCGCCAAGGTCGGGCCCTTGTTGAAAGAGCTAACGAACTGGTGGCAATTATGGCGTCATCGCGGATTTCGGCCGCGCGCCGCAAGCAATCGGCAATCGCCAATCGGAAATCGAAAATATGATGATGGAGACTCTCTTACAAGATCTTAAATACGGCATTCGAACGCTGATAAAGAATCCCGCGTTTACAGTCATAGCGGTGCTGACACTAGCCCTCGGGCTCGGCGCGAACACCGCTATTTTCTCTTTGACTGATCAGATACTTCTGCGGCTTCTGCCCGTCGAAAACCCGAAGGAACTGGTTGTGTTGCGCTCGCCCGGACCTAAACAGGGACGCCTATGGAGCGATGGGGACGGCGCTGCTCCGTTCTCATATCCGCTGTACAAAGAGGTGCGGGACAATAACAACGTCTTCTCGGGGCTGCTGGCACGGTTCGCGGTGTCTCTGAGCGTTTCAGGCGAGGGACAGACGGAACGCGCCAACGGCGAACTCGTATCCGGAAACTATTTCGAGGTGCTCGGAGTTCGCCCCGCTCTGGGACGCGTCTTCAACCAGGACGACGATCGGGTTGCCGGCGCAGGCCAGGTTGTCGTGCTGAGTCACGGCTACTGGACGCGTCACTTTGGCGCTGATTCCGGGATTCTGAACAAGACGCTCATCGTGAACGGCACGGGGATGACCGTCGTCGGCGTAGCGCGGGCCGGTTTCACGGGAGTGCAGGTGGGGCAGACGCCTGACATCTTCATACCAATCACGATGAAGGCCCAGATGACGCCGAACTGGGACGGGCTAAACGATCATCAGGATTATTGGTTGGCAATGATTGGCAGATTGAAGCCGGGACTTAGTCCCAGTCAGGCCGAAGCGGCTTTCGCGCCCGTCTATCGTCAAATCCTGGAAACGGAACTTCCTCTGGCGGGAAGGTTGTCACCCGAAACGCAGCAACGATTCCTTGGAAAGCCAATGCTGATGGAAACAGGTTCGAGAGGGCGGGCCGTTCTTCAGCGCGGTGTCAAACAGCCGCTGCTTGTGCTGATGGGCATGGTCGGGCTGGTGCTGCTGATAGCGTGCGCCAATGTAGCGAATCTCCTGATGGCTAGGGGCGCGGCGCGGCAGCGAGAGATCGCCATACGCATGGCGGTGGGCGCGGGCCGCTGGCGGCTTGTGCGGCAGTTCCTCGTCGAGAGTCTCACGCTTTCGCTGATAGGCGGAGGAGTCGGGCTGTTGGTCGCCTCCTGGACGATCGGCGCTCTTGTCGGAGCTATCCCGGAGAGCATCGGCGCGGTGGGCCTATCAGCAAGTCTCGATCTCCGCCTGCTCCTGTTCACGCTTGCTCTCGCGGTTCTGACCGCACTCCTGTTCGGGGTGATGCCTGCAATGAAGGCCACGCGTTTGAACCTCGAAGGCACTCTGCGCGAGCAAGGGTCCAGCGTTTCCGGCGGCCTCACGCAGGTGCGCTTTCGCAAGGGGCTGGTCGTTTCGCAGGTTGTCTTGACTACAGTGTTGCTGGTCGGCGCAGGGCTCTTTGCGAGGAGTCTCAACAATCTGAAGCAGCTCGATCTCGGACTGCGAGCCGATCATCTGGTAGCGTTCTCGATCGCGCCCGAACTGAATGGATATACGCCGCAGCAAACCATCGCGTTGTTCGATCAACTTCACCAAAGTCTCGTCTCGCAGGCGGGTGTAGACGCCGTCAGCGAGTCCGTGATACCAGCTTTCACGGACACCAATTCGAGCAGCAACATAACCGTAGACGGATACCAGGCGGGAGAAGATGAAGAAATGAACGCCAGCCAAAATTGGATCGGGCCCGGCTACTTTTCCACGATGGGGATTCCGCTTGTTCAAGGCCGCGAATTTGGAACATCGGATACCGCGATCAGTCCAAAGGTCGCGATTATCAATGAAGCGATGGCGCGCCGCTTCTTTGCGAATCGAAGTCCCATCGGCGCGCGGTTCGCCTTTGGCGGAGGCGATAAAGTTCATCCGGATATCGAGATCGTCGGTGTCGTAAAGGACAGCAAGCACGCCAAAGTTCGCGACAAGGTGGGACCCTTTGTCTGCCTGCCTTATTCGCAGTTCAAGACGGTTGGGAATATCACCTTTTATGTAAAGACGAGACAGGACCTCGGAGCGGTGGCTGCGTCGTTGAGACGTGAAGTGCAGCGCCTGGACGCCAATCTGCCGGTGTTCGATCTGAAGACTCTCGAGGGGCAAATAAGTGAATCGCTCTTCGCCGACAAGTTCCTGACATTTCTATCGATGTGCTTTGCGCTGCTGGCGGCACTGTTGGCATCTGTCGGGCTGTACGGCGTGATGGCTTATACCGTGACGAGACGTACTCGCGAAATCGGAATTCGCATGGCGTTGGGCGCAACACGACGGATCGTATCGTGGCTGATCTTGCGAGAAGTCGTCGTGCTTGCAGCGATAGGACTGGTGGTTGGGTTGCCGGCCGCTTACGGTCTTGGCCGGTGGACGGAATCGCTTCTGTTTGGCGTCAAGGCTGGCGACCCGCTGGTGTTTGTCGGAGCGGGGTTACTGTTGACCGCGGCGACTATGCTTGGCGGCTATCTGCCGGCGCGCAAGGCTGCAAGCATTGACCCGCTCGTGGCGCTCAGATGTGAGTGATGCGATAAGCGAGAGGTTTATTTCCCTATTGTTCAGAATTGAACAGCGCCGGATCAGTAATTGGCGCATAGTTCATAGGAGGGACGTGATGTCCAGCGAGCCGGGTGTTATCCCGATGATCGCCTATGAGGACGGCGTCGCTGCGCTGGAGTGGCTAGCGCGCGCCTTTGGCTTTCACGAGCGCACGCGCATGACCGGCAGCGATGGCAGGCTTGCGCACGGCGAAATGGAGACCGGAGATGGCGTGATAATGTTGGCTACACCAACCCCGGATTATGAAGCTCCAAAGCGGCATCGCGAGCACTGCGAACAAGCGCGTAAGTGGTCCAGCGTCCCGTGGGTAATTGATGGTGTGCTGGTATACGTCGACGACATTGACGACCACTACAAGCGGGCGAAGGACGCAGGCGCGAACATCCTTTCCGAGCCGGAAGAGGGACCGCCGGGCCGCCGGTATCGCGCTGAAGATCTCGAAGGTCACCGCTGGATGTTCATGCAACGCGACAATCGCTGACTCTGCTGTTACTGTTTTGAGATCCAACGAAACAGGTGGATAGAAAATAATCCAGGCTGCTCACAAAATTGAGATGCCGGCCGTCTCTGGAGGTGCATAGTGGGAAAAAGATCGATCGTCGCAACCATCCTGGCGATCGCCGCGGTTGCCTTTACGGGCACAACACTTGTCGACGGCGCTTTGGGTTCCCCGCCTCAAACTCGTCCCTTAATTGTCTCGGCGGAGTTGAGGGGGAACAATCTCATCGTCGAAGGGGCTAATTTCGACGAGAACACCACAGTCTATATTAACTACAAAAAGCGGGAAACGATACTGGATGCCGAGTCGCAGGGCACGGTCCTGATGGTCAGGAAAGGCGGAAAGAGGATTCGCTTCGATGACTACTCGACCATATACGTTTCAAATGGAGATGGGCAAAATTCCAATGGTATCCGGCTCTTCAGGACTGATGCACTTGTGGCGCGGGTAATTCAGTTCCCAGTGCAGCCCGAATTAGGATTGATTCACCTGAAGGTTGGCGGATACCTGCTCGTAGACTCTCGCGCAGCTGTCTCCACTGACGGCTACGACCGAGACTTCTTCGCACGAGCCGGAGATCAACGTTTTGATACCGATGATCTTCGGTTATATCAGGTACTTCGCGAAGGCGAGACCGGGTTTGTAATCTCTCAAGTACCCTTTCCCAACGGCGGACCACAGCCTCCGCCGATAATCTGGGGACTGACCATCCACGCTGAGTGAGTCGTAGCCGAGGGCGCGCAAGGACCATGAAGTGCTGCATCTGCGCGGTCTGCTGACCGCTTCCGCGAACCTGTTTCCCACGAATGAACAACGCTCGATTCTCCTCTTCTGCATCCGCACTACTAATCCGAAGCGTATTAACCATTTGCGCGGCTGATGTGCCTGGCACGCTAGTTGGCTAGGCAACCTGGTTCACCTTTTCTTCTCAGAGGTCACAATGAAAATCAGGCTCTCGTTGATTCTTGCCGGGGCTTTGGCCTTCACATCGTTTGGAAACGACTTGACCGCACGAACAGCCGATAAAGCGATCGGTAGTAATCTCGCGAATACCTGGGACGCCGAACGGACCACTCGCCTCGAACACACGCTCGACGGCATTCGAGAGCAGCTCAAGATTCCAGCGATGTCTTGCGCGATCGTGAAGGACCAAAAGATCGTGTGGGCGAAGGGATTGGGCTACGCCGATCTAGAGAACAAGATTCCCGCCACCGAGCACACGTCTTATCATCTGGCATCCCTGACCAAGACTTTTGCCTCTACGATCTTGATGCAGCTGGTGCAAGACGGAAAGGTAAAACTCGATGATCCGGTTTCGAAGTACGGTATCTTACTCGAGAGCGAAGGTGTCATTCGAGTGAAGCATCTCTTCTCGCACACCTCCGAAGGCAATCCCGGCGAACAATACAGCTACAACGGTAATCGCTTCGCGGAACTCGATAAGGTTATTCAGAAAGCGAGCGGCAAATCGTTCGCCGAACTCCTGATAGCAAATATCCTCGACCCGCTTGATCTGAAAGAAACCGCACCCAACGTCTGGCCGGTGGTCCAAACCAAATCATCGGCGCAGAACGGTCAGAAATCAGAAGACGAAGTGAAGGCTGCGGTGATGAACCTGGTCGGCGCAATCAACTCGAGCAACGTCGATCAAATCGAGAGATATCTTACTCCGCAGCAGAACGCTTTCCGGCGAGACGGCGGGTTGCTTGCACAGTTTCTCGACGTCTCCGCGCTTCGCGACGATTTTCGCGCAGGGGTCAAAGTGAAGATCGAGGTCAGCGATCTCGAAACAGCCGTTTATGGAAACACCGCGCTGGCAACGTGCATTCTTTCGCAGGCGGTTACGCTGCCCGGCGGACGTGTTCGAAACGATGGGCCGTTGCGGACTTCAATGGTCTGGAACAAGCAAGACGAACCGTGGAAGCTTGTTCACGCTCACCAATCCGCGCTGACCGATTCGACTATCACCGAGAAACAACGGCAACGCTTCGACCTGGTTTCGAAGACGCTGGCTCAGCCTTACCAGCTCGATAACAAGTTCAACATCGTAAAGGGGCAGTACCCGAACCGGTTCAGCGTGTCGGCAGGATTGATGTCATCCGTCCTCGATATGGCGACGTACGACATTGCCATCGATCAGAACAAGTTCCTCACCAAAGAGACGCAGCAGCTCGCGTTCACGCCGATGGTCTCCACAAAAGGCGAGAACCTTCCGTATGGTCTGGGTTGGTTCACGCAAAACTACAAGGGCACGCGGCTGATCTGGCACTACGGGTATTGGAACTGCAACTCGTCTCTTATTTTGAAGGTCCCGGATCGCAACATCACCTTCATCGCGATGGCCAACACCGACAACCTGAGCCGCTCGACCGATCTTGGCGCCGGCGATGTTACAAGCTCACCGGTGGGACTGGCGTTCCTGAAGGCGTTCATCTTTCCGGAAATATTCGGAGGCCCGCTGCCGGAGATCAACTGGCAAGCGCCCGTTGAAGAATTGAAGCAGCAACTGAAGCGTGCCGAGGATAAGCCCTACGCCGATCTTGTCAAAAAAGAACTGGTGAACCAGTCGCGCTTCAACGCAAGCGTGGGAAGGCAAGGCGACTCATCGCGATTGTTCAAGGCGTACAGCGAGTTGTACGCGAAGGAACTGCCCGGTGATCTTGCGTCGAAGAAGGCAATCGCCGAGATCGTCCGCGTCAAGGACAACGCAGATCAAACCGCCGAGTTCACCTTGCCGCAGGAACAGAGCGTTCGCGTGTTTGCAATCGGCGAAGGACAGACCGGCGAGATGTTTGACTATGGCTGGATCGAAAACGCCGACACCGGAAAACGTGTCTGGGAGATGAAACAACCCGAGACCAAGCCGGCAGGCGGCGCGCCTAAGAACCGCCTGATTGATACCAGCGTCACGCTGGCGGCGGGGCGATACAAGTTACGGTACAAGTCGGACGACTCTCATTCCTTCGACAACTGGAACGCGTTCCCCCCTGCCATCAACTTCTGGGGCATCGCGCTGTACTCGAGGTGAAAATGGAAACCCTACTTCAAGATCTGAGATACGCGATTCGCGCGATGCTCAAGGCTCCCGGCTTCACCGCCGTGGCGATCTTATCGCTTGCACTTGGGATTGGCGCGAACGCTGCGATTTTCAGCCTGGTCAACACGATCCTTTTTCGCCCGCTGCCGGTTTTCGAGCCGGCGCGCCTGGTCGAGATTACACCGGCGAGGCAAGGATCGGACTTCGGCAACTTCTCCTACCCGATTTACCGGGACTTCCGGGATCGAAACGACGTACTCGATGCGTTGGCAGTTTATCGTTTTGCGCCTATGAGTCTGAGTCGTGAAGGGAACAACGAGCGCATCTGGGGCTACATCGTTTCGGGCAATTATTTTGATGTGCTCGGCGTGAACGCAGCCGCCGGCCGGTTTTTCAACCAGGAAGAAGATCGCGTGCCGGGCGCAAACCCGGTGGCGGTGCTGAGCTATGGATGCTGGCGACGGCGGTTTGGCGGCGATCCAAATCTAGTGGGCAAACAGATCACCATCAATAGCCAACGCTTCGACGTCGTGGGCATCGCGCCCGAAGGCTTCGGCGGAACGGTGTTAATTTTTACACCGGAAATCTGGGTGCCGGCGATGATGGCGCGGCAAATCGAGCCCGGATCAAATTGGCTGGATTCGCCCAACAACGGAGTGTTATTCGCGTTCGGGCGATTGAAGCCGGGCGTTAGCGAAGCGCAAGCAGCTCAATCGCTCAGCGCGCTGATGGCCTCGCTCGTTAGCGTCTATCCGCATCTTGAAGGCGTGACGGTTGAACTCTCGCCGCCGGGACTGGTGCTTCCGGTGCTCCGCAAAGGGACGCTGGCTTTTTCTTTTGTTTTGATGGCGGCGGTCGCGCTGGTATTGCTGATCGCCTGCACAAACCTTGCAAATATGTTACTCGCGCGGGCCACCAGGCGACGCAAGGAGGTCGCGATTCGCTTATCGCTCGGCGCGAGCCGCGCGCGGCTCATCCGCCAGTTGTTGACCGAGAGTGTCTTGCTGGCCCTGGTTGGCGGCGCCATCGGCTGGCTCGTCGCGCTCTGGATGGTCAATCTGGTGAGCGCGTTCAAACCGCCGGTTGATTTTACGTTGACGATAGACCTCAAAGTCGATTGGCGAGTGCTGTTGTTCTCGCTGGTCATATCGTTTATCAGCGGAGTGATCTTTGGACTGATGCCGGCGTTGCAGACAACCAAGTCTGATCTGCTTTCGGCGCTCAAGGATGAAAGCGCGGCCGCCGGTCATCGCCGCTCACGTTTGCGAAGCGCGCTGGTGATCGCGCAGGTTGCGTTCTCGCTGGTGCTGCTGGTCGCGGCCGGTTTGATTGTGCGGAGCCTGCAGCAGGTGCAGATGATCGGGCCTGGGTTCAAAACCGATCGCACGATTACGATGTCGGTCGACCTGGGTTTGCAGGGCTACACCGAGGAGCGCGGACAGGAATTCTACAAAGAGTTGATCGCCCGCGCGGAGGCGTTGCCCGGTGTACGCTCGGCTTCATTGGCAAACTATCTGCCGCTGGCACTGAATCGCAACAGCATGAGCATCTACATCGAAGGCCAGCCCGTTCCGCGCCCATCCGACGTTCCGGAGATCCAGAACAGCACGGTGTGGCCGAAGTATCTCGAGACAATGGGCATTCCGCTTGTCGACGGCCGCGAATTCACGGTGCAGGACGATAAGAAAGAATCGCGAGTTGTCCTGGTCAACGAAACCTTCGCGCGCCGCTACTGGCCGGGACAGAACGCGCTTGGCAAGCGCATTAGCCGAGGAAAAGGGGATGGACCGTTCTGGGAAGTCATCGGCATCGCGAAGGATGGCAAGTATTGGAGTCTGGGCGAAGACCCGCAGCCCTTCGTCTACTTTCCGATGATGCACGATTACGAAACATCGGCGGCGCTGGTGATCAACTCCGAAGCTGAACCGAGAAGCCTCATCAACGCGATTCGTCGCGAGGTTCAACAGATGGATCCGAATCTGCCGGTCTACGACGCCAAGACGATGGACGAGCACATGCGATTGTCGCTAATGCCGTTGCGCGCAGGCGCGTGGGTGGCGGGCAGCTTTGCATTGCTCGCGCTGACGCTCGCAGGTCTTGGCATATACGGCGTGATGGCATACGCGGTCAGCCAGCGAACGCGTGAAATCGGCATAAGAATGGCTCTGGGAGCCACTTCTGGAAATGTGTTGAGTCTGGTGATCAAACAGGGAATGCGACTCGCCGGGATCGGGCTTGGGGTGGGCCTGGCCGGCTCGCTTGCTCTGACTCGTTTGATGTCGAGCGTGCTGTACGGGGTGAGCGCTACCGATGCCGCGACGTTCGCGCTGGTTTCATCGCTGTTGGCTGCGGTGGTGCTGGCAGCTTGCTACATCCCTGCGCGGCGCGCCGCGCGGGTCGATCCGATGATCGCGCTGAGATATGAATGAGAATCGACGATTTCAGATTTCAGATTTCAGATTTCAGATTTCAGATTGAAGCTAATTGTAGATGTCAGATCAATGTCAACCTGCAAAGTGCAGATCGCGGATAATTAGATTTCAGATAATTCAGATTGCAAATCATTGCAAATCACTAACTCTCCGGTAGTCTGCAATCTGAGATGTGAAATCTGCAATCTGAGATCTGAAATCTGAGACCTGAAATCTGCAATCTGAAATCTCTAGCCCCCGAGTTCGTCGTCGTGGAGGGAATCATGACGGATCTAATTCAAGACTTGCGCTATGGGGCTCGAATGTTGGTCAGAAGCCCCGGATTCACCGCCGTGGCCGTCGTCTCGTTGGCGCTGGGGATCGGCGCGAACACTTCGATCTTCAGCGTCGTCAATACGCTTCTTCTCAAACCGCTGCCATACAGAAATCCCGACAAGCTGGCACAGGTGTTTCTCGAATACGAGCGGCCGGGAAGAGGGCTGGAGACTTCTGAGTTGTGGTCTTATCCAAAGTTCGCTGCCCTGCGCGAGCACAACGAAGCTTTCGAACAACTGGCGGCGGTCAATGATCAGAACTTTCCCGTGACCGACTCGGACAATCCCGAACGGCTCAGCAGTGAGATGGTTTCGGCGAGCTACTTCCCAATGCTGGGCGTCGATGCCGCGATCGGGCGAACGTTCTCCGCAGAAGAAGATCAGACTCCCGGGGCTAACCCGGTGGCGCTTATCGGCCACGGGTTGTGGCAGCGGCGCTTCGGGTCCGACTCGAGCGTGATCGGAAAGACGCTCAGCTTGAACAAGGTGCCGCTCACGATCGTGGGAGTGCTGCCCGAGGGCTTCAAAGGACAGAAGGGCACCGCGGAAGTTTGGGTGCCGATGATGATGGCGCCTCAACTCACGTTCCCGCGCCGGCTGACCACGGCCTTCGCGAACTGGACCGAGGTGATCGGACGGCTAAAACCCGGCGTGAGCATGGCTCAAGCTCAGAACGAAATGGGAATCGTCGCAGCGAAGATCAGCGAGGCGATTCCGGTCCCCGCGCAGCTTGCCGGTAAGCTTCCTTCCGAATCCATCAAGCTCACTTCATTGAAAGAAGCGAAACTGGATCCAGCCATCGGCAAGTCGTTTCTGGTGTTGTTCGGGGCGGTCGGGTTCGTCCTGCTGATTGCCTGCGTCAATATCGCGAATCTGCTGCTTGGCCGCAGCGTCTCCCGCCGGAAGGAGATCGCCGTAAGAATGGCTCTGGGAGCCAGTCGCAGCCGGCTCGTTCGCCAGATGCTGACCGAGAGCCTGGTGCTTGCTTTCGCAGGCGGGCTCGTCGGTTTGCTTGTGTCGCTGTGGGGAGTCGAGGTCCTGTCGGCTTTCAAACCCGCGGTTCAAGCGCAGCACGGCAGCTACATCAGCGTGCTCGACTTCAGCAAGGCCAACATCGACGGCCAGGTATTGGCTTTCAACTTGTTGCTGTCGGTTCTCACCGGCGTCATCTTCGGCCTGTTGCCTGCGCTTCAAGCGTCGCGGGCAGACGTCAGCGAAGCTCTCAAGGAAGGCGCGAGCGGCGTCAGTGAAAGACACCACACGTTTCGTCGGCTCAGTCTCCGTAATCTACTGGCGATGACCGAAGTCGCGCTCGCCCTCGTGCTGCTGATCGGCGCGGGATTGATGATCAGGAGCTTCGCGCGATTGCAAGCGTTGCAGATCGGCTTCTCGCCCGATCACGTTATGACCCTGCGAATAGATCTTCCGAAGTACAAACCCGAAGCCGCAGTCTCTTTCGAGGAACAATTGCTCAGCCACGTGAGCGCACTTCCAGGAGTTGAGTCGGCGACAGTCGCGTCGGCGACGCCGCTGTCGAACAATTCGGCGGGTACGATAATGCGAATCAAAAAACAAACCGAAGGCGACATGAACGGAGTCGGGCTTCAAAGCGTCGGGCCTGATTACTTCAAGACTCTTCGCGTGCCGTTGCTGGAGGGTCGAACGTTTACCGATCAGGATCGCGCCGGGAACAAACTGGTAGCGATTATCAACCAGAGCGCCGCGCGGAAGTTTTGGCCGGATGAAGACCCGATCGGTAAAGAAATCTGGGTCGGAGCCGGCTGGGATCAGAACGACTACGGTGAGATCATTGGAATCGTCGGCGATGTTAAATACGGGAGAGTCGAAGAAGCGTTTGAGCCTCAGGTCTATCTTCCGTACGCGCAGCCCACGGAGTCCGCTTCGTTCGTGATGGTCCGCACGGCCAACGAGCCGACACAGATAGTCTCGGCGGTGAGAAGAGAAATCCTCTCACTGGACAAGAACGTTCCGATCTTCGACGTAAGAACGATGGAAGACCGCAGCGCGGATGCGACTTCGCGAACCCGATTCAGCGCGCTGCTGCTGGGCATCTTCTCGAGCCTCGCGCTGGTGCTGGCGGCGGTGGGAATCTACGGCGTGATGGCTTACGCCGTGTCAGGGCGCACTCACGAGATAGGC
>DATLWF010000016.1:0-3510 GCA_035576605.1 Blastocatellia bacterium | reverse complement strand
GCACAGGCATCCCTGCCTGCTTCCCGTCGCGCAAGAAATGCCATGCAGGCAGGGATGCCTGCGCTCCCAGGGGGATGACGTAAGCCCCCGGTCATCCTCTGGCCTTTCCTTTTCCGGCGGCCTTGCTTGTGCCCGCGGCTTTGCTTGATCCAAGCTTGCTCACGAGCCTGAACTCCTTCTCGGTGACCGGTTGAATCGAAAGACGGCTTCCCTTTCTCAACAGCACCATGTTCTGCAGCTCTTTTCGCTCTCTCAATTCCGGAAGCGAAACCTGGCGGGCGAATTTCTGTATGAACTTAACTCGTACGCAGTACCAGATCGGACTGGCTGGCGTCGCTTTCGGATCGTAGTGGCTGTCGCTCGCGTCGAACTGCGTCGGGTCCGGTTCGGCCGGACCGCTCACTTCTGCGATGCCGACTGCGCCAGGCGGCTCGGCGCTGGAATGATAGAAGAGTGCCTCGTCGCCGACTTCCATCTCTTTCATCATGGAGTTCCGCGCCTGGTAGTTTCTCACGCCTTCCCACAACGTTGATTTGTCTCTCTTCAAATCATCGATCGAATATGCAGTCGGTTCGGATTTTATCAGCCAATATCGCTTTGCCATCGTTGCTCCTCCTCCCGCCCATGAATAATTTCATCGCTTCGAGCGAGAAATGAGAGTTCTCAATCACACCGAGCAAGTTGCCGAATGGATCGGTGACGCGGGCCATGCGAATGCCCCACCGACCTCTTGTACGCCGCTACTTCCAGTGAACCTTACCGGCGTCTCTGAGTCGCGGATTCTTCAGACCCGTCGAGAGTTTGTTTCTTACTTCCCTAAGTACTCTCGAAGCGAGGACGCTCTGATGTTCATCGAGAAACTGTTCCGCGGCTTCCGGATCGCGCTTCGAAAGCTCGCGCAGCGCCCACGACAGAGCCTTCACTACCATATCGTCTCGATCCGCCACCAGCGAGGCGCAAACTACAAGCGTGCGCGCCGCGTCACCGCTGCCCCCGCGAGCTTTGCTGTTCAACGGCACGGTGCTGACCAGCGCCGCGCGACGCCACCATCGGTTCCCTGAACGTGCCCAGCTATGAACGAGCTTGTCGGGAATTTGATTTTCGCGCCACGCCGGTCCCACAAGATAGCAAGCAAACATATCAACCGAGCCCCAATTATCGATTCCGGTGCCAAACAGTCTTATGTCTTTTTCGTCAAGGCTCGCGAGGGCCCGGCGGTGATGGCATACCAGCTCATAAGCCACGAAGCGGTGCTCCATCGTGCGCTTGTCCAGAAGCAGCAGGGCTACTTCGACGACAAACCTCGGAGGCGATTTGGCGAGCCGCTTTGAGAACTCGCGGCGAAGCGCTCTGATGCTTTCCGTCGTGAAGCTCTCGAGCGACAGGAGTCGCGCTGAGATTTCCCCGGCTGCGATCTCGACGTTGTTTATTGAGTCACTCGACCGCATAGTCTATCGGACACCCCACTCCCAGATTCCGTAAGCAACTTTCTTGTTGAGTGGGTGACCGGACTGTTTGAGCGAGAGAGCGATCTGACCGCGGTGATGCGCTTCGTGAGCGACAACGTAGCCCAGAAAAGCGGTGATATGGGGCTTGAAGCCTTTGATCTTGCCTCCGTTTTCGAGCGACTTCTTCAGCAACGTTTCCATCGCCTGGCCGGATTGCTTGAGACTCCGCGTAAGAAGTTTTTTGTCCGCCGCCATCTCCTTTTCGATCTTTTCAAGACCTTCCGTCAGCTCCGGGCCGGAGACCTTCAACCACATAAGCCGGACGTTGTGAAGATGAGCTAGCTGCTGAGCTACGCTTCGGCCTTTCGAAGTCGAGATGTCACTCAAGGCTTCGGGAGCAATCGCTTCCAGCAGGTAGAGGTTGATTCGGTTGTTTATGTTCCACGTATCGACGATTTGGTTCTTAAGATCCAGACTCATCTCAATTCATCCTCTTTTCAGAGAGTCGGGCACAGCGTATGAGTTCTACCGCGCGAGCGTATTTGGGCGCAAGCGCGAAGCAGTCTTGGCGGCGCACTCGAGATCGAACAACCACGCTGCGGCGGGAACTCCGTCAGGAGTTCCATGTTTATAGAAGCAAGATGTGAGTCGTAGCGAACTCCGTCAGCAGTTCCATGTTTATAGAAGCAATATGTGAGTCGTAGCGAACTCCGCCAGGAGTTCCATGTGCCCGGTTCTAGTAGCGACACCATGTCACTCCTAAAGGAGTGGGTATCCGCGCTGCGTTCGCGTCAGTATAAACATGCAACCACTCCGTGGTTGTTAAGGCCGAGATTTGATCAAGGGGCAGGCCGCACGGTACATTGTTTCAGCCAGCGAGAAGGAGTGGAGATGAGCAGCTACTGCGATTTTGCACCGGGGCATCCTTATCACGGTCCGTACCACGCCCGGGAGTACGGCTTTCCGATTCGCGACGACTCGAAGCTGTTCGAGAGGCTCGTGCTCGAGATCAATCAAGCGGGCTTATCGTGGCTGACAATTCTAACGAAGCGAGAGAACTTCAGAGCTGCATTCGACGGGTTTGATATCGATCGAGTAGCGGCTTACGGACGACGCGAGCGATCGAGACTCTTGCGAGACGCTGGCATCATTCGCAACGAGCTGAAGATCAACGCGGCGATTGAGAACGCACGACGTATCGTCGCAATTAGGGAGAGCCATCGATCATTCGCTCGATGGCTTGACGCTAATCATCCCCTGACGAAGGAAGAATGGGTGAAGCTTTTCAAGAAGACGTTTCTGTTCACGGGCGGAGAAATCACCGGCGAGTTCCTGATCAGCACGGGCTACCTTCCAGGCGCCCACGCTCTGTCTTGTCCGGTCTACGAGCGCATTGTAAAGAAGAACCCTCCGTGGCTGAAGATCTTATAATGTAGACGATGGCCGTGCCCTAAATCTCTCGCAGCGCTTTGGTGATCGGCATGCGCGCCGCAAGTCGCGAAGGCAGCAAACCCCCAACCAGTCCGAGCACCAGCGAGAAGATCAGCGCGGAGATCAACAAGTCCGGCGTGATGCGGAAGCTGAAGGCAAGCTCGCTGAATGTTCTGAAGTTCATTGTGCCCGTCGCGATTCCGTTGACCGGCAACGCGAGCAGACACCCGACTACCCCGCCGATCAGCGCAAGCATCATCGACTCAATTACGAAGCTGGTCATTACCGCCGCCTTCGAAAAGCCCAACGCCCGCAGCGTGCCGATCTCACGTGTCCGGTGAGCGACCGATGCGTACATCGTGTTCATCCCACCGAAGCACGCCCCGATTCCCATGATGATCGCCACAAAAATGCCAAGCTGGCGGATCGGACCAGACGCGGTTGTCTGCTCCTCATAGTATTGCAGCTCAGGTTTAGCTTCGAGTTTCAATCGCTGCTCGGCCACTATGCGGCTGATAAGCTGATCCCGAGTTGCTACGCTCTCGGCTCGAACCAGCGCCGAGGAGTAGCCGCTGCGGTCGAAGGCGTCGGCTACGTCATTCACGCTCGACCATATCTCAGAGTCGAACGA
>DATLWF010000015.1:0-10252 GCA_035576605.1 Blastocatellia bacterium | reverse complement strand
AAGCCGGGCGCGATCACCTGGCCTTCGACGTCGATCACCCGAGCGGCGGAATCCGCAATGGCAGGTGCGACTCGAACTATTGTATCGCCGCGTATTGCTACGTCGCCTCGATACCACGGACTGCCTGATCCGTCGACAACGCGCCCGTTTCGAAGCACGAGATCATAGGTTGGGCTCTGAGCCATCGGCGACTGTGCGAACGCGAGCAAGACGCTCGCGGCAATGGCGATGAATGTGAGCTTGCGCAAAAGCACAATCCTCCTGGTAGCCAGTCAATGTAATCGTTGGCATCTAGCCTCGCGACGTCGGCGAGAGAATCCCATAGCGATTGCTTGCCGGTCGCACGTCCGCGAGTGCTATCACTCCCATCCCATTCGTTCGCGCAGCGAAGTTATATGCGCGGTGTGATGCCGGCCGTGCCAGCCATACAGACAGACGTTCTTCGCCAGGCTGACCAACCCAATCTCGGGGTGTCGAAACGTGCGCGCGAAGTCAGCCGGCGCAAGCGACTTCATCAGCAAGACCCAACGCTTGTGAAGGGACTCAAGCATCGCCAGCGACACTTCGATCGGCGTGGTGCGCGAGTCGTCAAGCTCCGCCCAGCGGTCTTCGTGGTAAGCCTTGATAGTTGGTTCGTCTTCGGTGAGCGCGAGCTTGAACCGGCAGTAGCTGTTCAAGTGGCTGTCAGGCACGTGATGCACGACCTGGCGAACAGTCCAACCACCCGGCCGATATGGCGTGTCGAGTTGCTCGGGCGATAGACCTTCAACGGCGGCTCGAAGGTTCGCCGGAGCTTGCGCGATCTCGTCGATCGCCCGCCCAATCTCTTGCTGTGTCGGAGGGCCTTCCAGTTTGAAACGTCCAATAGGGTATTGAAGATCAGTCACTGTTGCTCCTCACTGAGGTTCGTAGTCCCACGTTAGCCGACGTTCGTAGTTCGTCCTTTAGGCGGAAGTTTGTAGCGATTCTTTGGAGCGGCCCGACGCACAAACTTCCGCCTAAAGGCCGAACTACGAACTCTATGTTCTGTCAGCCATCAATCGCCCTGTTGGCGCCAAACGTACCGTCGCCCGTTCCAGTAAATCAACGCGCTGGCTGATTCGCTTTTCTCGACGTGTAACGCGTCGCCTTTCAGCAGAGCCGCCATAGCTTTTCCAACTGTTTTTGCGGCCGTAGCTTTCGGAGTTACCTTCCAAATATCCATCCAGTCGAAGTTGTCGCCGCCGTTTCCCACTTCGATTCCTGCGCCGATAAACAACACCTTGTTTGTGGATGAATGGCAAACCGCGATGCCGATCTTACCGCTGCTTTTCTGTTTGACGAGAATCGCGGTGTCAGGCTTGCCATCGCCGTCGAAATCGCCGCTAAGATAAGAGGGCTTCAAATGAGAAGAGAATTCGTATTGCCGATCAAGCCCGGTTGTTTTGAAAAGCCTGGTTGCTAACTCCGGGATGGCGGTTGACTGCGGTGGATTCTGCCGGCCTTGAGCAACGGCGGCATGGGCGAGAATCAAGAGGATACAAAGGGTTGCTTTCATTTCTCACTTGCTCGTGAAGCGGGCTCCTTCGTACGGCTTGTTGCTTTCCTCGACATTGGCCTTCAGGATTTCGACTTGCCTCCTGACCAAACCTGACTGTACTTGTCTATGCAACCGCAACTACCTAACTATGCCTTCAATGCTCTTCGATCGATCTTCCCACGATCGTTTTTTGGAAGATCTTCCTTGAACTCGATCCAACGCGGATACTTGTAACCCGCGAGCCTGTTCTTCACATACTCTTTCAACTCATCCCCAAGCTCGGCGCTTTCAACAAAGCCTTCAGCGACCACCACAAATGCCTTCGGCTTGACGAGCTTATCTTCATCGCTCGCGCCAATCACCGCGCATTCGCGCACTGCTTCGTGTTCCTGTAAGCAGTTCTCGATCTCGGTAGGAGACACGAATATGCCGCCGACTTTCAACATCTCGTCGGTACGGCCGCAGTACCAGTAGTAACCCCGCTCGTCCACCCGAAACTGATCGCCCGTCGTGCACCAGTCGCCCGCAAACGTCGCCTTTGATGTTTCGTGCGCGTTCCAATAACACAACGCGGCCGAATCGCCTTTGACCCGAAGCGTGCCCATTTCGCCGGTCGATACGTCGCGGCCTTCGGCGTCAACGATGCGCCCTTCGTACCCGGGGACGATTTTTCCAAGGCTGCCCAGAACAACATCGCCCGGGTAGTTAGTGATGTAGATGTGAAACATCTCAGCCGAGCCTATGCCGTCCAGGACCTCGACGCCGAAGGTTTCCACCCAGCGTTGATACAACTCAGGCGGAAGCGCTTCGCCTGCGGACACACAAAAGCGAAGCGACGATAAGTCGTACCGCTCACGCGCGCCTTCCACTTGAAGCATCGAGTTGATCATCGTCGGCACGGTCGTCAGGATCGTTGGTCGGCGCTTGTGAATCATCTCGAACATCGTTTCGGCGGTCGAGCGCTCGGGGAACAGCGCGGTGGCTCCGCCCACTGCAAACGGAAACAGCAGGTTGGTCCCAGTCGCATAGCCGAAGAACAGCTTAGGCACCGAAAGCGTGATGTCGTCTTTAGTAATGCCCAGCACCTGTTTGGCGTAGCACTCGGTGTTGTACGGCAAGTCGTGTTGCAGATGAACCGCAGCCTTGGGATGCCCGGTCGAGCCCGACGTGAAGAGCCATATCGCGATGTCATCTCGTGTGGTCGGCGCGGTCTCGAGCGTGTCAGACACTTCCATGGTCAGTCGAGCATATGACTTGATTGTAGAGCGGCTTTCCAAACCTTCGAGACTGCCGGACATTTTTGTGCCGACGACTACGGTGGTCTTGAGGTACGGCGAAGTCGAAGCGGCGGGCGTAAATCGCTCCATCACCGACGCGTCAACCACGGCGACTTTTGCCCGCGTGTAGTCGAGATAGTACTCGTAGTCGGCGGCCGGCAGCATCGTGTTGACCATCGTGATGACCGCGCCGATCTTGGCAACTCCAAACCAGGTCGCTACAAATTCGATGGAGTCGGGCAAGACTATCAGCACGCGGTCTTCCATCTCGACGCCAAGCCGCAACAGCACGTTGCCGACCTCGTTCGCCATTTGCTGCACTTCGCCGTAGGTGTACTGTTTGGAGCCGCAATAGACCGCGATCTTATTGCCGAACCCTTCCTCGATTCGATCATCGAGGAAGTAGGTCGCCATGTTGAATCGTTCGGGAAAATTTATGGCCATCGCCTACTCGAACACGACTCGACGAGCTTCGTGGTCGCGAATCTTATCTTCATGCTGGAGAGTAAGCCCGATGTCGTCCAGCCCTTTGAGCAGGCACTCGCGGCGAAACGGATCAACCTCGAAGCTGAACCTGAGGCCGTCATCATCGGTCACCCACTGCCGCTCGAGATCTACCGTCAACTCGTATCCGGGCATTGCTGTCGCTCGCTCGAAGAGTTGCTCGACCTGTTCTTCTGAAAGCACCACGGGAAGCATTCCGTTCTTGAAACAGTTGTTGTAGAAGATGTCCGCGAACGACGGCGCAATGATCGAGCGGAATCCGTAATCAAGCAGCGCCCACGGCGCGTGCTCTCGGGAAGAGCCGCAACCGAAGTTGGCGCGAGCCACCAGGATAGTCGCGCCTTGAAAGCGAGGCTGGTTGAGTTCGAATCCGGGCTTCAGCGATCCGTCCGGATTGAATCGCCAATCATAGAACAGGAACTGGCCGAAGCCGGTCCGTTCGATTCGCTTCAGAAACTGCTTGGGGATTATCTGGTCGGTGTCGACGTTGACACGATCAAGCGTCGCAACCAGGCCCGTTTGTCTGGAGAATGGTTTCACAATCGAGTCCTTCTGAAGTCAGACCGATGACGGATGACCGACGACGGTCTCCGGTCGCCCGTCTACCGTCGTCCGCGAACATTAGTGATCGTTTCAGCTTATTCCCACTCACGAATATCGACGAAGTGGCCGGCTATCGCCGCGGCCGCCGCCATTGCAGGGCTTACTAAATGAGTGCGGCCTCCGCGACCCTGACGGCCCTCGAAGTTTCGATTTGAAGTCGACGCGCAGCGCTCACCCGGCTGAAGGATGTCCGGGTTCATTCCGAGACACATGCTACAACCCGACTCCCTCCAATCAAACCCTGCTTGTCTGAAGATCCGATCGAGTCCCTCCAGCTCCGCCTGCTGCTTGATCTTCTGCGAACCCGGCACCACCATGGCGTAGAGTCCACTTGCGACCTTCTTTCCGTTGATCACGCTGGCCGCCGCGCGTAGATCTTCGATGCGCGAGTTGGTGCACGAGCCAATGAACACCCGATCAACTTTTATTTCTTGAATCGCAGTCCCGGGTTTCAAGGCCATGTATTCGAGCGCGCGTCGAGCTGCTTTGCGCGCGTTCTCGTCGGGCATCAACTCCGGATCGGGGATCGCTCCGGTCACATCGGCCACCATTCCGGGATTCGTTCCCCAACTAACCTGAGGCGCGAGCGACGAAACGTCGATATCGAGCTCGCGGTCAAACGCAGCTCCCGCGTCGGTGGGCAGAGTCTTCCAATACTCGACCGCCGCCTCGAACGCGTCGCCCTTGGGGGCGAACGCGCGGCCTTCCAGATAAGCATAAGTCACGTCGTCGGGAGCGATCATGCCTGCGCGCGCGCCTGCCTCGATCGACATGTTGCAGACAGTCATTCGCTCTTCCATCGTCAGCCCGCGAATCGTCTCCCCGGCGTATTCGATTACGTGCCCGCTCGCGCCGTCGGTTCCGATCGACCGGATCATGTAGAGCACGACGTCCTTGGCGGTTACGCCGTGGGCGAGTTTGCCTTCGACGGAGATCAGAAAAGTCTTTGGCTGTGATTGCGGCAGGCACTGAGTCGCCATCACGTGTTCGACCTCGCTGGTGCCGATGCCGAAGGCCAGCGCGCCAAACGCGCCGTGAGTCGAGGTGTGGCTGTCACCGCAGACGATCGTCGCTCCGGGTTGAGTCAATCCCAATTCGGGCCCGATGACGTGAACGATTCCCTGATCCGGGCTGTCCAGTCCGTAAAGCTTGATGCCAAATTCGCGGCAGTTGCTTTCAAGAGTATCGATCTGCGTCTTGGAAATCGGATCCGCGATTGGAAGCGAGCGACTCGATGTCGGAACGTTATGGTCTGCGGTGGCGAAAGTGAGATCCGGGCGGCGGACGCTGCGGCCAGCGAGCCTGAGACCCTCGAACGCCTGAGGTGAAGTAACCTCGTGAACAAGGTGGCAGTCGATGTAAAGAATCGCGGGCTTGCCCGGTTCATGATGGACGACGTGAGCGTCCCAGATTTTGTCGAATAGAGTTTGTGGCATAACCGTAATTCGCACCGATGGAACAAAGCTTGCCGAGGCAAGATACTACTCCACATCCCGCGCGGGTGTCCAAAACTTCGCGAGTTTTGCGCCTGGTGCGTGAAATCGTCTGCGCCAAGATGCAAAGGTCGCAAAGACGATGCTCACCGCTCTGGCTGGTACAAGTATCTACCGTTAGTTTCCGAAGCCATCGATTCTGCGACCTTCAAGAAAGCTCGCGCGGCATGCGACAGGCTCGCATTCTTGCGGTACACCAGCCGCAGCTTTCGTTCGATTTGCAAGTCTCGCACGGGCACGCGTACAAGTTCACCGCTCGAGACCTCGTCCTCAACGCATATGCCAGGCACGAGCGCGACGCCGCTGCCTCGCGAAACAAATAGCTTTATCGCTTCAATCGTCGGAAGCTCGACATCCAGGTTGAGGGGAGTCTTGTGGCGCTTAAAGGCCTCAAGAACTTTTGCGCGATAGGGCGACTGCACGTTGTGAGCGACAAACGATTCCGCGCCGAGCTGGCGTATGCTCACCTGCTTCGACGCTGCCAGCGGATGCCCCGGGTTGACCACAAACGCGAGCTCGTCGCGATAGACCACGATCGACTTGAGCGACGCTTCTTCGGGATTGAACGACAGCACGCCGAGTTCGGCGGCGTGCTTGAGGACATCAGCCGGTATGCGGCTGGCCAGCGACCTCAGCACAGTCACCTTGATCATCGGGTACAACCGCCTAAACTCCGCCAGCACCGGCAGCAAATAAAGGCATGTGAATTCGTTGGCGGCGATTGCAAGCTTCCCCTTGTGGTTCTCGCGAAGCTCCTTGAGGGCGACGTGCGCCTCGCTTCGCAGGTTTAGAAGCTTCTGGGCGTATTCCTGAAGCATCTGCCCCGCGTCAGTCAGAGTTCCGTCGCGTGACGAGCGATCAAACAGCGATTCACCCACCTCGCGTTCAAGCTTGCGAATCGCCTGACTCACCGCCGGCTGTGTGCGATAGAGTTTCTCTGCCGCGCGCGAAAAACTGCCTTCCCTCGCCACCATAACGAACACTTCGAGTTGAAACAGGTCCATTCTTTACCCCCGCCGAGCGTCCGACAAACTTCAGTTTGTCGCCGTTCTTGTTGCCGTTCGTCCAAAACCGTTCCGGTCCAGCCGGCGACAAACTGAAGTTTGTCGGACATCACCCTGCCTATTATTAACAAGACTTTGGCTGCTGACCACCGCTGATTATAGCATAAGCAAAAGCACCTGCTAACCCAAGAATTATAACTTTGACTTTGATCACTTCAGGGCACTAGCATATGGTCCCGGTAGGCGTGCGCCTGAGGAGATGAGAATCTATGGCAGACTCAAAGGTGATCATCTTTGACACCACACTGAGAGATGGAGAGCAATCACCCGGCTGCAGCATGAACCTGGCTGAGAAGCTGCGAATGGCCCGCCAGCTTGACCGGCTGGGAATTGACGTAATTGAAGCGGGGTTCCCCATCGCGTCCGACGGCGACTTTGAAGCCGTGCAGTCGATCGCAAGAGAAATCCGCCGGCCGTCGATCGCCGCGCTCGCGCGAGCAACCCGCGAGGACATTTTGCGAGCGTGGGGGGCGGTCAGCGATGCGGCCCGTCCCCGCATTCACACCTTCCTGGCGACTTCCGATATTCATCTCGAATACAAACTCCGGATCACACGCGAAGAGGCGATCCAGGCAGCGCGCGAGGCGGTGGGACTCGCGCGCTCGCTGTGCGAGGACGTCGAGTTCTCGCCCGAAGACGCGACGCGCACAGACCTGGATTTCCTCTGCGCGGTTGTCGAAGCCGCGATCGACGCGGGTGCTTCCACGATCAACATCCCGGATACTGTCGGCTACACCACGCCTCGCGAGTTCACGAAGATAATCGAGACGATTCGAAGCACTGTGCGCGGCGCCGAACGGGCCACAATCTCGGTTCACTGTCACAACGACCTGGGGCTTGCAGTCGCGAACACGATTGCTGCCATCGAAGCTGGTGCTCGACAGGTCGAGTGCACGATCAACGGAATAGGCGAGCGCGCCGGGAACGCCTCCCTCGAAGAGATCGTGATGGCGTTGCGTGTTCGAAACGATGTTATGCCGTTCGCGACGGCGGTCGTGACGAGCGAGCTCTATCCTGCGAGCCAGTTATTGACTGAGCTGACCGGCGTAGCGGTTCAGCCGAACAAAGCAATCGTTGGGCGAAATGCTTTTGCGCACGAGGCGGGGATTCACCAGGACGGGGTGATTAAGAATCGGCTTACCTATGAGATCATGACGCCGCAATCGGTCGGCGTGCCCGACAGCAAGCTTGTATTGGGGAAGCATTCAGGCAGACACGCGCTCGGGCTGAGGTGCGAGCAGTTGGGTTATGAGTTTTCGCGACGCGACCTGGACCGGATTTACAAGCGGTTCACGGCGCTCGCCGATGAGATCAAGGTTGTTGAAGATCATCATTTGATTCGGATCATCCAGGAGGACTTGGAGGAGGCCACTGCCGCGTAATGATAGGCTAAGAAAGTCTCATCACCTGTGAGCGGAGTGGTGTTGGCCAGCCCCGGACGTAGCATAGACTTAGTTCTGTGTCGGGCAATCCGATTCGAGAGCAATACTCAAACACAGACTAAAGACTATGCTACGTCGGGGCTGGCCTCTTTGTCCGGTTCGCATTGTCCGACAAACTCCCTGGGAGCGCAGGCATCCTGCCTGCCTCTTCTCGCAGTAAGGCACAAAGCAGTCAGGGATGCCTGCGTTCCCAGGGAGTTCGTCGAACATCAAGAGGAGTTGATATGACGCTGTACCGATGGAATTCAGTGGAGAGAAAGTTCACCCCTACGTCTGTTCAAAACAACATGCCGCCCGGCGAGCGACTCCGGCGATTACGCGTCGGAAAGGGACAGCGCGTCCGTGCTGAGGTTGCCACCGGCGAGCTGTTCATTCGCGTGATCGAGGGGGCGTGGCGAATGCAGATTGCCAACAGTCAATTGACTGTTCGCCGCGATGAAGCGGTGATCATTCCATCGGGATTCAGCCACTCTGCTGAAGCTATTGAAGACAGCTTTGCGGTTCAGATGGAGGACGACCAGGAGCACCCCGTAATCGATTCACGCTGGGCAGTGTGACGATGACTTCCTCGGCGGCGTCTATTTTGCCCCGGTCACGAACTGTTTTATCTGGGGATATGTTTCATCGGTAGCGTTGGCTACCTGTTCGACCAGGTATTTCAATTCCTGATTGTCCAGCAGTCTCACGTGGGTGTCCATCCTCAGGTAGAGCATATCCTCAGACAACGCAAGCTTGATCGAATCGAACTTATGATTCAGCTCGAGCAGCTTCGTCGAAAGTGCCGGCTGCAGCTTCAGGTCTTTGCGATCTACGAGCTTGACCATCACCAGCAAAATGTCGTCGGCCAGCGCGAGCCTGATCCCAAACTCCTTCAGATTTTTGCCGGTGCCGGGAATCTCCCATAAGCCGTCGCCCACCTTTGTGTAGCTGTAACCCGACTTCTCAAGAAGCGCGACGATCTCGGTCGCGTGATTTGCTTTGCCCTGGCCACGAACCGAATACCCACCGGATGACAATGAAAGCACAAGCACGATTGCTGGAAGCGTTAGCAGGCCCTTATTCAGCACGAGCGTCCTCCGAATGAGATGTTATTGATTCGGCTTCGTTCGCCGGACGGTATCATAGCACACTCGCCGCGACGGCTCGGCGGAGGGGTCCGTCGAACCAGAGTCTTGACTCCACGCACGAGATTTCCAGGCAGATGACACGGACCCTGCTTACTACCAATGCAAAACGACTTTGCCGACCGCTTTTCGCGACGCAAGAAACTCCATCGCATCTGCTACCTGCTCCATGTGAAAGCGGCCGCCGATCACCGGTTTCAGCAGCCCGGTTTCGTAAAGACCCAGCAATTCCTTCCAGCCTTGTTCGATCTTCGCCGGATTGTTGTGGCGATATGCTCCCCAATGGAGACCGACGACGCTGTAGTTTTTCACCAGCACGTGATTGGAGACGAAGTTTGAAAACTTGCCGCTGGTGAAGCCGATCACAACCAGCCTGCCTTCGAAGGCGATGCACTTGGTGCTACGCTCGCCGATCTCGCCTCCAACAGGATCGTAGATCACATCAGCGCCTCGCCCGTTTGTTTCGCGCTTTACTACGTCGACGAAGTCCTCAGTCTGATAGTTCAGCGCGACGTCCGCGCCGTTTTCGCGAACCAGCGCGAGCTTGTCATCCGAGCCAACGGTGCCGATTATCTTCCCGGCCCCGAGCGCGCGAGCGATCTGAACAGCCGCGAGTCCCACTCCTCCCGCCGCCGAGTGAACCAGGACCGTCTCGCCCTTCTGCAGCGCGCCGCGATAGGCCAGCCCGAAGTATGACGTCTGATAAACAAGCGGGAAAGACGCGGCTTCGTCATCGCTCATCGCGAGCGGTTTCGGGTGAGTATGTGACTCCTCAGCGATAGCGTATTCGGCGAAACCTCCGACGGCGACCTGGGCGATGACGCGCTCGCCTCCGGAGAATTTGCTGACGCCGGGTCCGACTTTCTCAACCGTGCCGGCGATTTCGAAGCCGGGCGAAAAGGGCAGCGCGGGTTTGAACTGATATTTTCCGGTGATGATCAACAGATCAGGGAAGTTCAATCCGGCTACATTGACACGGACAAGGACCTGTCCGTTACCGGGTTGAGGTTGATCGATCTGGTCGATAACCAGATCTCGTGGGCCGCACCACTCGTGCGCGCGGATTGCTTTCATGCACGGAGCTCCTTCCGAGGTTTTGTAGAGATGAGTGCGCGGCTTATGCTAGCGAAGAGAGTCGACGCGGTCAAATAAGACTCCTAGCAATAAGGCTTCCAGCGCGGCTTGGCCTCCTGGGAGCGCAGCCGCCTGGAGCGCAGGCATCCCTG
>DATLWF010000014.1:0-9594 GCA_035576605.1 Blastocatellia bacterium | reverse complement strand
CAAGCGCGTATGGGACCAAATGCCCGAGCCGAAGTGGTGCATCGCGATGGGCGCGTGTGCGTCAACCGGCGGCCCGTTCCCGACCTATTCGACGCTGCAGGGTATCGACCGCGTCGTTCCGGTTGACGTCTATATCCCGGGATGTCCGCCTCGGCCGGAGGCGCTGCTTTACGGGATAATGCGTCTTCAGGACAAGATCATGCAGGAGCACCCAACTCGATTCATGTTTGGCCGCGGGAGTGTGAGTCAGGAAGATGTGGAAGGCAGCGCAGTTCCCGACGAAGCCGGCGAGAATGCCGCGGCGTAGATCAACTGAAAATCGATATGGAAGGCGCAGGAGATTGTTCTTTGCCTGCGCCTTTTGCTTTTGGACGATAAGCAATGGCTCCAGTGTCAACAGAGCTTGAACGAAGACTCATCGAGCGTATCAAGCGTGAAGGCCCGATTAATTTCCGCGACTTCATGCAAACCGCGCTGTACGATCCCGAGCTCGGCTACTACAACACCGAACGCGTGAAGATAGGCCCGCAAGGCGATTACTACACCTCGAGCAACGTTCATCCGGCATTCGGAGCGGTGCTTGCGCGAGCGTTTGCGGAGTTGTGGGCCGGCTCAGGTGAGCCGCTGACGATCGTCGAGATGGGCCCCGGCACAGGGCAGCTTGCTGCTGATGTTCTCTCGGCAATGCGTGATGAGCATCCAGCGATCTTCGACCGCCTGACTTACGTGCTCGTCGAAGCGAGCACGGCTATGCGCAAGCGGCAGCGAGACAAGCTCGCAGCGTTCGCGGATCGCGTACGGTTTTGTGAACCGGATGAGCTCGAGCACAAGCCGGTTAGCGGAATAGCGTTCTCGAATGAATTTGTTGATGCCTTGCCGGTCCACCGCGCTCGTTATATGAGCGGCGCACTCGAAGAGCAATACGTGGCGGTTGGCTCGACAGGTGATCCTGGGCACATGGCGCTGGTCTGGAGTAAGCCGTCCACCAAAAGGCTTACCGAATACCTCGATCGCATCGCCGTCACTCTTCGCGAAGGCCAAATAATCGAGATAAACCTCGATGCGATCGATTGGCTTGGGCGCATGGCTCGCACGCTAGAGCTCGGTTTGCTGGTCACGATCGACTACGGCGACACGGCTCAGCATTTGTGCGCGGCGGATCGAAGGTCGGGCACGCTCCGATCGTTTTACCGGCACAGGCTGATTGATTCGCCGCTCGAACGCATCGGCGAACAGGACATCACCGCCAGCGTGAACTTCACGGCTCTGATTGAATATGGCCGCGACCTGGGATTTGAGCTGGTCAGCTACGAAAGGCAGACGGCGTTTCTGACTCGGATGGGGTTGATTGAAAGAATCGCCGCCGAGCATGACGCGAGCGATTCGCTCGATGATTTGAAGGAAAGACTCGCAGTGAAAAACCTGTTTGTTCCCGGAGGCGTGAGCGATAGTTTCCGCGTCCTGATTCAACGGCGTTGAGCTGTTGCCCAGGCGGCACCGCCCGCCGAAGCGTGCTGACGCCTGGCTGGGGAAGTGTGTTATCTTCATCAGCCGATGGCGGAGATAGACTGGTTTCCACTCACCCTGTCACTACGAGTTGCTCTGATCGCGACCGCGTTTGTCGTGATAATCGGCGTTGCCCTGGGATGGCTCCTGGCGCGCAGGCGGTTCTTTGGGAGAGAGCTTCTGGATGCTGCAGTAACGCTCCCGCTCGTTCTTCCGCCGACGGTGCTCGGATACTACTTGCTTGTGCTGTTGGGCCGCAGAAGCCCGGTCGGTCACGCTATTGAGGCGATCACCGGTCAGCCCTTGGTGTTCACGTGGAGAGGCGCAGTCGTAGCCGCGGGAATCGGGGCGCTTCCGTTGGTGGTGAAGACCTCGCGTACGGCCATTGCCGCGGTCGATACCAATCTGGAAAACGCGGCTCGAACGCTCGGAGAATCCGAATGGCGAGTGTTCTGGCGCGTTACGATGCCACTCGCCTCCAGGGGAATCATCGCTTCCGCTATGCTTGCATTCGCGCGTGCGCTCGGGGACTTCGGCGCGACCTTGATGGTGGCCGGCAACATACCAGGCCGCACTCAAACCGCGGCAGTCGCGATATTCGACGCCGCTCAGGCCGGGCGGGACAACTACGCGCTGGTCCTGGTGCTCATCTTATCGGCGGTAGCGCTCACGCTCGTATACGCGACTAACAAGCTTACAATCGACAGGCGATAAGCCGAAATCGCTGAGCATCGGCCCGGCTCATCTCTCATGACCCTATCGGTAAAGATAAAGAAAGCGCTTGGATCGTTTGACGGCGGCAACTCACAGAGTACGGGCCCAGACACAGGTTCTTTGAAATCTCAGCGAAGCGCTCACTCCGAAAAATTCGAGCTCGAAGTAGAATTCGAGGTCCCGCCGGGGTTCGCGATCCTGTTTGGCGCATCGGGTTCGGGTAAGACGACTACGCTCAAGTCGATATCCGGTATTGTACGGCCCGACGCCGGCTGTATCAGCATAGACGACGAAGTGTTGTTCGATTCCGGGCGACGGATCGACCTTCCCATTCGCAGACGCGGCGTCGGCTACGTTTTTCAGGACCTCGCCCTGTTTCCGCACCTGACAGTTCAGGCTAATGTTGAATTCGGGATGTCTGAACGGCCTCACAGCGATCGACGCCGTCGTGCCGAAGCTATGATGGACGCTCTGCGAATCTCGCACACAGCTCGACGCCGCCCTGGTGAAATCTCGGGGGGCGAGGCGCAACGAGTCGCGCTTGCCCGGGCGCTTACGTGCAAGCCTCGGATCCTCCTGCTCGACGAGCCGCTGTCGGCGATAGACGAAGCGACCAAACTCGGCATCATCTCGGACCTCAAGAGCCTAAATTGCGAGCTCCGCCTGCCCATCCTCTACGTCACGCACAATCGTGAGGAAGCGATCTCGCTCGGCGAGCGGGTGATCGTTTACGAACGAGGCCGAGTGGTGGCTCGCGGTGAGCCGATTGAGGTTTTCGGCACGCCCATTACGACCAGCGTCGCTCGGCTGACAGGGGTCGAGAACATCTTTGCCGGCCTTGTCGTTGGCAAGAGCGAGACCGGCGGCACGATGACCGTCGAGATTTCAGACGGGAGCGGAGTGTGTCTTGTCGATGTTCCATTCGGCAACGAGGCTCTGGGTGAGCATGTGACTATCGCCGTGCCCTCGGGGGACATCTTGCTGGCAACAGAGGAGCCCCGGTCAACATCGTTGCGGAACAGACTAAGCGGGCGCATCTCGGCAATCGAAGATAAGGTAAACCGAACAGTAGTGAGCGTTCACGCGGGCGTTACCTGGAATGCGAGCGTCACACGGCAGGCGGTCAAGGAGTTAGGTCTTTCCGAGGGAAAGGAAGTGTGGCTGGCTTTCAAGACACACTCATGTTATTTGCTTGATCAGACTCAGTAGCGGCTGGCGGTGCTTTTTGCCCGCCATTCAATCGCAGGATTGCGATGTGCGGCAGGTTGCGATAATGCTGTTGATAATCCATGCCGTACCCCACCACAAATACGTCCGGGATCTCGAATCCGCGATAGGGGATTGGGAGGTCGATTAACCGACGAGCGGACTTGTCGAGCAGCGCACAGATGTCGACGCTCGCAGGTTTTCGCTGTTTGAGCGTGTGCAAAAGGTAGTTTGCGGTCAGTCCGGTGTCGATTATGTCTTCGACGAGCAGCACGTTGCGTCCGGCGATACTTTCGTCGAGATCCTTCGTTATGCGCACGACTCCGGAGCTGGGCTTATCGACGTAACTGGAGATTCCCATGAAGTCGATTGAGCACTGAATATTCATCGCGCGGATCAGATCGGCGGCGAAGATGAACGACCCTTTCAGTATGGCGACGATGGCAAGGTCTTTTCCGTCAAAAGCTTGAGAGATTTCCTGAGCGAGCCCTGAAACGCGCTCCTGGAGCCTGTTCTGAGGTATCAGCACTTTTTGAAGCCCGGTTTCATTGGTTAAAAAGTTTTTCATAAAAAATTTCGAACATCGATGCATTTTTTTGTTGACAATAAAAAATCATATGGTAGTATCACACCCGTTCGGTTGGCAACAACCGGATCCGATCCCGAGAGGTTGAAGTTGAAATTCTCTAGTTTGCGATCCGTTGAGACTCCGCAAGGGGTGTTGACGACGAGCAAAACTTCAGTGTGATGGCAGAGGCCCGCAAGGGTTTCGCACGCCAAGGTCCTTCGGGACTTGGGCGACGGGGATTCGCAAGGGTTCCCAACATTGACGCTGAGGGCTTGAGGATGGAAACGGAGATCACTCGGGATCGTTATTTTTTCGACCCCACCTCTTTTCTCACAGGCTATCGGAGCATCCGTCGATTGTGTTGAGTTCGCATCTGCGAGGCTCGACTTCATTCAAGCAACCCCGTCTTCTTGAAAGCTCCCGCTGCCGGCGAACTTCTCAATCAGCTTACGGTAGTCAGCCGCATAGAGCACCTTGATATTCACCTCGGGGTAAACTTCCCGCAGACGACGAACCTTGCGGTTCTTCTTTGTCACCAGAGGTTGCTTGGCAGTCGTAAGCTCTATGTAGAGGTCATGATCGGGCAGGTAAAAATCCGGCGTGAAACTGCCGGCGACATTGCCGTCATCGTCCCACTCGACGGCGAAGGTACGCGGCTCGTACTGCCAAGTGATGTTGTAGAAGTCGAGTATGTGCGCGAACTCTTCTTCCGATTCGTGCGCAAAGCTGATGGGATGCTGATTGCGCGGCTCGGGCTCGTCCTCGTCGCCGAAGTTCTCCTCGAGCACGGCGACCGCGCGCTTGAGTTCGGGCAGCAGTGCCGCGGGGATCTCGATGGTCTGTTCCGTCGGAGAAATCGTCCCGGCAGGGTGTTGTTCTTTTATTACTATGAACTGGTGGCCCTCGCGCCCGGCGATTTGTATGGTGATCTCGGCATTTGTGCTGACGCTGAAACGGCTCACCTCATCTGAGCGTTCTTCGGAGTACTTCGTGGTCATAGCAAAACCCTTTTGCTCGAACCTAACCCAGATCCTGCTCGATCAAAGCGCGACCACAACGTGGAGAGCCGGGGCGCTCGCCTCTTGAGCTTCGGCTGAGTGGCTACTGGCAAAGCGGCAGTGCCGTGCGAGGTCCGCCCTCGCCCGCCGTCCATTCAAACGACGAAACCCCCGCCTTGCGTCCACCGAAGAACGCACAAAACGGGGGTCTAACACGGGCAGTCTACCCCATTGGTCGTTTGATTACAACTTCATTCTGGCTGTGGATGAGTCAACCTCCTGGCTCCCCCGGCTGCCGACCACAAAATAGAATTGGTGTTTTAACGGAATTTCGGTTGCCTTACTTCACCTTGGGAGTATAATCGCCGTAGATGGGGATTGAGTTCACGGTCAATCGTCGGCGTGCTTGAGGATGATCCGCCGATCAAACATCGAGGCGCACCCCGGTCACGTCTGTCAGCCTCGCACTCGGAGGTTATTATGAGAATCACAAGAGTTGTTATTGGGATCGCGGCTATTCTTCTCGCCGCGACTTCGGTTTTGGCTCAGGATCGAAAGCCAATTCCGCGCGGCGAAATGAACAAGTACGTAGTCTCCGCCAAGGCGGGCGTCGTTAATTTGGCTGAAGGCGATGCGAGAGTTATTCGCGCTCGAGCTTTTGCAATGCCCGAAGTGCTGATCTCCGGAGACGAGTTGCAAAGCGGCGACACCGTGAAGACGGGCCAAAACGGCCGCGCCGAGATTCTGCTCAATCCGGGCTGCTATCTTCGGCTAGGCGAGCAGAGCGAGTTCGTTTTCTTGTTCGACAACTTCACCAGCGACAAGCTCAAACTCCTGCGGGGCTCGGCTGTCCTCGAGGCTTCGGCTATCGACAGCTCAATATTAGTCGAGACGCCGAAGGCGAGCTTCGAGATTGCTCGCGATGGACTATATCGGTTCAATGTCGGCGCGGACGGGAGAGCTGAAGTTGCGGTTCGCAAGGGCCGGGTTTTCGTCGGCGAAACTACGATTAAAGAAGGTAAGCGTGCGGTCGTCGAAGGCGGCACGGCGGCCATTGCCAAGTTGAACAAACAGGACATGGATGGTCTTGACGAATGGAGCAAGGGCCGCGCGAAGTCGCTGATCGCACTGAACAGCGCGCTGTCCAACGCAGGCATGAGACGCACGCTCGGCATGTCGTTCATGCGCAACGCTTGGATTTACGATCCATTTTGCCGTTGTTATACGTTCTTGCCGATGGCAGGGGGGTTCGCTTCGCCTTATGGCTGGGACTACCCCGTGTGCAACCCGTACGGCTACTACTATTATGGTGGGCGCTACAACAACGGTGGTTGGACGGGCGGTAGCGGGGGCGGTCATCCCAGTAGCGGCGGCGGTTCCGGCAGTGGCGGAAGTTCAGGCGGTGGCGGTTCCAGCGGCGGTGGCGGCGGTTCCCACGGCGGTGGCGGCGGTTCCATCGGAGGTGGCGGTGGCCATCAAAATCCTCCTTCTCCTCCCGCGTCATCTGCGGGCGGTCGCGACAGGGAAGCGTCTGCGCCTCGCCGGCCCTAAGGGGATTTGAAGAACCTTAAATGGCAGCATGTAGGCGCCGAGCCCGGACGGAAGTCCAGTCCGCTCGGCGCCTTTAGCTTTGTGCCCTACCGGCTGCTCTTCATAGCTTCCAGCAGACGCTTTGAGTGTATTATGGCCTACATTGTTGACGGCAACAACGTGATGGGTCAGACGCCTGGATGGCATCGCGACAAATCAAAATCCCGAAGGATGCTGCTCGAGAAACTGGCGGCCTTCGCCAGAGTGAAGAAGGCCCGAGTGACCGTAGTCTTTGACGGTGGACCCGACAGCGCAGTTCCTGAAGGATCGGCCTTTCACGGCGTGAAGGTCCTGTATGCGTTACGAGGCTCGGATGCTGACACGCGAATCGAACGCCTGGTCGAAACTGCAACGGACCCGCGTGGTCTCACGATTGTAACCTCAGACCGTCATCTCGCCTTCCTCGTGCGATCCCGGGGAGCAACAATCATTCGGTCGGGCGAATTCAGAAACCAGGTCGAGCGTCTGCTCAAATCGACGCCAGGCGCGGAGGACGGCGAACAATTCGAGGTTGGCGATGTCGACGCATGGCTGAGATACTTTGGCTCGTTGCCGCAAGACGATGATGTCAGCGAAGAATGACCGTTGAAGAGCAGTCGTGGACTCACGCGCTGCTTCTTGGAGGAAGCGAATGTCTACTGGCGAGGCTTGCGATAGACCTCGCGCGTACCGGGATGTTGGCGTTGGCGAACTGCTCACGGTGCTGTCGCGAGACTATCCGCAGAACGAAGCGTTGATCTATCCCGACCGGGGCTTGCGATACGATTTCAGCCAGCTCGAATGGCTCGCTCGCAAGATCGCCAGGGGGTTGCTCAGCCTTGGCATCGAAACCGGCGATCGCGTGGCGCTCTGGGCGCCGAATGTTCCCGAGTGGGTCGTGCTGCAGTTCGCGTTGGCAAAGGTCGGAGCGGTGCTCGTAACCGTCAACACCAGTCTTCACGCTGGTGAAATCGAATTCCTGCTCAAACAATCCGAGTGCGGCACGCTCATAACCGTCGCCGGGTTTCGCGATGTGGATTATGTGGAGACGATTTACCAGGTAGTCCCCGAGTTGCGCAGGTCCGAGGAAGGAACGCTGCGCTCGGCGAAGCTGCCCTTCCTGCGCAACGTAATTTACATCGGCGACGAACATCCCGACGGAATGACTCGTTACGATGCGCTGCTCGATCGCTCTGAAGAGATAAGTGAAGCGCAGTTGGACGCGCGCATCGCAACACAAAGCCTCGACACCGTGATCAACATGCAATACACATCGGGGACGACCGGATTCCCAAAGGGCGTGATGCTCACTAATCGGAACATAGTCAACAACGGCTACTGGCTTGGAGAGGGTCTCGCGCTGACGCCGCACGACAAGCTTTGCGTACCGGTTCCATTCTTTCACTGCTTCGGCTGCGTGATCGGAGTGTTGGGCGCCTACACCCATGCAGCTGCGCTAGTGCCGCTCGAAGCCTTCGATCCGCTGCGCGCCCTCCAATACATCGAAAGCGAACGCTGCACCACGCTTTTCGGCGTGCCGACAATGTTCATCGCTGAACTCGAGCAGCTGGACTATCACAACCTCGATATGTCGAGTTTAAGGACGGGCATTATGGCGGGCGCGCTGTGCCCTGAGCCGCTGATGCGCAAGGTCATCGAGCGAATGCACCTGACCGAGCTGGCTATTGCATACGGGCTCACCGAGGCATCGCCCGGAATCACCTTGACGCCGCGCCAGGATAGCGTCGAGCTTCGCACGCAAACCGTGGGTTGCCCGCTGCCCGAAGTAGAAGTCAAGATCGTCGATCCGGCGACAGGCGAAGAGTGCCTGCCAGGCAGTACGGGCGAGTTGTGCTGTCGCGGCTACAACGTAATGAAAGGCTACTACAACAACCCGATAGCAACAGCCGAAGCGATCGACCCGGATGGATGGTTACACACGGGCGACCAGGCCACGATGGATGTGGATGGCTACGTCAGAATCACCGGCCGGATAAAGGAGCTGATCATTCGCGGCGGTGAGAACATTGCTCCGAAGGAGATCGAAGATCTTCTGCGCAGCAATCCGAAGATTGTTGACGTCTATGTGTACGGAGTCCCGGATGAAAGGTTGGGCGAGGAGATCGCGGCGGCCATAAGGTTGAAGCCGGGCGAGACTGCGGCCGCGGAAGAGATTAGAGAGTTCTGCGACGGACGCATCGCGCGCTTTAAGATTCCGCGGCAGATCCGCTTTGTCGATTCATTCCCGATGACCGCATCAGGCAAGGTGCAGAAGTTCAAGCTGCGAGAGATGCACCTCGCGGAGTGGCGAGGGCATTGAGCGGGGATTTTTCTCAATGCTTGATCTTTGCCCACGCGGTTTTAAGGTCGAAGTCCGGGCTGGTCTCAGCAGTATGGCAGGCTGCGCAAGCGCTCTGCATGTTGGCGACGCGGCCGTACCCTTTTCCAGGCTTTGCAACGTGATTGCCTCCCGGGCCGTGACATTGCTCGCATTGCACGCTCTGAAGCCGCGCAGCTTCAAGTTTCGTCGTGGCGGTTGCCGGATTGGAGCCTGTCGCGTGGCAGTCGAGGCAGCTTGTTTCAAACTCGACCCATCGCGCTGGAAGCGGATCGGTGGCGTGCGCGTGAGGGCCGTTGGCCCACTTCATATACTGGGCTACGTGACACTGGCTGCAAGCCGCGCTGGTGACGTAGGTAGGTGAGGACTCGCCTCTCAGTGAACCGGCGTCGGGCGGTTGAGTAGTGACTCGCGTGCGGCTGCCGGCCAGCCAATTCTCCAAAATCGTCTTTGAGTTGCTTCGTGCGGCACTCTCTGCACTGGTTGCCGCATCGACCACCAGCTTCGCAGCGGGATCTTCCGGAACAAGCGCCTCGTCCAGCGTGATAAAGCGCTGTTTGGTGGAGAACTTGCCTTGAGCGTTTCGATAAAAGCGAAGCTCGCCAAGCATTCTGGTTTCGAACGGCGTAAAGACTATCAGTGTAGCTCCGACGTAGACGGGAGGTGTGAACGCGTCCTCCACCGATTCTGCGTTT
>DATLWF010000013.1:0-9343 GCA_035576605.1 Blastocatellia bacterium | reverse complement strand
GCGCTCTCGCGGTGTTAGCCACGACCGCCGCCGGCGCGATCGGATCCTGACTGGTAACTACAGAACGGCTCAGAGCCTGGTCAGCCGTATTGGTCATCTGGACCCTCGGACCGTGGGATGGGATTTCTGGCGCAAGCTCTTTGAGTCTGGGGACCGAGTATGGATCAAGCACCGGCCGCGACCGCCCTAGCAGGGCGGAATCCGCCGTTAGCGCGGTGCCCGGCGTTATGACCTGGGTGAACTCCCTGCTGCGCACCACGGTCACAGCCCCCGGGACGTTGTAGTTTACGATATTCGTTACGTTCACATTCTGGGTTATATAGGTTGTCGACCCAATGTACTGCGGCTGATAGTTGCGATCGTAGTATCTGGGGACGTATGGGTCGCCGGGCCCCAGCGGCACCCAGCCAACTCTATCGTCCTGGTCAAAGGCCACGAACGCGACCAACGCCGGCGCGTAAAGAGGGCGCGACACTATCTCGCCTGGCACCCAGTACCACCTTTGGTTGACGTTAACCCATCGGCCGTAGTGATACGGCGCCCAACCCCATCGCTCACTTGAAACCCACGTCAGCCCCAGCGGCTGATCGTTATACCAGGATCCATCACGATAAGGCGCCCAATTCGAGCTAACCCGCGGGCACCACGAGTGACCGTGACCCGGCACGTCTTGCCAGTCGCCATAATCATCCAGGTCTTCCAGCCCCGCAACCTCTGCATCATCGGGTATGTACTGATAGCTGGATGACCGTCGATAAGGATCGTAGTAGTAGGGATCGTCCTGATACCTTTGGTAGTCGGCATAACGCCCGTCATAAGTCTTCGGGTAGCGGTAAGAGTAGTAGTCGTTGGTAATGTTGCCGCAGACCCCGGAATCGAGTTGCGAAACATAAGCCTCGCTCCCGTCGTCGCCGCCAAATGTCAGCAATTGTCCCCTGCCAACCTGCCCCGAGCCCGCAAGGCCGACGACTTGAGCAATCCCGCTCAGAACTGAGACGAGCGTACTTCCGCGATCGTCAATCCCCACTTGATACAGTCCGGGCTGTTGGAAATCTACTGCGCCATTGGGCGTTGCGACTTCGAACAACTCGTCCGGCGCGAGTGCCCCGACATCGAATATTCCGGAGCCATCCCGCAGCGCCAACTGGGTTCGCCGCTGCGACAACGAGAGCACATCCAGAGAAGTGCTCGGATTCAAACGGGCGTAGTTCCGACCGCTGAATGCAATTGCGGCGTGCGATTTATCTTTCACATAGAGGCGGGAGCCCACGGAAACCGGAGTGTTAACACTAGCCGTCGCCCAATCGGTCTTAGGCTGGTCCTGGTTACTGTCTTGAGGATCGGTTTGACGATTTATTCCGACTTCGCCATCCAGTCGGTCGACGCGCGCAGCCAACGGCATGACATCAGACGCGGACGACTTGTCCGCCTCGTGCGAGCAGCCCGCGCTTGCCAGGCATAACACAGCTATGAAAAAGAGGATTGCTTGAGATGGCCGGACTCTTCTGACTATGTCGACGAGATTGCAATACATAAGTGTCCCTTCTGCCGGCGAACCGACGCAGCCAATTGAAACGCTCCCGCACCGAATTGAAACACGCTGATGAATCAAATCAATTCATCTGAGTCACCGGGTTACGTTTGACCTGTGACCTGCTATTTGGATGCCAAGCGACGCGGCGACGGGTCAATCGAACTGGAGAAGGCATCACCTTTCTTTTTAGCATGCTGATAAATTGAACAGGTTATTGACTCAGGCTATTCCTTCGATTCATTTTCTTCAGGCCAAGGTAGCTGTTTCGGGTTCTCGTCGTCTTTGTTGGATTCCCAATCGAGGTCAGTGCCTGCATCTTCATCAGGCATCTGGAAAACTTCAGCGATCTTATCTATATCAGACATAGCCCTCCTCCTGACTGAACGATACGTCAATTGCTGATCCGCCGCTGTTCTCTATTGAACAACCAGAAGAATAAGTTCTTAATGAGTTAAGAGAGCTCACTCGAGCGGAGGTTAGTTGAAAGGAAGCGCCAAACTATCAGTTACTCAAAGGCGGACGATCGCGCCGGCCGTGTTCCGCGTGTGTGTATTCGTGGGCGCTGTCATTTTGCTTAGCTTGAAGACAGGCCCTATGCCCACCAAACACGGCCGGCCGAGGGCTGATTCACGTCCCGCACCGCAGCCTCACGCGAAAGCCGCAGAAAAACCTAAAGTGGAGCCATTCCCTGTAGCACCAGCACCGGCGGCAGATGCCACAAAAGTGCCGGAAGGTACAACCACAGTCACCGATGCCGATCTCAACTACATTGCGACTAAAAATCTGTTGATACCAGTGGCGGGCGTGCCAGCGCGCGGGTTGCGCGACACGTTTACCCAGTCGCGATCCGAAGGCCGCCAGCACGATGCGATCGACATAATGGCGCCTCAAGGGACGCCCGTGTTGGCGACGACTGACGGTCTTGTGCTCAAGCTCTTTCAGAGCGATAGAGGAGGAGTAACCCTCTACGAACTCGATCCATCAGGCGGCTACGTTTATTACTATGCGCACCTGATGCGCTACGCAGACGGCATTACAGAAGGAAAACAGTTGCGGCGCGGCGATGTGATCGCATATGTCGGCGACACCGGCAATGCCGGCACCGGGAACTTCCACCTCCACTTTGCGATCTCGAAGATTACGTCGCCGCGCAAGTGGAGCGGCGGTGATCCGATCAATCCCTATCCTTTCCTGGTCCGCCAGTGAAAGGGGTGCTATGCCCGGCCACGGACAAACAGCAGGTGATAGAGCGCCAGTAAAATCAACGCTCCAAGTATCGAGACGATCCATCCGGCAGGCTGACCAGGCTTGTAGAATCCGGCCACCCGGCCAATGTAACCGCCTACGAACATGCCGGCGATACCCAGCAGAATGGTGATAATGAATCCACCTGGATCCCGGCCGGGCATCAAAAGCTTGGCAATCACGCCGATAATCAGACCCGATACTATCAATGCAATGATACTCATGGTCTTCAAGTCTCCTTTCAATCCAACGATCTGCCTATTCGGGCACGGAGTCTGTTTGCTCCTGGACGGCTTGGAAAAGAATCGCGTCAACTCGAAGAGGCAACCGGTGCTACAGCAGATTGCGTGAAGCGGATTCCGCGCCACACGCTTGCCTGGAACACGACAGCTAGGCATAAGCACCCCGACTGTTGTTCGGAGTAAAGCTATCGGGCCTGATACGACAGCATATCCGGTACCGTATCGGCGTGCTCCTTTATTTCTTTGTCGCGGCACACCGAACAATACGCGCCCTCAGCAGCCGCAGGCTGATCGCAATCTTTGCCTGGATGATTGTCGTGCTGAGTAGCTGTGCAAATGCATTGTTGCATATTTCCGACCTCCTTCATTCTAGCAGTCCAAACTCCAATACGCCTTCACCTTCGTCGCCGGGAACGCGGCGCTGCCTTCATCGACGCTACGCCCGCGTCCAGCTCGACTGGTGCAGGATAGCCTTTGCCCAGGAGCGTTGGGATCTCCACGAACACTGCCTTGCCTCCCTTGATCGTGCGCGTCACCTTTCCGCTCGCGAGGTTGTTTGCCTTCAACTCTCCGCTGCTCTTAGTACCCTTTCTTGACGAAGCGCTCGTTGAAGACACGGCTGAGGAGTTGTCTTTAGCGCTATCCGATCCGTTCGTGGCGGTTGGATCCGTCACCGGCTTGCCGCTGGCGTCGCGAGCCATCTGACCGAGGGCGCGTGTCAGCTCCGCGCGCTTGGCGGCGCCCAATTGATCAAGACTCACACCATACGATTGCAGCACGGTGCGCAGATTCTCTTCGGTATTCGTGCCTCGATCATACACATCGCGGTAAATGTGCAGCTTGCCGTCTTCTACAGTTATAGTTTCATAGCGGAGCTCAACCGGTACGGCTTTGGTCAACTTCAGCGGCCTGGTTTCGGTCTTGTTCTTTTCGTACCCGGCTATCTGTTCATCCGAGAGTTGCGTTCCGCTCAGGCGCGCAAGCTGTTTCGCAAAATCCTTTACCTGCGCGTTGGTCAATCCAACGCAGCCGTGCGACGCGAAGCCACCGAGTTTTGCCGGAGCCTTGCCCCCGTGTATCAGCGACGGCAAGCCGATGGGAATTTTGATGGAACCGAGTGGATTCAGCTTATCACCGGCTTCGATCCTTTCTCCGATCTTGATCTTACCTCCAGGCGATTCAACCCAGGGTTCATCCGGAGGCGTCCATGTTGGGTTGAAGATGATGGTTTCCGCTTTGCGCAGGCCGGTAGGAAGGGGAAATTCAGGATAGCCGATACCGATCTTGTAGGACTTGACAAGCTTGCCGTCTTCAAACAGATCCATTCGAAACGCGGGTGCGTTGACAACAACGCGCTTATCCTGTGGTACTCCAGGGGCGTCTTGAGGCGCTGCGCCGGGTGTGACGCTAGACGTTGGCGCTGCGGGGACGTCGCCGCTCCAGCGCTCGTTTACAAACGCGATCAGCTCTTTAGTTTTTTCGTCGCCGATTGCTGCCTTGCTCTTTGCGTATGCATCTTCGCGAGCCGCCGTTGTCCTTCCGGTATTTTCATCCTGATTGTCGTTTTCGCGCAGCTTGGCCGTTGCCTGGCGGGCGATAGCTCTGAGCTTGTTGACCTGCTCATCTGTCAGCTGCAGTTTGGCCTTGAGGTCGGCCGCAAAGTTCTCTTGCGCGAAGAACGCATCAAGCAGAGGCAATGTCACCGGTTGAGGATTCGGCGCCGCATCGATCGGCTTCGCCGGCGTCGGTGGTGGTGTTGTTGCGGCGGGGCTGGTCGCGTTTGTGTTGGCGGCTATCGGACTAGTGGGGCGGTTGGCAGTGGGCGACTCGGTCACGCAGCCGCCTGCGGTAAGGAGAATAAGGACAGCAACAAACGCATTTATCGATCGCAGGATATGGTTCATCTTTCCCAGACTTCAACCCAAATGTGAATGGGCCGAGATGCCCGGCAAGTGACATGAATGCGTTTGAGTACTTGCCGGAGATTCAGACTGTGCCTCGCCTCAGGCGAGAATAGCCTGTCATAAGGTAATGGCGGTCTCCTCTTGTTGAAGCGTGCCGCTGCGGTAACGCCAGCTTTGCTTCCAGTGGTTCATCCAGCAGCATAAGCACACAGCACTCGAGGTCTGTTCGTGATGAGACATAAAGCACCGGCCTGATTCCTATCGCCGCGCGCTCATACAGCATCTCCTCATAAAGATCGACCATTCCTGATTCTGTCATCTTCTCATCCATAGTAGTTCCATAAATAAAGACCGCCGGGTTCAATAGCTTCCGGTATTGGCATTGAGGTTTGAACCCAATACCGCTTGATTCAATCAAGTCATCATCCATACCCAGCGTACCGAAACCGGCCAATCCCATCTCCCAAGCGGTCGTGAAGAAATGCAGGGGCAATACTCGTGCCGTGGCCTTTGCGTTCCGATTAGATCGCCCTGGCTATATTGTTTGTATCTATCGCGCTAAGGCTTCTCCCGACTCCGGTTTAGGTCTCAGATGGTACCCCCAACTCACGAGTCGTTTCCGTCCAGTATTGAACAACTTTTGAAAAATATGTCTTGCCAAGTTGGGCGGGCGTTGAGCGGCGCCGCATGGACTCGGTATAATGACCGGCCGGGAGACATCATTTTTGGCGTTGGAGTTGTAGCTAGCGGTAACTTCGTGGGGCGAGATTTTAGGTGAAGAGCATGATTCAAAGTCATCCCGCGACGGAACTATTCAAAGAGCAGATGCGCGAGTCATTGCAGCGCGCGATCAGGAACTCTCGCGCCATCAAGATCGCTAAGAACGAAAACGTCTACACCCTTGGGGAGCAAGACGAGATGGTATACTTCATCGCGAGCGGCCAGGTAAAGCTGCTTATGCCCTCTGCTGACGGCAGAGAATGCATGCTTGCCATTCACAGTTCGGGCGATGTCTTCGGCGAGTTGTGCCTGGCGGGGCTGGCGGGCCGCCTGGAAACTGCCACCGCAATGGAAGACACCCTGTTGAAGAGAGTTCCGTGTACCAAGTTCCTTCAGCGCTTGGCCAGGGATTCGCTGCTTGAAGGTTTTGTCAAGTATCTGGCGGTGCGAGTGGCAGAGCAGCAGGCAGTAATTGCGAATCTGGTGACGGTTGACAGCGAACAACGCTTAGGGAAGACGTTGTTGCAACTTGCGAGACAATTGGGTAAGAAGGGCCATGACAGCACCCTGATCGAGCTGAGGATCTCGCACGAAGAGCTTTCGAACATGATCGGCACCACCAGACCGCGCACTAGCGTCTTTATGCAGAGATTTCGTAACCTCGGTCTGATTGAGCTCAGCGAAGAGCACTATCTAGTCATCAACGAGAGCAAGCTCACCGGTTACCTGACATCGATTGCCTAGCCCCTGCCGCCGCCTTCCCTTTCAAAGATTATTGTCTCAACACCTTGTTAAAGAGACACTTCGGAATTGTCTTTCTATGCAGTATTGGACGGTTGTCGAAAATACGTGAGCGGTGGATGAGACTCGGTTGAGTTTTGCCCTGTTCAGGTTTTCCCCTGTGTACAAATCTAGCAACTATGATAGTATCCGCGTGGCTCGAGAAGAAACCTTGAGTATTTCTGCTCGGGATGAGACACCTACGAGCCTTTCAACTAGACACCTCCGTCCGTGAGTGATGTTCCACGGACACATGACCGGATCATTATTAACCCCTGTAGACGAAAGGACCTCATGAGAATCCTGCTTTTCAACCCCGATAATGGTGTAACCCGCAATTTCATGCCGCATCTTTGGATGTTTCTCCTCGAGGCGTTGACCCCACCCCAGCATCAGGTATTTCTGATCGATGGCAATGCCCGCCGTATGGATGAAAACGACATAGCGCAATTCGTTCGCGAGAATAAGATCGGTCTTGTGGGCATCGGCGCAATGACCAGAATGATACAAAAGGCTTATCGAATGGCCGATGCGATTCGCGCCATCGGCGTGCCTGTCGTGATGGGTGGACCTCACGTGACGGAGGTGCCGGATGAGGCACTCGGGCGAAACGGCGGGCCGCGACACGCTGATGCTGTTGCCCTCGGCGAAGCCGATGAAACGTGGGCGCAGATGGTCGAAGATGCCGCGCGCGGCCAACTAAAGGAGATCTACGCGCCACTTGACGAGACAGGCAAGGAACGCAAGCCCAGTCTCCAGCCTTATCCAACGATTCCCTGGGAGTCGATGAATCTGGATCAGTTCAACCTGGTTCCTAAGTTCGCCGCGCCGATGCTGAGCCGCATGTTTGGTGGGTGGGGAACCTTTCGACTCATTCCCGTTGAATCCGGACGAGGGTGTCCATACGGTTGCGAGTTCTGCACCGTCACCGGCTTCTTCGGCGACTCGATAAGGTTCCGCACAAACGAAAGCGTTGTGAGCGAGCTGCTGCGGCTGAAGGCCCGCGCCCGGCAAGAGGGCGGTCAGATTGCCGTGTTCTTCATAGACGATAATTTCGCCATCAACCCCAAGCGCACTAAGTCGCTGCTGCGCGATATCATCGCTGCCGGCGCGCAGATGAATTGGATCGCACAGATCAGCGCCAATCTGCTGCGCGACGAAGAGCTGGTTGATCTTATCGCGGCTTCAGGCGGCAAATGGATCTTCATTGGCATGGAGTCGGTAGACACCACCAACCTCGCCATTGCCAACAAGAGCTTCAATAAGCCGAATGAATACAAAGGCGTGCTCGAAAGACTCTCGCAACGCAACATCCATGCGATTACGTCGTTCATCTTCGGCCTGGATAACGACACACCGGGCGCGGCAGATCGAACGCTCGAGCAAATTCGCAGTTGGCCTCCCGGACTTCCTGTTTTTGGCACGCTGATACCGTTCCCCTCAACACCGCTTTACAAGAGGCTCGAGGTTGCGGGGCGACTCACTCGGCCCCAGCACTGGCTCGACTTCAAGCCATACACGATGGCCCACACCCCGCTAAAGATGAGCATTGACGAGACTCATGCAGAGGTTAATCACGCGTGGAGCAGTTCATACAGTCCGGAGGCCATCGCCCATGCCGTGGAATCGATTCGCGACAAGGGACTCGGCTATCGCATTAACATCCTGATTGCGCGTCTATGCTTTCGCGGAATCTACTTTCCGCAGTTGGGTAAGCGGGCATGGATGAAAATTATTTTTCAGAATCGGCGCACGATACTCAAGCTCGTGAGGGAGGCCATGAGCAACGGAAGCAGGTCTCTAGGGGTGCCGGAGGTAACAAGTCAGACGCCCAATCTCGACGAGCCTGTTTACCGTGGCGGCGATTAGAGTGCCCGACAGAGAGTAACCGATCGGCTTGGGACTCGGAACATTTATCAAGACCCAGACACCTGTGCCAGACAAGTGATGATGAATGTCACTCTTTCGTCAGTCGATTCATAGGTATGAAAAAGGCTGAGACAGGAGTCACGAAGGCTCCCGTCTCAGCCGTGTTGCTCGGCGATTGGATCAAAGAGATCGCGGCTCGCCAGGCGTCAAGGTTTAGTACCGCGAGCCGCCGTAGCCGCCGCCGCCATTATTGCGACTGTCGGTCTTCGGTTTGGCCTCATCGACTTTTAGAGCGCGACCGTGAAGGTCTTGCCCGTCGAATTTTTCTTTGGCTGCCGCAGCCTCCGTTTTCGAATTCATTTCGACGAAACCGAAGCCCTTCGAGCGACCGGTATCCCGGTCTGTGATCACCTGGCACGATTCCACCGCGCCGACCTCGCTGAACAGATCTCGAATCTCATCGCTGGTAGTCTCATACGAGAGATTACCCACAAACAATTTAGCTGACATAGTTATTCCTTTGTTGGTTAAGGTCGGAAGCAGGCCGAGCGGTTCGCAGGAACGGTTGCGGGCGGATACTGTCGGCACCCCGAATTTTTCGGGCGAGGCCTCTAACTGGTGAACGATTGTCTGCTCTTCAAGCGGTTGACCGTCCAGGCCACATCAGACCCGAGCGCATCTCCGTTGTTTGCCGAAGAGCAGGTATTTGTCGAGAGTATGGATAAGTCCGTCCTCCCAAAATCAAAGAGCTAGTTTGGATTCAGATGGACTGGATAATTCCAGAGAAGCTGAAGAAGAGAGTAAGCTAACCTCGGTTCGCTAGAACTCTATAGGTGGGCTGGTAGTTTGTCAAACATAAGCACCCGTGTACCGACCCGGGTATTCGTTAATGTCTCGCAGGATTGTTCTCAAAGCCGTATTCTGCGTGTGTTAGGACCCGGCGACGAACGCAAAAGAAAAGTGAAATAAAACTTACTTAATCATCCGATCGCCGACTTCAGATACGCATTGGGGTCGTGATCCATCGCGCCCTCCGGCAGCCAATCCCA
>DATLWF010000012.1:0-17806 GCA_035576605.1 Blastocatellia bacterium | reverse complement strand
ACCTGGGATCGAACGTTCGTGCGCCGGGCCTTCTACGCTACCGTCGCCTCGATGGCGGAAGCGATGCTGGCGACGCGGTTCGGAAATCCGAAATTGACGCCGCGCGAGAAGCCATGGATCGAAGGGGCGCTGGCGTGGATCGAAATCGCGGCGCGCAATTGGAACAAGAACGACGCGCCAGCGATCGCCGATCAATTGACTGGTGATGTTTTTGACGATTTGGCGAAAGGAATCCTGATATGAAGATATCAAGAAGGGAATTCTGGAGCAGACTCTTCGCCGGATTTGCCGGATTCGGCGGATTCGCTGGATTGTCGCGCAACCCGATCGCACCTTGGAAAATTCCCTACGGTCGCACGCGTTGCGGCGGCACAATTACTTATTTTGGATGGCAGGTGGTTTCCATGTCGCCGAGAGATATTGAATTTATCGAGACTCGTAAATTCCAGGCCGACGAAATAGCCAGGATATTTGCGGTGCCGTTGCCAAAACCTTCAGGGGTATCGGAAGGATGAAACGGGAGCTACATCGTGAACGAGGTTTATCCCTTATAACTGCCAGTTAATCGGGAGTCTAATTCATGAAACGACCCAAGATGACGAAGCCGTTTTTCAAGGCCGCGATGCGACCGGATGGAGTGCTCGAACTGCTGGTCTATGAAGACATCGGCTATGACTGGTGGACCGGCGAAGGGCTCACGGCGAAGACAGTCAAAACTCAGCTCGACGAAGCGGGCGCTTACTCCCGTATTCTCGTGCGCATCAACTCGCCGGGTGGCGATGCGTTCGAAGGCGTGGCCATCGGCAATTTGCTGAAATCGACCGGCAAGCCGATCGATGTAGCGGTGGACGGAATCGCCGCCAGCGCTGCCTCCATTATCGCCATGTGCGGTAGCACCATCACCATGGCATCGAACGCCATGATGATGATCCACAATGCCTGGGCTATGTGCATGGGCAACGCCAACGACATGACGAAGATGGCGGACATCCTTGGCAAGATCGACGAAGCCATTGCATTGACCTACGTCGAGCGCACCGGCAAAACAACGGCGGACATCAAAGCCCGGATGGACGAAGAGACGTGGATGAGCGCCGCCGATTGCTTGAAGGACGGCTTCTGCACAGCGATCGCCATGGCCGAAGATCCGGAGAAAGAGAAGGCTGCGTTAGCGATGGCCCGGAGCTTCAAAGTCATGGAGAAATTCAAGAAAGTTCCGCCGTCGCTGGGACCGCAGAGCGCCGTCGAGCCGGAATGCCAGTGTGAATGCCAGGCCTGCCAGGATGGCGATGATGCCGCCTGCACTAACATCGCGTGCGACGATCCCAATTGTGTGGATTGCCCGATGCAGGCGAAGGCTGAAGAGAAGGCAGCGCGCGCCGGTAAGCTGGCAGGGTCGATCATTGAGCCGGAATTGGAGACTGCCCCGCCATCGAATCTGAACCGGATTCAGTGCGAGCAGTGGATGCTGGAGCACGGCGTCTGAGCTGAAGTCCGCCGGGCTATCGAAGCTGTGAACATGCGACCAGCAGACTGTAACGAGGTTCACCACTCAAACAATTTTCAAGCCGTATCTCAGACCAACTGCGCCCTAACCAGGCCGATGAGATAACGGCGAGCTTTGCAACCGGGGCCAGGGTTCCGGCGGGCAACGCACCGAGCAGCACAAAATTCACAACAAAGGAAATCAAAACGTTATGGCATACGCCAAAGCACTACGTGAAAAACTCGGGCGGCTGTCTGTCGACATGCACGCCATCACCAACGCGGCCGAAAAAGACAATAACCGGGGCCTTACGCCGGAAGAGCTGACGAAGTGGAAAGCCATGGCGGCCGAGTACGACGGCACGGAGCAATCAATCGAAGCGGCCGAGCGCACGACTTCGATTGTCGACAGCCTGGCCAATTCGGGCGGCAAAGTCGACGAGATGCAGATCGAGCAACTGCGCGCGGAATTTCAACTGAGCCCGGCGGAAAAGCGGCGCCGGGACAATGAGAAGAATCCCCATGCGCTGGCTTTCTCGAACTATCTGCGCGTCGGAGAGAACCGGCTTTCACCCCAGGACCGGGAAGCGCTGGTTCGGCATAACAACGCCCTCGGCCTTCCGCCGGAATTTCGGAACGCCATGTCCACCACGACGGGTAGCCAGGGCGGGTATCTGATTCCACAAGGCTTCAGCGATCAGCTCGAAGAAGCCAAGAAGTGGTTCGGCGGCATCGAAGGCACGGTGGAGAAATTCACGACCGGAACGGGAAATCCATTTCCCTGGCCAACGGTGAACGACACGACCAACAAGGGACGCATCATCGGCCAGAATGTCCAGGTCATCGAGACGGATCTGAACTTCAACCAGGTGACCTTCAACGCCTATATCGGATCTTCCGATCTGATTCTCGTTCCTCTGGCTCTCATTGAAGACAGCTACTTCGACATGGATGCGCTGGTGGCCCGATTGTTGGGGACGCGCCTCGGCCGGCTGTTTAACCAGAAATGCACTATTGGTACGGGAACGAACGAGCCGACAGGTATCGTCACGGCGGCCACCACCTCGGCCAATCTGCTGCAACTCCTCACTGGTCACACGGCCGATATCGCCTACGCCAATCTGATCGATCTGGAGCATCTGGTCGATCCGGCCTATCGCGAGAATCCGGCCTCCCGCTGGATGTTCTCCGATACGATGCTGAAGCTGCTCAAGAAGCTGGTCGACGGCAATCTTCGGCCACTCTGGCAGCCCGGCCTGACTGCCAGCTTCCAGCAGGGCGCGCAAGTGCTCACCGGCAGCAAGCCCAAAATCCTGGAGCATGAATACGTGATCAACCAGGACATGGCAGTTCCGGCGGCGAGCGCCTATACCATGCTGTTCGGTGACATGAGGACGTTCAAGGTCCGGGAAGTCGCGGGCGGAACTACGGTGCTCGTTCTCCGAGAACGGTACGCCGATTATTTGCAAGTCGGGTACCTGGCGTTTCAGCGGTTCGATTCGAATCTGATCGACGCCGGCACGAAACCGATTGCTATTTTGCAGCAATCGGCAACGTAGCAACCCACGTCAAGGCTTGCGTGTCGTAGGTGAGTGCGACGCGCAAGCCCCTTTCAACTTCAATTTCAGGAGAAAAATGAACATGAAAAAAGTACGAGTCAAATTCGTCGAATCGATCGCCGGCTGCCGGGATCCGCTGCCCAAAGAACTTGAAGCCAAGTATACAAGGCTGGCGTCGAGCCTCGCCGCGGAACGCGATGGCAAAATTCCGCGCCATACACAAGGCCAGATCGCCGCGGCCGTCGACGCCGCACGCCGGCAGGATGAAGCCGTCATCCGCACCGGCTTCAGTAAGGACTGGGCTTTCAAACCAGGCGATGAAGCGATGGTCAGTGAGGAAATCGCCAAGGTTTGGGAAGAGCAGGGTATCCTCACGCTCATTCCACCGGAGCCCGTCAAGAAAGCGGCCTGAGTCGATAAGCCATGGGTCTTCAGCTCCTCACCCCGCCGGCCGTCGAGCCCGTGAGTCTCGATGAGCTGAAGACCTTCTTGCGCATGGACGTGGGTGACACATCGCAGGACGATACGATTACGAGCCTGGCCATAGCCGGCCGTTACTTCGCCGAAACGTTCACCCGCCGGCGCTTCGTCACGCAGCAGTGGCGCTTGCTTATGGATTATTTCCCTGGGTACATCGACATGAAACTGGCCGGGGCGAAAGTCTCGAGCCCGTTTGTCAGTGGATCGAATGCCGTGCTCGTGGGAATCCGTTATGCCGTGCTGCTGCCGTTTCCGCCGGTGCGTTCAATCGATCTGTTCCAGTATCTGGATGCGAACGGCAATAGCACAGTGCTCAATCCGCAGAGCAACGCATCGCCGCCGGCGGACGGCGAGTATGTAGCCGACATTGTGAGCAATCCGGCGCGCCTGATGCCTCCCTTCGGCCGCATGTGGCCGGTCGCTAGAGTGATCGCCAATGCCGTGCAGGTCGATTACACGGTGGGCTACGGCGGTCCGGTTACAGTCACGATGACGGCCGGACAGAAGGCGATTTCGGGGCACATCTTCTCCGCGGGTGACATCGGGCGGCCGATCAGCATTCCAGGCGCCGGGCCGGATGGTGGAACGCTGAATACGTTTGTCGATTCGGTGGGGCCGAGCGGGAACGGAACCGCACGCGATGCGGCGTCAACGGCAGTAAATGGTGTCACAGCGATTCTGGTGAACAATCCCAATGCTAACCCCGGACACTGGGAACTGATCCGCAACGCCATCAAGCTGTGGGTCAATGGGCGCTACTCGCAGCGTTTGCCCGATCAGGATATCCAGGAGAATGTGGAAAGCTTGCTCTGGCCCGTGAGGGATATTCGCAAGTGAAGCTGGTCTGTTTTTGTCCGACGCGGAACCGCCGGCGCTGGCTGCCGGGTGCGATTGCGTGTTTGCAGGCGCAGACGGTAACCGATTGGCACATGCTGATTGTCGCCGATGGGGAGCCGGTGCATGATCTCATGCCGAATGATCCGCGTGTCAGGTTGCTTACTATCGTGGACAACCGTAACTGGCCAACGTTAGGACAGAAATTCAATTTTTGTTGTGAGAATGCGAGTATGAACGGGCGCGCCGATATTCTCTGCAAATGGGACGATGACGACTACAGCGCGCCTGGCAGGCTGGCCGATCAATTGAGCCGGTTGGAAACTTCCGGCAAAGCGGTAACCGGCTACCATTCGATGCTCTTCACCGATGGCGAGAAGTGGCATCGCTACCGGGGCACGCCGGATTTTGCTCTGGGTACTTCGTTGATGTTTCGGCGCGACTGGTGGGAGAGGCATCGCTTTGAGTCCTTGCCGGTGGGATCGGATATCCAATTCGCAAGGATGGCGGCGGCGGCGGGGCAGTTGGCTGCTGTGGATGCCGGGCAGCTCATGGTGGCGTCGAGTCATGCAGGTAATTCGAGTCCGCGAAAGATGACCGGGGCAAGCTGGGAGCCTCTACCAAACTTTAGTGGTGTTTCTGGGTATGAGTGGCCGATTGCGGCTTAAAAGTCTTTATATTGTTGGTCAAATGCTGTCTACTTAGCTATACGCTGTTCTGGGTGCTGTGAATGAGTCGCCCGCCGTTGCTGGTTGCGGGAGAGCATGAAACGGACGCTGAAGATCACCGCGCCATCGAAAGAAACGGCGAGCGGTTGAGTATCGGTCAAACAAAAGAACCAAACCAACCCGCGTGAAGCTTAATTTGGGGTGTGCGGATGACCATAAACCAGGGTACTTAAATGTGGATGTGGTTCCACCTGCGGATTATCTTTGGGATCTGCGAAGCCCTTGGCCATGGCGCGATAACTCGATCGATGAAATCTTCGCGCACGACGTCTTCGAGCACGTCGACAATGCCGACTTTCGAGGGAACCGAGGCAAGATATGGGTGCTGAACGAAGCATGGCGGGTACTGCGGCCTTGTGGGTTGCTCAATCTGGCCGTGCCGTGCGTAATGCTGTCCGATGGCCGGTTGAATCCGGGGGCTTTCTCCGATCCCACGCACGTATCGTTCTGGACGCCCGATGACAGGTATTACTTCTGCGAGCCCTGGAACGACGCGAGAGGCGAGCGCGGGCGGCTGGGTCCGGGTTACGGCATCATTGCGCTGTACCGGGAGATCCGCTGGGAGCTGCGGGATTACGGCAGCGGCCGGGAGAAGCGCAGTAAGATTTACGCCCAGTTGGAAGCGTTGAAGTAGGGGTCCTATGAAATTGCGAATCGTTCAAATCGAAGTGGAAGCGGAAAGTCCGGCGAATGCAGCCGAAATGATCCGGGCGGCCAGCGGCGGTCAGATTCGTGAATCGATTCCCGAAGCTCTTCCCCAATTGCCAGAGCCTAAAAACGGTCATCATCCGCGCCGGGCCATCAGTGCTCCCAAGGTACAAAAGCGGTCCGCTCCAGGTGGTGGAGATACATTGGCTACGCGCGTGTTCGAGGCGATCCAAAAGAAGCCGATGTCGAGCATGGAGTTGTGCCAAGCTCTGAAGCTGGAACCTAAGCAGGCCTATCAGGCTGCTCATGTATTGGTGAAGAAAGGCCTGGCAGTGAGCCGTAACGATACCGACGGGGATGGTACGCGGCGTTACTTTGCGAAGTGAGCTAAAAGGCTTGGCATAATGACGCTTCCGCTTTCTTTTTCCCCGCCAATGCTGTTGCGCGGCGCCGACTGGGAGGAAGTTGCTTCGTTTTATCCGGCGGGCGATCCGGTTCGCCAAATTGAACGGGCTTCGATACGGCGATTTGTGGAACTTCATGCTGGGAACTTGCGCGGGCGTGTGCTCGATTTCGGCGCGGGAAAGCAGCCGTACCGGGATCTGGTGCACGGCGAGTATATTCCGATGGAACTGGGCGACGAGCCTGGAAAAGATTTCGACGCGATTCTTTGTACGCAGGTGATGCAATATCTGGCGCAACCAGGTCAAGTGCTGGAGTGGTTTTGGGAAGCGCTGAAGCCGTCAGGGTATCTGGTGATGACTTATCCGACGAACTGGCCGGAAGTAGAGGCAGGGGACTTCTGGCGGTTTACGAAACGAGGGATGGATAGGTTGCTCAGACAGGCAAGGTTTTCAATTCACGCGCATGAGTTACGAGCTGAAGTTGTGCAAGGTTCTAATAAGTTCGCTCTGGGTTATGGAGTAGTTGCGCAGAAATGAATCTTATTAGTTGGTTATATTCTGCGTACTTGGGTTCATCCAGTTCCGGGTGCTGTGAATGAGCGCCACGGTACATGCTGTCCCGCTACCGCATCACTGCCATGCTATCGGCTGCGAGGTAGAAGTTGAGCCCAAGTTCCTAATGTGTTTCAAGCATTGGCGGATGGTTCCACCGGAGATCCAGCGTCTGATCTGGAAGCATTACCGGCCAGGCCAGGAGGTCGATAAGCGGCCGAGCGATGTATATCTGATTGTGGCGCGGCGCGCCGTTCAAGCGGTTGCGGAAGAGGAACGGCAACGCCGAATATTATACGATTCGCGGCAGTTCGCATTGGATTTTAACGATGCAATTAAAAATGGCTGAGAGGAACACATCGCTCGACGCCGATGAAAGCGCACGTGTGCTGACTGACAAGATATTCCGGCAAGAGCCATTCTTCTTTGTCCGCTATGGAGACGGAGCGCTCGAATGCATCAACGGACATTCAGGCTGCACGGTGGACCGGGAGTTCTACTCAAAAGAGCTGGGGATCGAGTTATTCGCAGCGTGGCAGCATCTGATGCATGGACAGCATATCTATGTGGGCGATTGGCTCTCGGCTTCTTTCGATGCAGGTTCGCGATACGCACGGTACGAAACGCAATACGCGCAACTTATCGGAAAGGCAAGCCCGGCTTGGCTGCACTTCGAAGCCTTACTGCTGATGCGAGAATCGGACGCTCTTGTTGACTTCTATCGAGCGATCAAAGCGGATGAGCGGCGCAAGCTGTACATGGGACCGGAGGGGAATGCGGGCGCGGCCCGCATGCTTGGTGCGACGCATCTGATTACGCCGATGCAGGGCCTGTTTGAAGAGTGCGAGAGTCTGTTTCTGAAGTTAGCTGACTTCTACGAATTCGATGTGCTCTTGTACGGCGCGGGGATGGCCGGGCACATCCCGGTTGTCAAATGCTGGCAGCGATTCCCCGAACGGACCTACATCAATCTGGGTTCCGCGCTCGATCCGCTGTTTCGCGGGCGGTCGAGACGGCAGCAGATTACTCCGGAGCGGGCGCGGATTCTGTTCAAAGACTTACTGTGATCGATCCATCTGAAGTGTCCGCTGTCATCGTCACTAAGGGCGATAACGAATCCACCTTGGCGCGCATCCGGGAATCGCTGAGCATGTTCGCGGAAGTCCTGGTTTGGGATAACTCCCAGAGTATCAATCGAAAAGTCTATGGCCGCTACGTCGCCGCGTTGAACGCTTTCTCGGAGTACATCTATACGCAGGATGATGATTGTCTCGTTGACGCGCGGAAACTGTTCGGGATGTACCAACCGGGGGAACTGCTCTGTAACATGCTTCCGAGTCATCAGCCATTTTACGCAGCCACAGGTGGTATATCCCTTGTAGGCTGGGGTGCGATCTTCCCCAAGGCGCTGATCGATTTCAGTGCGTACTTGGCGAACTATCCGGAGGATGAGTTATTCGACCGGGAATGTGATCGGATCTTCACCTGGCTGAATCGCAGCAGGACGCGCATCGTGGATATCGGCGTAGGGCATTTGCCGCACGCGCACGGCGCAGATCGCATGGGCATGGAATCCCGGCATGGAAACGACCTCGCGGAGATTCGCCATAGGCTTGCGGTCATTTACGAACTGTACGGAATACCGAGGCTGACAGCGGTATGAAACTCTTTGTGAGCCCGCACAACGATGATGCAGTCCTCTTCGGCGCGTTCACCCTGCTGCGCGAAAAGCCGACAGTCCTGACAGTCTTCGACAGCTACCGGCAAGTCAATCGAGGCTTTCCGCAATGCGACATCATGACGCGGCGGCGCGAGGACATGGCGGCGATGGAGATCCTGGGCTGCCCGATCCAGTTCGGATGCGTGGCAGACGACGTAGCCCTGAATTTGATCGAGCATCAAGTCCATGAAGCTTTATTGCGTCTGAGGCGAGTGGAAGAAGTCTGGCTTCCGGCGTCTGAATCGGGCGGGAATCTGCAGCACAACATAGTCAGTGAGATCGGGCGCGAAGTTTTTGGCGGCGCTGTAATCCATAGCTATCTGACCTATACAAGCTTTGGAAAATCGATGGGCGGCACGCTGGTTTCGTGCAATGGCGCGATGGCGCTGAAGAAGCTCCAGGCCCTGGCCTGCTATCGGACCCAATTGGAAATTGACGAGCTGGGCTGCTGGCCGCACTTTCTGCGCGATCAGAACGAGTATTCCGCATGATCGATATCCTTTTTCTAGCACATGGCCGTGTGGAATTCACGGTGGCGTCGCTCAAAGCGTTGAATGCCCATACCGATTGGAACCGCGCTCGGCTGATCTATGCAGCGGTGGGAAGCGGCTATCCGATGGAGCAAGGTCCGGTTGCGGTGATGAATCACTTCCTGAGCCAAGAGGGCGACGCGACCTTCGCCAAGATCGATAACGATGTAATCGTCCCGCCTGGCTGGCTCGAACAATGCCTCTCCGTCATGGACGCGCATCCGGAGCTGGATCTGTTGGGCATCGAGCCCCCGGCGAGTAGGACGCGTGCGCCCTGGAAAGCGGTAGTTCCGCCAGCTCCGGAGTTGAACGGGCGTCATGTGATCAACGGGAACGGCAAGCTGGGTTATGCGCCTTGTGAGGCGATCGGCGGCGTGGGCCTCATGCGCCGGCGCGCCTTCGAGAGTAAGGCGATGCCGCCGGTCGGATTGTATGGAGGTTTCACGGCCTGGCAGTATGCCCATTCGGAAGTGCGTAAAGGCTGGATCGTTCCGCCGTTGAATTTGTTCCTGCTGGATCGGCTACCTGTCGAGCCGTGGGCATCGCTTTCGCGGCAATATGTCGATGCCGGCCAGCAGCGTCATTGGACACGCTACGATCCAAAAGATTCTGCGCTATGGGAATGGTGGCTGTGATGGCTGTGACTCGCCGGTCGGTTACGGTCTTTCGGCGATCGATCATCGATCCGGGGAGGTTGCGGCATCGGGTTACAATCCAAAAGCTCCAATTCTCGAGCCCGCCGGAATACGATGCAGCTGGGCCTGTCGGGACGCCAATTTCATTTCTGACGGTATGGGCGGCGATCGAGCCGGCGCGTTCAACCGATATCATCCGCTCGGGTCAAACCATCTCCGAAGTGATCATCCCGATCTACGTGCGCTACCGGGCCGGCATCGCAGCGAATCAGCGCGTGGTATTCGGCAGCAATAGCTACGTGATCCAGGGCATTCGCAACGTGGATGAGAATAACGAGTGGCTGGAACTGCAATGCCTGGCGCTGGGAGCGAATCAGTGATCGAGGAAGGCATTGTCCAGCTGGTGCAGAGTGACGCCGGCGTGAAAGCCATTGCTCCGCTGGGAGGCTTTCTCGTTCAGCTTCCCAAAGATCAAACCTTGCCGAGCTGGGCTTATAGCGTGGTCTCGAAGGTTCCGAATACATCACTGCAAAGTGCGCGCGGTCTCGCCATGCTGCGCCTGCAAATTGACTGTGACGGGAGCGCTCCGGATGTGATTCAGCTTGCCGCAGCGATCGACAACGTGCTGCATGGCTATCAGGGTACCTTGCCTGATCCGGATCACACTTACGTGAGCTGTTGCTTCCAATCCGATACGAAGGACTTCTTCGACGACGCCGGGCGCACCTTGCGCCGCATGCTCGAATACGAAATCTTGTTTTCCTGAAGTAAAATCCATTTTCAGAAAAAGGAAAAAGTTCCATGCCATTCACAGCCCCGACTACCTATTTCTCTAAAGCCAATTCCGGGTATCTGGCGCAATTTCTTATCGGCGACGCCGCCAGTCCACCCAATTTCACAGCGATTTCGGAAATTAAAAGTTTCGCGCCGGATCTGGTGACGATGGCCGAAGTCGACACGACACACCTGCTGTCGCCGAACAATACCGAAGAATTTGTGCCGGCCATGATCAAGCCGGGCAAGGTCGTATTCGGCGGCAACTTCCTGGGCGATGCCTCACAGTTGAACATCACGACGCTGGCGCAGGGGCAAACGATCTTCCCATTCCAGATCAAAGCTCCGGTTCAGCGCGGCACGAAAACGTATGTCTGCTCGGGTACTGGATTCATCTCCTCATACAAACCCGGTCCCTTCGAGAACAACAAGGCCATCGAGTTCTCGGTCGAAATCCAACTAACTGGCGCCTACACCGAATCGACGACGTAAAGCTGAAATGTTCCGCGCGCTGGCGGAATGGCTGACAACTCCGGTCTGGTTTGAGATCGAGGGGAAGCGATGGCGCATCCTGTTTACCTATCGGGTCTTGCTTGCGTGTGAGCAGATGTCGGGAGTCGATATGCTCGCCGAAAATCTGAGCCGTCCCCCGGCGGCGCTATTGCGGGCGCTGCTCTATCAGGCGCTGGAACGGGCCGGGGCGGGATTGTCGATTGATGCAGTGGGGCGTCTGATCACGATTCGGAATCTGGCGCGGGTTCGCTCGATATTGACGGCGGCATGGGTTGCCTCAATGCCCGATGCGCGGGAAATTGCGGATAGTCCTTCACCCCCGAAAAAGCAAACGTGGCTCGACGCCTGGGCCACGGCGCGGGATGACTTGGGGCTGTCGTCGGAAGAGTGGCTGGAGATGACGCCGCGCATGGCCAAGGCGCTCGATGCGTGTCGTCTGGAGCGCATCCGGCAACGCGAGTTCATGGCTTCAAGGGCGATCGCCATGAGCGCCAACTTTGGTTTCTGCGCGCCGAAAAAGCCCTTCGACCATGCGCAGTTCATGCTGCATCCGTGGCCTTCGGTCGGGGAAGAGCCTCGCGAAATCACCGGCGAATTAATCAGCGCGGTTATGGCTACGGCTTATCGGGGCGTGGCTAAAGGATGAAAATGGAACATGACGTTGTCTCATTTACGCTCGAAGATGATCCGCAAATATATAAATTGACGTATGATTTTAATGCCATTTGCGACGCCGAAGCTGTTACTGGTTGCAATTTACTCCAGGCGCAGATCCGGCTCAAAAACCTTTCGGCGACCGAGGTCCGAGGGCTTCTTTATGCCTGTCTGAAACCGGCGTATCCCGCCGTACTGCTCAGTGAGGCTGGAGATCTATTGAGCCGCGATCTTGAAACGGTCTCGGGGGCTCTGGCTGAGGCCCTCGGAATAGTCAAGAGCGAAAATATTCCAGACGAAGCGCCTGCCGAAACAGCATTGGCGGCGGGGTGAAGCTGTGGCCAACGATTTAATGAATGTAGTGGGACTCCGGGAAGTTCAAAAGATGCTCGATGAAGCGCCCAAAAACATCGTTTTATTGGGCTATGGCCGCGCCTTGACGGCGGGTATCAATATCCTGGCTGGGGCTCTGATCTCCAAAACCAGAGTCAGGACCGGAGCGCTGGCACAGGCGCTGGTCGTTGAGGTTACCGTTGACTCGGACGCCCGTGGCGGGGAAGCGGCGGTGGGATTCGGCGATCAGGGGCGGACAGCCAATTGGCTCGAATACGGCCATCGCATCGTGAAAAAGGGAGGATTCTATATCGATAGCCGCGGCAGGAGAAGAAAGGGAACTGTAACCGGCCAGGTCCCAGCATATCCCTTTGTCCGCCCGGCGTTCGATACTTCTGGCGACGCCGCTATTGAAGCTTTTGCTGATACCCTCGCATCCACGCTGAAATCGGCCTATTGAAATGGCTAAAAAAGTCGGCATCATCTCGATCAATCTGGTCGCTGGGACGGCGCAATTCAACGCCGATCTGGGCAAGGCCAAAGCGAAGGTCATCGACTTCGGCGCTGCCGCAGCCGCCTCCGGACATGGCACGCGCGCCAGCATGATCGAAGCCAGCGCCGCCATCCGGGCAATGGAAGGCAATTTCAACAATAACATCCGGGCGGTGGAGCGCTTCACCTCGATCACCTTGGGATTGGGTCCACTCTTCAATAAGCTTTTCCCCTTGGTTGGTGGCTTGGCATTCGGCTCGATGTTGTTTGAATTGGGCGGTAAAGTACTCGATTTTTACAAAACTGTCCAGGAAGGTCCCCGCAAGATGGCGGAGGCTTTTCGCGAGATCAACGCTCCGCTACGCGCGGCGAACGATGAGATGGCGGTAGTCAATGACCGGCTGGAGAACGAGATCGCCAAACTCCAAGGGCGGCGGCAGAATACGCTAAAGCTGGCTCTCGATGAGGCCAAGGTTGCAGCCGATCATCTCGCCGATTCGCTTGACAAGGATTTGCAAAGCCTGGAGAAATTGCTGAAGGAGCAAAGTCTCGGATGGTTCCGCGGCTTTGTGACCGGCCAGGCATCCACGAAGGCGGATGAGGAAGACCTCAAAAAATTCACCGATAAGATGGCGCGCATCGATGCCGAAGGTGACGCAGCCGTGCGGGTGGCGAAAACGAAAGAGGAGGCCCAAAAGGCTCAAGCAGCCTGGGATAGGGAGATAGACGACGCGCTCAATGCGCAAATCAACAAAACGGCGCTCCTCGTTCAGGAAACCGAGAAGTTACAGAGCTATCACGAAGGCAAAGGCCAAGCGCCAACATATCAGGCTTACGTCAAAAATCCATCGCTCTATGCCCCATACGGCGTTCAGGCCAGCACGCCAGATCAAACGGTGCTTCTCAAGGAGCGCCGGGGCGTGTTGGAAAATCTGAACTATCTGAAGGACAGGCTTTCGCTGAATCGGCAGCGTACTGCCGATGAGGCTGGACTGGACGCAGCCAAAGCGGCGCGGGATGCCGCGAAGCTGGGCCGCCCCTATGAGGAGGCGATTAAATCGATCGATGCCCAGATCGAAGCTCTCCGCGCGAATCTGGCAGCGGTGGGGCAGCCGGAAGCAGCGCAGTTGATCGCCAAAGGCTTTGGCGCGGCGCGCGAAGAGATCGTCAAAATCAACAAAGAGCTGGCAGCCATCAGTCCACATTTGAAATTGACCGATGCCCAGATGGGGCAGATCAGCACGCGCAAGATCATCACCGAGCCGGCGCTGCAAGCTCAGCTGGCATGGAATACCAAGCTCGACGAGACGATCAAGAAAATCCGGGATGAGGTTAAAGAGCAGGAATTGCTTACAGCCGCCATCGGCAAAGGCTACGAGGCGACGAAGAAAGCGAGCGTGGAAGCCCGCGTGATCAGCCTGGTAGGTCCGACAGCCTACAACGAGCCGGCGAAACAGGCGGATGTTGCCAAGGTGCGAGCGGAGCAAAGTCTGGCGTATGATGCCGCGGCCCGCACGCGCTCGGCCCAGATGACCGACAAGCTGCAGGATCAGATCGAACTGGAGCGCTCGCTGGCCCAGGTGCAGATGCAGGGAGCGGAAGCAATCCGCCTCGTGACGCTGGCCTATAGGCTGAGGGAATTGACGCATCGCGGCGCGACGGCGGCCGAAGTCAAAGCAGAGATCGATCTGTTTAACGCCCAGCGCGCCACATTGGCCGCGGGTGACCTCGCCAAAATCAACGAGCGGATCCGCGCGGTGCAGGCTTTGCAAGCGGCGCAACTTCAAGGCGCAGAAGCGGAGCGAAAGGCGGCGCTCGAAAACAAGTACGCGGAGATGAAGCTCCAGGGAGCGACGCCGGAAGCGATCGCGCAGACGCGCCAGCTCGATCAGATCGAACGCGAGAAAGAACTGGCCGCGGAAGCCTTGCGCACCCAGATGGCATTTCAGAATCAGCTGGAGACGCTGGATCTGGAGAAAAAGCGCCTCGAGGAAATCCGCGCGCAGATGGGCGACTCCCTGACGATTCAGCTTTCGTTGCGCAAGATCGAGCAGGAGCGGCTGCAAGTCTTGATCGAGCAATCGCTGTCGTTGCGCGGCGCGCGGGCCGGCGTCGAAGCGTTCTTTACCGAGATGCGGAAAGACGCCCAGGCGGCGTCCGCTGTCGTCTACGAGACGCTGAACTCCGCGGTAGATAAGGTATCGAGCAATCTATCAAAACTCCTCACCGGACAGAAGGCGAGCTGGGGCGCGCTGTTCAAAGGCCTTGGCGAAGATCTGCTGAAGAGCACGATCAAGACGGGGATACAGAAGGGCCTTGGTGCGCTCGGCAAAAAATTGGGATTGGGAAGCGCCGCGGACGGCTCGAAGGAAAATCCATTCTGGGTCAGGCTCGCTGGCGCGCCGGTTCCCCGACCAGGCGCAAGTCCTTCGGCCGATAACGCGGCCTTGGGTGGATTGGGAAAACCGGATGGCACGGCGCCCAATCCGTTTTATGTGGTGAGTGAATCCGGCGGCGGCAAAGGAAAAGAGCCGGGCATGTTCTCCGATGTGCTGAAGACGCTGGGTGGTTTTCTTGGCGGCGCTGGAGGTGGCGGGGAAAGCGGCGGTGGAGGATCGGCTGGAACCGAAAGTGTCACCAGCACGTTTACGCCGATGGCTTCGGGCGGTCCGGTATCGGCGGGCTCTGCGTACGTGGTTGGCGAGCGCGGGCCAGAACTCCTGTTCGGAGCTTCAGGACGCATCGCGAGTAACGCCGAATCGCGGCGCATGGTGGGAGCTGGTGGCTCGACTCACTACTACTCGATCGACGCCCGCGGCGCAGACCCGGCGATCTATGAGCAGCGGACCGAGAGAGCGATCCGGGCGGCGCACGATTCAGCGGTAGGCGTTTCAATTCGAGCTTCCCACGACCAGGTGCGGCGGACGCCGGCGGGCCGATAGACAATGCCTACCTACAATGGCTGGAACGTGGTGACGATACCGGGAACTCCCCCGGCTCCAGCGTCCATTGAATTCTCAGTCATTGATATCGTCTCCGGCAATGTCTCTCCCTTCACCGGTCAGATGCAGATCTACGACTGGAACGCGAATTACATGGAGGCCTCCGTCACCATGCCTCCGTTGCCCTATGCGGTGGGCCAGGAGTGGGTGAGCTTTCTGCGAAATCTCAAAGGTATCGGCGGCGTGTTTCAATTTACTTCCGCGTTCATGTCCGCCTATCCCAATGATATCGGTTCGAGATACTGGCGGTTGAAAGGGAATCTGCGCAAATGGTCGATCAGCAAAGGCCGCTTTTATGGAATCCAGTTCGATATTCGGGAAGCGATCTGAATGATATCTTTACCTCCCGGTGAAAGCCTGCGCTACTTCATCAGCAGTATTTACGCTTCGTTCGGATACCTTGTGGCTTTCGGTTTGATTATCGGCGTCGCACTTGGTTTCAGAAGTAAGGATTTTGGCGGCGAGCTGACGATTGGAACCTACTTTCTCGGCCTTTATCGCATCTGGTGGGGTTTCTGTCCGAAATGCAACTCTGACGCGCCGGGAATCGATACATGCGACTTCTGCGACCGCCAGAGCCGGTGGAGAGATCATGCGCAGCGGCGAAACTGGAAGTATCAATGGAGGGAGTTTCGGGAGCGGGGCGGCTCCAGTCCCTGCTCGGCTTCCCGTATCGCCGGCTGCATTGCCTTGATGTGGCTGCTTACCGCTTGCGGGCATCTTGTATTCGTAACCGGAATTCTCGTCAGTTATCCCATTCGCGGAACCATACGCAATTATGTGTTGCCGACCGTGGCGGTGGCTTCGACTCTGCGTATGCGGCGGGAGCTGCTGCAAATCTTCTTTCGCGCGCACGGACCGGATACGCTGCCGGTTCCTCCCCTGCCTCCGGTTGCTCCCCTTCCGCCCTCAGTGAGCGAGTTCGCGCGCTTCGCCAATACGCCAGTGCCGCCCATGCCCCTCAGCTCTCCCCCGGCCAGCCCGAAGGAAAAGAGATAGATTTATGCCGCGTGACATGTCGCCCGCCATGCTCGCCGCGCTGACGGCTTCGGAGTTGCGGCCGGCCATCTTTCTTCAGGCGCAATTCTCGAGCGGCCCGCTCTATCTGTGGAGCGGGACGGGGCCGAAGGTATGGAACGGAAATACGTATCTGGGGATGGGAACCTTCGGGAGCGTGTCAGCGATTGAAGAGGGCGCGACGGTCGAAGCGAAAGGCATCGTACTCACGTTGAGCGGGATCGATCCGACGCTGCTTGCGGATGCTTTGCAGAATATCCAGATTGGCTTGCCGGTCACGCTGTACCTGGCGCTGTTCCAAAGCGGGGGAACGCTGATCAGCGATCCGCTGCTCTCCTGGGCGGGGCGAATCGACCAGCCTACCTTCGATATCTCGGGAACGACGGCGACAATATCCATCAATTGCGAAAGCCGGTTGCTTGAAATGAATGTTTCGGCGGACCGAAGGTACACATTTGAGGATTCGCAGATGGATCATCCCGGGGATTTAGGGTTGCAATTTGTCAACGCGCTGCAGGAAAGCACCGTCATGTGGGGCGCTACCGCGCAAAGCTCTACCAACCTTTGATTATTATGGTGCTTAAAATTGGTGAGATGCCACCACTTCTGTACAAAAGGCTGACCTCGGATAGCGACAGTGCAACAATCAATCGCTATATCGGCGGAACTCCGACCGAATATCCGACGCCAGTGACGAGGCTAGAGGTATTGCGGACGGAAATACGGGAACGGACGCAAATGGTCGAAAGCACTGACGGTATCTGAAGGATGTTCCTTTTTGTTGGCTGCCAGTGCGGAGCGCGCCGATTCTGTCGATAGCGCGGTGAATGCATGTTACTACCTCTCATGAATAGTTCTATTATTCTCCAGGTTAAGATCAAACTCGGCGCTAGTCTGGATGACGCGGTACGGGACTGTTGTTATCTTGCACGGGAACTTGGACTTTCAGGAATTGAATTTGTCGTCAACGGAGTCAATTGTGTATGCTCCTCTTCCCTGAAGGCAACAAAAACTGAACCCATCGGCAATGGGGAAGAACGGTTGTCTTTATGTCACGACATAGATCTCACGGCTCCTAAAGGGACGCCCTTACTTTGGGAGCTACGAGCCGAGATGAGGCTGGCAGCGGGAACAGCAGAAGCGGCGGGCGAAACAGAACCAGCCAACGGCTAATGAAGTTCATGCTCACCCGGCTACCCGATTGGCCCTCACGCCTTGAAGCCTACCTCGCCAAGAACCAATTGCGCTCTTTCCGCTATGGACTCTGGGACTGCGCGTTATTCGTAGCGGACGCGATAGAAGCCATGACCGGAACTGACATCGCCGCCTGTTATCGGGACCGCTACCGAACGCGTTCCAAAGCCCGCAGAGTGGCCGCGTCCTTAGGAGGGAAAACATCGGTCCAGGCGATTGCCGAAAGCGTCACGCAAGCTCATGGAATGCCGG
>DATLWF010000011.1:0-2041 GCA_035576605.1 Blastocatellia bacterium | reverse complement strand
GAGCTTGCGTTGGCCGGCTGTCGGAGACCAGACTGACCGAAGCCCCAGAAAATGCTTCGGACGGGAACGCGCGTTGAAGTTAATCAAATAGCCATGTTCCCGATCGCCTTCCACCGCGAAATCAACGCCTGCACATTGTGCAATGAACGACTTCCGTTGATCGTATTCATCGAGTATATCCAATAGAGAACACAAGCGCGGCGGCAGGGTTATCTTTGCTGACTCGCTGTTCAACACGACGCGGTCGGTGATAACGGTCCCACCTTCATAGCGTACCTCGACCATGATTAGTTTCATGAAGCACTCCGTATGTGAGGAAATTGAATGTCTCGGCCCCTAACAAAAGCAGCCTTCGACGCCGTACAACCCGATAAAATCAGTTATCCAAAACACTGGATATAGAGGTAATCTATTTTTCCGGGGCGATGAAGGTCCCTCCTATTCATGTCCTTTCCAGCCTGACGGCACGGCTTTAAGCACAAAATGGCCAGATGTCCGGCGGAGCTACCGATTGGTTGTTGGATCCTGTCAGGGAACTTGCTCTGACCACAGCAGAGGTTGATTACCCAAAAAGAGGAAGTTATCGGGCGAAGGCGTTAAGGGCGAGAAAGCGGCTCGCGCCCACATGGAAGATTGGCAACGCAAGAAAGACGCGAACAAAGGTCGTCGTCCGTCTTGTCAGTCGATGCGTAAAACGCGGTGTGTGCACTGAATATAGTCCCCGCGCCTGCATTCGTAGTGGCAAAAAGCTGCGGAAAATCGGGGGGCTTTCTCCTCATGCACTGAATGTCGGAACGGGTGTATCTCTTTTCGGTGCGGGAGTTGACTCGTCAAAGCGTGGTCGGTGACGATGGCACCGAGCGCGAGAACAGTGAGCAGTTGCGGCGCGAGTTCGTTGCGGTGGCGATAGGCAGCGCGAATGTATTCGACCGGGGACAGGCATACTCCTGCCAGGATGGCCAGACAAAAAGGCGCACAGGGTCTGTTGAGGGATCAAGCCGGGAAGTGAAATTTCACCAGTGTGCGCGTGAAGCACCGTCCTTCAGAGGCTGTCGCGAAAGCCGATTGTCGATAAAATCCGGTGACGCAACCCTGATGAAGAGATGAGCAATGAGCAATGAGCACGGCTCGCAAAGTACCCCGGACAGCAAGCAACACGATCTGTTTGGCGGAGTGCCGGCTCAGGATGCCAGACCAAGGCCGAACGCGTCGGATAGCGGACGCCGGTTTTTAACGGGTAACCCGCACGAGATTGTCCTGGGCACGACCCGCCTGGAGGACTATCTGAAGCAGGCCGGTCAACGTGCACCATTTGTCGTAGCGCATTTGCTCGGGCAGCAGGATTGGCTACCGTTCGAGCAGCGCTATGCTGCCACCGGGCGCGCTCCTTACGCGCCACGCCTGATGATGGGTCTGATCCTGTATGGCGTGATGCAGGGTGTTCACTCTTTGCGTGAACTGGAGCGACTGGCGCGGCTGGATCTGGGATGCATGTGGGTGACGGGAGGGATTGCGCCGGATCATGCCAATATTGGTCGCTTCATCGTATTGCACGAGGACTCGCTGACCCAGGGTTTTTTTGAATCGCTCACGCGCGCGATATTGAAAGCGGGTGGTTCTAACAGCACGCGTCTGGCCGGTGACGGCACGGTCATTGAAGCGGCCTGCTCGCACTACCGTCTGCTCAGGCAAGAGGCCGTCAAGGCGCGCGCGCAAGCGGCGAACAAAGCGGTTGAACGTGCCCCCGACGATCCGGCAGCAGCAACGCAGCAAACAATGTCAGGACGTCATCGAACAGCGTCAGGCCGCTCGCCACAGCCATGGCAAGAGCAGCGAGACCTTGCGCATCAGCGGTAGCGAACCGAAGGCCATGGTGCAGCGCCTGAAGCGCTCAAGAGGGTTCGGGCCATCGTACAAGCCGTCGGTTCTTGCCAACGAAGATCGGATCATCACGGCCATGCACTCGATGCGTCAAGTGAAACGCTGATGATTGCACCAAAGCGACGCTCGCACGTGATGTCAGCCTGCTGTGCCCGCAAGG
>DATLWF010000010.1:0-7403 GCA_035576605.1 Blastocatellia bacterium | reverse complement strand
TGGCGAGGCCTATGTCATACAGGGAGGCGCCGGACTAAACCCAGAGGTAGGCACCGAAAAAAGGATTGATCTGTTCACCGGTGGCGCAATCGTCACTATGTTCGGAGCGGTGGCGGGAGACCGTCTCGGATCGACGGTCGCGGCGGGCAATTACAATACCGCCGAGAACTCCGACAACATCTTAGACATGATCGCCGGAGCCCCCGGCGCAAACGGCAAAACCGGGTCTGTTTCAATCGTGTTCGGAGGCTCGAACCTGTTGCTGGTTCCCACCCGCGACGTGCTGCTCGGACAGGACAATCTGCGGATAGTCGGACAATCGGGGGCAAACAACGATCTGTCAGGAAAGACGCTGACTATAAGGCAGACGCTCACGACTGGCGATCAGGCGGTCACCCCGTTTCTTCAGCAACTGACGGCCAGCATAAACGGCGCCCCTCCCGTTGTAAACGATGATACCAGCCTCCAGTTCGCCGTCGGGACGCTTACGCATGTGGCCGCGGCGAACACAACCATCGTGGGTGACACGACCGCGGCAGGCGATTTGGAGCTTGCCTCCAATCCCTCGCTGGGATTGAACGGCACCACCGCTTTTATGTCGGTCCCCAACAGCGCGACTCTCATGCCAGGCCTGGTTGGAGGCTGGACAGTTGAGTTTTGGATAAAGCGAAACGGAGCCGGACTCGGGGATCTTCCAGTCGTCATCGGCTCGCGTCCGTGGAGCTCGGCAACCGACAAGGGCTGGTCGGTAGCGCTCGCGTCGGGAAGTTCCTTTAAAGTCTCGGCGCATTTTGCTGATGGCACGACGGGGTTCGACTCACCTGCCGCGCAGAGCACGGCGGGCGTCACAGCCGGAACGTGGCAGCACTGGGCCGTGGTGTTTGACCGATCACAGAATCGCGTTGTGTTTTACAAGAACGGGGCGCTGGACAACACCGTTCAGGGCGTGGGCTTTCCAACCGGCGCAGTCGATCAAGCAGACGGCATACTGATCGGAAAAGACCCGGGCCTCACAAGAGTGCTGGACGCAACCGTCGATGACATCCGCGTCTGGAACACCGCGCGGACGGCTCAGCAGGTCCTGGACAACTTTAAGAACGAGTTGCTCGGCACTGAGACGAATCTTCAGGCTTACTGGAACTTCGATGCCGGCAATGCTAACGATCTTACCCCGAAGGCGAACCATGGAACGCTGAGCGGCGGGGCTGCCGTTGTCAATCCTGCCGATCGCCTGTTTCTGAGCGGCACTCGCATAAGCAACTTCACGTTCCCCGCTTCGACCAACGCAACAACTTCATTGATATCGTGGGTGCAGACTGCAACCGCAGGAACTACAGTGAAGATTGAGACCAGCCTGGACGGCGGCGCGACCTTCCAGACCGCCGTCAACGGCGGAGGAATCCCAAGCGTCGCTCTAGGCGATGAATTAGGATGGGCAATCGCCACGGGTGACGTCAACAACAATCAAGGCGGAGAGTTAATCATCGGCGCACCGTTCGCGAACGCTGTAGCCGGGACCGGCACTCGCACTCAAGCGGGAGTCGTCTACATTTTGCCTTCCACGACGGTGATCAATCAGGCGCCGACGGTCACGGTCACCGCGCCGAACGGCGGAGAGACTCTGCAGGTCGGCCAGACTTTCGACATCACCTGGACTGCGTCCGATCCAAATGGTGACGCCTCGATTCAAAAGTTCGATGTCCGGCTCTCAATCGATGGGGGCGCTAACTTCAACCTCACCGTGGCGCCGAACGTCGCCGGCACAGCCCGTAAGTTTACATGGACCGTGCCGGTTGGGTTCAATACTACACAGGGTCGCATTCGTGTAATCGTCACCGATACTCAGGGCGCAAGCGCGCAGGATGACAGCAACGCGAATTTCACCATCACTGACACCGTGGCGGTCACCACATTGGTAAGCCCCAATGGCGGCGAGAACCTGAGGTTCGGACAGCAGTTTACAATCGTCTGGACTGTTCCGAACGAAGTTGCGGCTTCGGTTAAGGGGTTCGATCTGTCACTCTCGACCGATAGCGGGGTGACCTTCCCAATAAGGATTGCCATCGGCGGTGATCCAGCTCAACCTGCGCTCGGCCCGCTTGTGCGAAACTTCATCTGGAATCCTGTTCCTTCTATTTGCACGAGAACGGCGAGGGTCGCGGTCATAACGACCAGCGTGTCTAATGTACGTACCTCAAAAGTGAGCAACTCCGACTTCTCTATAGGAGAGGCGGGGCCGACGATTGATACGAGCAACATGCTCATTCTCGATAACTTTAGGTTGTTCCTGCTGACGACGGCGCCGGCGGGCGGCACCGAGGTTCTTTTCTCGGAGGGTACGGTGGTCGAAATCTCGTCTGACCCCGCGGGCACGACGTTCTTCGGTTTCTCGAAGCCCAACGGCAAGATCAAGAAGGGAGGCGGGAAGTACCTGAGCAAAGGAGTAATCAACGGCCAGGAGCTCGGAGTGTTTTTCCCGACCGGCGCAACCCGCGTCATTCGCATAACCAAACCGACGTGCGGCATCACTATACTGAGGGTGTTGCGCTCGGGCGACCAGTTGTCGATTGTCGCTGCCGCGGACGCGGACCTGGTCGTGGAGCAGCGAATCTGGCCGTAGAGAAACGAGAAGCTTCAACGTTGAGGGCCTGCTTTTTCAAGCAGGCCCTTTTCTTGGGTGATCGACCAGTATCAAGTTTCAACCGACAAACGCAGCGGTCACCGAGGATCCAAATCGCCCCGATGATCCCGAGAACATCTTCAGGCTGATCGGGCAGGTGATCACCGTTCGCCTCGAGACGGTAAAGATTGTTCGTGGTCTACGTGAGCTTGGCGTTGCAACGGACCTGTGAAAGAGAGGCTACGCAATCTGAGTCGCCAACTCGCGGGCGAAGTATGTGAGAATGATGTCCGCGCCGGCGCGCTTGATTGAAGTCAACGACTCTAACGCAACGCGCTCCTCATCTATCCATCCAAGCCTTCCGGCGGCTTTGATCATCGCGTATTCGCCGGACACCTGATACGCAGCAACCGGTAAGTCGAAGCGTTCTCGAACTGCTCGAATGATGTCGAGATAAGGAAGCGCCGGCTTGACCAGCAAGATGTCCGCGCCCTGCTCGCAATCAAGCTCGGCTTCGCGCATCGCCTCGCGTGAGTTCGCCGGGTCCATCTGATAGCCTCGCCGGTCGCCGAACTGCGGCGCCGACTGCGCGGCCTCGCGAAAAGGACCGTAGAAGCCCGAAGCGTATTTCACCGCATAGGACATAATCGGAATGTGTTCGAACCCTGATTCGTCCAGCGCTTCGCGAATCGCGGCGACGAACCCATCCATCATGTTCGACGGCGCGATGATGTCGGCTCCTGCTTCGACTTGCGAGACCGCAGTGCGGGCCAGCAAATCAAGAGTCGGATCATTGAGCACCTCGCCGTCTTCGATCAGTCCGCAATGACCGTGGTCTGTGTATTCGCACAAACAGTTGTCGGCGATGACCAGAGTATCCTTCGCCTCGCGCTTGAGCGCGCGAATTGCCCGCTGAGTGATTCCGTCTTCGGCGTAAGCCTGGCTTCCGGCAGCGTCCTTTTGGTCGGGCACGCCGAAAAGAATCATTGAGCGCACCCCTACGCTGCGCGCAGCTTCAGCTTCCTTCACCAATTCATCTATCGAAAGATTGAATACGCCGGGCATTGATCCGATCTCGCGGCGAACACCCTCGCCTTCGCACACAAACAACGGATAGACGAAATCCTCCGGTGACAGTCTGGTTTCGCGGACAAGGGCGCGGATCGTTCCAGTGCGGCGAAGCCTTCGCGGCCGTTCGATCAGGTTCATCATTTCGACTCCTATGTGCTATGACTCCGTGCCAAGTTCACCGTTTTCGTCGAGGAAGAATGACTTTGCGCAATCCTGGGAGCAAAACTTCTGCGCGTAGCGTCCGATCGCGCACCTCTCACACACCGGCTTAAAGCACAACACGCACTTCAATATCCTCAGGACGTCGGACGTCTGCTTGCACTGGGAACAGATGGTCATTACAGCAAAGAAGTATATCAAACAGCTGTTAATCGAGTAGAGTAATTTGCTGATCGGGTGGATTGTTCTGGCATAGCCTGCAGACGAGGGCGCTCGCTTGCTTCCGTGAGTGGTATTCGAGGAACCATGCTACTTCTTAACGAACTTAATATTCTTGACGCGGCCGGCGTTCAACGTAAAGGCCGTAACCTGCTTGCGTGGGTCACGAATGAATTGAAGATTGAGCCCCTGAACGAAAAACGTGTCGCTGGTCGTCGGCTGCAATGGATTCTTCGGGTAATCCTTGAATTCGTTTTCGTGTCTCAAGAACAGCTTGCCGTTTTGCAGCACGATCCTGTAAGTCGCTTGCACCTCATCGCTGCGATAATCGCCGGTGTATTCCGCCAATTGCGACGGGGTTGGTGTAACCAGTTGGACTGCTTCCAGAGTCACTGGCTTGTCCGTGCCGCGCTGCATCCATAGCGTCGACGTCTGACCTTGCTTCTCAAATCTGAGCGTGAACTCCAGAGGCGTTCCGATAGATCGAAACTCGGTAGCGTTTACCGCCCCAAAGCGGATGGTTGTATTGGGAACGTCCGCCAACAGCTTCCCGTCCTTCACGGAGAGTTTCCAGATGGCGCCGTTGATCTGATTCCGATAAGCGCCCGCCTTGTCATTGAGGACTTGCTCAGGCAGCTCGATGAACTTCGCCTCGGAAACGCCAGGTCGCCGGGCTTCGCCCTTGAACTGATCAGCAAGGTAGATGTCGGCAATTCGTCTAGCCAGATTGCTCGGGTTCATCGTGCCGAGGTTGCATTGCATAATCACAGAGAAGCGCTGATCCGGGAACCGCATTGTCATTGCGCGATACCCAACAAACGCGCCCCCGTGCTCGACGATCGGCAGTCCCCGGTACTCGCCAATCACAAGACCGAAAGCGTAATCAATCTTCTCACCGCCGTTCAGCGTCCCGGTAGTTAGAACCTGGCTGACCAGTTCCTGCCGGCCTTTTCCAAGTTTGTTGTGATAAAAGTTCTGGTCCCACAGGAACAGGTCTTCGACGCAAGTGAACACGTTGCCGTCACCCACCATGTCGAGGGCGGTCGCTGCGATTTGAAAACCTCCGCCGGTTCGCGGCACGTAGCTGGCCGCCCGATTCTTCACTATCTCATTGTGGTCATCGTAAAACTTCGTTCGGGTCATGCCGAGAGGTTTGAAGATATTCTCGTCGGCGAACTCGCGCAGCGTCTTTCCCGAAGCACGCTTGACGATTTGCGACAGCAGGAAGTATCCGGAGTTGCTGTAAAGAAACTCGTTGCCGGGTTTGAAATTCAACTCCTTTTGCCGCGCGAGCAGATTGACGACTTCGCCGTCGACGTAATAGTCATCGTCGCGCATTCCGGCAACGCTCATCAGAGTTAGGTAATCTCGGATCCCGCTGGTGTGGTGAATCAGATGCCGGATGGTGACCGGGACTTCGTATTGGGGAATCTCAGGGAGGTACTTTCGAACGTCATCGTCGAGAGCGAGCTTTCCCTGCTCGGCCAGCAAGGCGATCGCCATCGCGGTGAATTGTTTCGACACCGAACCCGTGTCCATAATTGATGCAGGGGACATCGGAATGCTGTGCTCGAGGTTAGCCATTCCGTAACCGCGTTTGTAGATGATTTCACCGTCCTTGATCACCGCCAGTTCGCACCCCGGAGAATCAGGCTTGTCCCATTGAGCGAATAGCTTGTCGACCTTCTCGCGAAGCGAATCTGTCTGGCCCGGGTTCGGATGGCCGGCGTGAGTAACGGAGGCTAACGGAAAGACAATCAGAATCAGAAAAGCGAGTCTGACTCTTAGCGACGAGAGTGTCATAGTGGAACCTCGATTTGTTACGCTGAAATGCTGCCGGGCGCTCGCCTGAGGAGCGCCCGGCATTCCGCTATCCGGTGAGCAACCACCATCAAGGCGCAGTGGAAAAGCTAAGATCCGGGTTGAAGCGCGCGATCACTCTCTCCTGATGCGCGACCACTCCGGCAAACTTAGCAAAGAGGGCGGCGGATCCCGCCTGGCCAAGCACGCGCAGGAAAGGCGATCCCTTGCCGATCTCGGCAAAGCTGTCCACGAAGGTCACCGAGGTATAGCCGTATCCATCGCCGCCAAGTATGCTCTGGCTGACGAAATAGCCCATCACGTCTGCCTTCTTCATCACCGGCAGAATGTCGGTCTTCACGATGTTCTCAAAAGCCACCGCGCGTCCGGGAACAACACTGATCGAGTTCACCACCACAAGCTTGGGGGGCCCGGTCATCGTCGCCATCTTGCCCATATAGCTCAGGTCAAGGCGGGCAACTTCGCCATAGGTGTGAGCGCTCACGACGCACTTGCGCGACTTGGCCTGGTAGTCTCGGTAAGCACTCTCGCCGAGAGTCTTTCTCAGCGGCGACATCGGCTCATCGTATTGGGCGAAGTTTGTGATGGGCGTTATGACTACAAACTCATAGGACTCGCCGAAGACCGCAGTCTCAAAGATGCTGCGTTCCTTCGCGCCTGCTTTCTTGAGCGCAGGATTGACGACATTCTTTTGCAAGTCCTGCCACTCGGTAACCATATCCGGTTTGACGCGAACTACAGAAATCGATGACCACTGTTGCGCCGGCGCATCGGCCATCGGTTTAGCTTTCTTAGCTGCGGGTTTCTTAGGCGCGGCCTTTGGCGCAGTTGTGGTTTGGGCGACGGCTAGCAACGCCATCATCGTTATGCACAGAGCTAGACTTACCACTCTCCAAGCTGTTCTTTTCATGGGTTCCTCCAGGTTGTTTGGTTGCCGTGTTGAGGCTCGTAATGCACCTTGAGCCGCTTCGGCGACCAGTTTGATTGAGTTCAAGATGAGGCCGCGACAGGCGACCATCAGGGCCGAGAAATCTCGCTCCTACCGAGCGTGCGTATCTTATTTGCTGACCATGGTCAAGTCAAGCGGAATGAAACCGCGGCTTGATCGTTCGACAAACTTCAGTTTGTCGCTGACTCGCCTGCCGAGCCTTCGGGATTCAGTGGTGTCCCAATAGTTAGGACATCAGCCGGGCTTCGACAAACTGAAGTTTGTCGGACGGGCTAATCGCTCGACGCCCCCAGTTTCCATTCGCGCTCTTCACGCGGCGCGGCGCTCCCGTCGCGGTCGCCGGTAGCTTCATCGCGCAGGCGATGTTCATAAGCAGCGCGAATGTACGATACGAAGAGGGGATGAGGATCCAGCGGCTTCGACTTGAATTCGGGATGAAATTGGCAGCCAAGGAACCACGGGTGATCGGTCAACTCGACTATCTCGATGAACTTTCCATCAGGTGATTTGCCTGAGAACACCAGTCCGTGACCGCCAAGCTCGTCTTCGTAGCGCGGGTTGAAC
>DATLWF010000009.1:0-18359 GCA_035576605.1 Blastocatellia bacterium | reverse complement strand
GAAGGGGAGAAGGGGAGAAGGGGAGAAGGGGAGACCCGGACCCTGAGATCCTACGGAACGGTCTACCGAGACCGTCTCCCCGTCTCCCCTTCTCCCCGTCTCCCCTTCTTCCTCTCTCCCGGTCTCTCCTTCTTCCCCCTTCTCTCCTTCTCCCCTTCTCCCCGTCTCCCCCTCTCCCCCTCGCTCTTCTCTCGGTCGCTCCACTCTGGAAATCACCGGCGGGCTCGCGCTGATACTCCTGGTGATGGGCTGGATTCAATTTGGCGGTCCGGCGATTCTCGATAACGACGGTTACTATCACATCCGATGGGCGGCGATGCTGCGTGAGAATTGGCCTCACCTTCCAGCGTTCAAAGCGCTGCCGCTCACTACGCTCAACGAGCAAGACTATGTTGATCATCATTACCTGTTTCACGTGCTCTTGATCCCATTCACCTTTGGCGACCTGAGACTGGGGGCCAAGCTTGCGGCGGTTGTCTTCTCGAGCCTCGGCATTGATTCTCTATTTGCGTTGCTGGTCGTTTATCGAGTTCGGTATCGATGGCTCTGGCTTACGCCGCTGATCGCCGGCTCCGAGCATTTCCTGTATCGCATGGCGATGACGCGCGCTCCGGCATTGTCGCTTGCCCTGCTGGGCATCGGGACATATTTGATCCTGAAGCGAAAGCATCTCTGGCTCGGGGTGCTTTCTTTTGTTTTTGTGTGGTCGTACAGTCTGTTCCCGCTGATACTGGTATTTGCTCTCGCGTACTCGGTCGCCGTTTATCTATCTGAACGCCGGATCGACTTATGGGGCGCTCTCGCTTCGTTTATCGGGATAGTCGCCGGGCTGGTGATCAATCCGTACTTCCCAAAGAACCTCACGTTACTTCGCGAACACGTACTGATGAAGTACACCAGCGCTTACCCGGTAGCCGTAGGCGTAGAGTGGGACCCATACGAGGCGTGGTCAATGCTCGGCATAAGCGCGGTCGCATTCGCGGTTTACCTGGTCGGGCTGCTGGCGTTTCAGTATCGCGACCGGGTGGTTGACCTCAAGCCGTTGTTCTTTTTGATCGTGTCGGTGCTGCTGTTATTGATGACTTTCAAGGCGCGCCGGTTCATCGAGTACTGGCCGCCGTTCGCCGCGTTGTTTGCGGCGTTCACAATCAGTCCGAGGCTTGAACGTATGAACCCGGCCTGGCTGGCGCGCACGCGAGATCGAGTCATCGCCGCGATCGCTGCAGCGGTTGTCACGATGGCGGCAATCCTGTGGATGGGCGGGTGTCTCTGGACGGCTCGCGAAGACGTGAAGGCCGAGGCAGACCCGTTTGCATATCGAGGAGCATGCGAGTGGATCGCTGCAAACACGCCGCCGGGCTCGATGATCTTCAGCACGGACTGGGATGATTTCCCGATGCTGTTTTACTACAACCCAAAGAACACGTATATCGTCGGGCTGGACCCGACTTATCTGTACGATCGCGATCCTGAGTTGTGGAAGCTGTATGCGAACATCACGCTGGGAGAGGAAGAGAATCCGGGTCCGCTGATCCGCAATCGCTTCGGCGCTGAGTACGTGTTTACGGATGACGAGCACCCGGACTTTCTACAAGTAGCTGAGGAAAGCGGCGACTTCGAGAAGGTTTATGAGGATAGGTTCACGACGGTGTTGAGAGTGCGCAAGCCTGACGAACCGAGGCCAAAGAAAGATGAAGACAGCGAACAATAAGAGCGTGTAGCCCAGGGCAAGTCTGCGCAGCCTTGTAGCCGGAACTCCCTCCCGCTAAGACTCAAAGCGTCTTCAAAAACGCCACCAGCGCGTTCTTGTCTGTCGCCGACAAGTCCATCCCAAACTCGTGACCGGGCACCGCGCGGGTCTTCTTGCCCGGCGCCTTCCATCCACTCGGAACGTAATCGTCCCGAAGTCGCTTTCGGTCGAACCACTCCTCGAGCGTAGCTATCGACCCCGAGTGCTCGATCAGGTTTCGATACCAAAGCCCTTTCAGCGAAGGAACCTTGTAGTAACCGGTTCCTTTTCTCGTCCTCAACGCCAGGTTCGGATCGGTATCAACTGGTACCCGCATCACGCGCAGACGCGCGGTCGCGGGATCGTCCTTGGGCGGAGTGAAGCCGAGAGCCGGAATCAGCATATTGTTCGTGTACAGCGGCGGCGTATGGCACATTGCGCAGCCTTCGCTGTCAAACACCTTCTTGCCGCGCTCCGCCGCAGCGTCAAGCTTGTTCGGGTTAGGAGGCGGTTCAAGCGAATAGACATACTTCCCAATCGCGTACATCGCTTCGTCGCTGAATCGATGAGTGAGCTTGCGCTGCTTCTCGTCGAAGAACTTGTGCTGACCGATCGATCCGTCGTCGGCGACGCTGACCAGGATTGCGTATCGAGCGATGTCCTCTGGCCCGCGATTCACGTGAGTGCCCGTGTGATCGATATAACGGCGGTCCTTGAGGCCTATCAGGTCAGGAATCTTTGTGATGTAATAAGGGCTCCCGTTGAAACGCGAGAAGGTGCCGGGCTGCGGAAACCCGTCCACCTGCCCAATCTCCTCCGGCTTCATAGTCTTGAAGCTTTCGTGTATGTCGTCCTTGAGCCAGGGCATTCCATAAGACGCGTATTCGGCTTGATTGATGGAGATGCCCTTACGTTCCAGGTCTTTGGTGAATCCCTCAACGACAACCCCAACTGATTCGAACGCAAAGCCTAAGTTGCCTTGAGCGCCCAGCAGCAATGAACCATCCGGCATCATTCGGCTGTGACAACCCGAGCAGTCAGCGAGCCCGACCTTCAACTTGCCATCGCGATCTACGCTCCAGCGCAGCGCCGGAATGACTCCGTCTCTGGTGATAGCGTCTCCGCCTTTGCGGACGGCTTCCGCATCGCTCAGGAACTTCATCACTCGTGGGTCATCTGTTCGCGTAACGGGGAAGTCGAGGCCCCCGAATACCACGCGACCGGCTTCGACCCAGTCGCGATCAGTCTTGAGCTTCTCCGGCTCGATCAACCTCTGCGCGCCTTGCTTGAGCATCCACTCTCGGTAGCCCTTAGGCTCTTTATCCGGAGCGTAGACCGGGTATGTGCGCAGGTTGTCGACCGGGGCGGCGTAGTACTCTTCTTCGCTGTAGAAGTTTCCCGTTACGTTCAACCCGGCAACAGGCGTGGCCCACGTCGCAAGTTGTTTGGCATCCCAGATTCGTGGAGCGGCCATCTTCTCGGAGGTTGAGGCCGATTTGGTTTGAGCGGCCGAACGCATTTCCGTTGGGATCATCAGGAACACGACGGCGGCCGCCCACAGAAGCACAAGAATCAAACGATCAGTTCTTCGCATATTCGGTCCTCGCTATCGAATTGACGCCCGGGAAATAGCATAGATTTTAGTTTGTGTTTGGTGCTGTTCGCTTGAGGAGCGATCTCGCACACAGACTAAAGTCTATGCTACGCCATTGCTTGATAGCCCATAGGGCCTCCGGTATACTCCCACAAGTCTTTGATGGAGAAGTCGCCTAGTGGCTGAGGGCGGCGGTTTGCTAAACCGCTATAGGCTGTAAAGGCCTATCGAGGGTTCGAATCCCTCCTTCTCCGCCATTCAAACTAGAGCCGGGGTTCAGAACTCCGGCTCTTTGTTTTTCGCGCGATGCTTCACAAAACGCCGAGCTATTCCGGCCTCCATACTATAGAAACCGACAGCTCGAGAAAAGGTCACGGCGACACCTGAAAAAAGATTAGGAGCACGAGAGTCCGACAAACTTCAGTTTGTCGTGTGCGTGAGTTTGGGGTGTGCGTGGGGAATTTCATTCAAAAGATTGAGCGACAAACTGAAGGCTGTCGGACATTACGTGAGGTTTGGATTCTGCCACGATCAACGGAACTCCGCTACAACCGGCGCGTGGTCGGACGGCTTTTCCCATCGACGCGGTTCTTTGTCAATCACCACCGACGCCGCCTCTTTTGCAAGCGACCCTGTCACCCATACGTGATCGATTCGTAGCCCCAGATTCCGACGAAAAGCTCCTGCTCGATAGTCCCACCATGAAAACTGTTTCTCTTCTGAGTTGTGCATTCGGAACGCATCCACGAATCCCCATTGCTTTACGCGGTTCAACGCCTCTTTCTCAGGGTCGCTGAATAGAATTCTTCCTCGCCACAGCACCGGGTCGTGCACGTCTCGGTCTTCAGGTGCGACGTTGAAGTCGCCGCACAACAGCACGCGCTCGGAAGGCTGGTAGTGTGAGTCAAAAAACGCTCGCAGCCGGCGCAACCATTCGAGCTTGAAGTAGTACTTCTCGGCGCCGACGGCTTGCCCGTTGGGAATGTAAACGTTAACTATGCGAATTCCGCCGACCGTCGCTGCAAGCAAACGGGATTGCGCTCCTTCCTCGTCGTCGTGCATGCCGCGGTGGACCTGTTCACACTTGACGCGTGAGAGGATTGCTACTCCGTTGTACGCAGCTTGCCCGAATGATTCAGACAGGTATCCGAGCCGAGAAAACTCTTCGGCTGGGAACCTCTCGTCGATGCATTTTGTCTCTTGCATGCACAGCACGTCGGGACTGGCGGTTTCGAGCCATTTCACGGCTTGCGGCAAGCGCGCGAGCACCGAATTGACGTTCCAGGTAGCGATCTTCATCAAGCGTCCTCGTGCAACGCGTCGTTGGAGTGCGGCGGCAACGGCGCCGCTTTCGGTTCAAGCGACACGGAAAAGGCCGCTGTCAGGCGGCCCTTGATCCTGGTAATACCCGCGGCAGGAGTCGAACCTGCGACTTCTTGCTCCGGAGGCAAGCGCTCTATCCACTGAGCTACGCGGGCAAGAGTGAACGCGAGAAGGATACCGGCTATATGGGATCAGTGTCAAAGTTGAGGGCAAACGACTGGTTGCTTTTGTAGTGGATCAATCCAGAGCCAATGCACTTTAATCATACTCGGGTTGGTTTGCTGAGCGTTTATTGCACTTCTCAACTCACTTGACGAGACCTTTGTATGACAGGATTGCTCTGATGTTCATTCGAGGCGTGCGACGAGGGTTAGTTTACTGGATAGTTCTAAAGTTAAGCGTCCGGTGTTTGAAAGACACCGGACGCTTAAGCCCGATTCTTCGTTAGTAGATCTGGCGAAGGTTATAGACTCTCGCAAGCCTGTTCAGGTCATAGCGGACCATCGACCACTGTCGCTGCACGTCGAAATCCACTCGCCGATATCGCATAGCGTTGTTGATGCTTTCCGCTACGCGCAAAACGGTTCCAACCTGCGAACGTCTATCGTAGTTCGATGATTGGTCGAACTCCCCACCAACCATGTTGAGCTGACTTTCAAGATCGCGAGCCCGTTCGCTCAGACCCTCCTGACCTCTTTGATCCAGCATTGCCGTCAACTGGCTGGCATGATTCTCTGCTTGACGAACCAACCGCTCGACATCAGGCCCAAACTGGATTCTAAAACCCCAGTCCCTACGCTCCTGCGCAAAGCCTGGTGAGGCCAAGGCCACCACAGCACAACACATAAGTAATGCACAGACTGATCTAAGTAGGCGATTACGCATAATCATCTACCTCCTTTTCCACGCGAGGGGATTGAAACACGTTGAGTTTAACAATCCCCCTCGCGCACCCTTGCTTAGCGCAAGCCCCATGCCAGGGATCGCTGTCTTTTGGGCGATTTAGGGCCGTTGTTGTTCGCTACGCCGTATGGAGATAGGTCGAAGTGTATGCAATCAGTCTAGGGTCTCGCTTCAAACACAAGGTTGAACGGCGTCTCCGCGGCTCGACGGAAACGAGTGAATCCGCCCGAGGTAACGACCTCGCGAAGCCGCGCCTCGCCAGCCTGAGCGCCGAGCCCGAGGCCGACTTCCTGCGATAACGACGCTGGGGTGCAGAGCAACGTAGAAGCGCCGTAGAAGGCTCGGCCGCGCGGATTCAAATTGTCCTCGAGCTTGTCACCCGCGAACGGCTCGACCAGCATCCATGCGCCATCATTCTTCAATGACTTGAGCACGTGGGCCGATGCGCCGACCGGATCGCCCATGTCGTGCAGGCAATCGAAGAACGTCACGAAGTCATAGTCGCTGCCCGGATAGTCCTTGGCCTTCGCCACCTCAAACGTAGCTCTGTCTGACACACCGGCTTCGCTCGCGGCCTTGCGCGCATGATCGATCGAGCGCCCGTGATAATCGAATCCAATGAAGGTCGACTTCGGATATGCTTTAGCCATCAGTATCGTCGAAGCGCCGTGGCCACATCCGACGTCCGCGACGCGCGAGCCGGCCTTCAACTTCTCCTCGACGCCGTCGAGCGAGGGAATCCATGAACTCATCAGGTTCGCCGCATAGCCGGGTCTGAAAAACCGTTCGGTACCTCTGAAAAGCGCGGGATCGTGTTCGTGCCAGCCAACTCCGTCGCCGCTCCGAAACGCCTGCTCGATTCGTGACTCAGACTTCACGGCCGCAACCGCCAGTTGAAAAGCTCCCGGCAGAAACGCGGGGCTCTCTTCGTTGGCCATGGTGAACGCCTGCTCTTCAGAAAGGCTGTAACGGCCGCTCGCTCCGTCGTAAGTCACATAACCGCCGGCCGCTTGTGAAGCAAGCCACTCACGCACGTAGCGCTCGGCGGTCTGCGTGCCGTCAGCCAGCTCTTTCGGGGTGAGGGGTCCGGCTTCGGCCAGCAGTTTGTATAACCCGAGCTTATCGCCGATCACAACCATCGCTCCGTGAAACACCGCTCCAAAATCGTCCAGGAACCGCCCGAGAAGCTGGTTCATCTTCTCTTCATTGATAGCCATTGGTCACCTCTTGAAGGGTTCTTAGGGGAGGACAGACATGGAATCACATTTCGAAGAACATTGTAAATTGAAAGTGAGAATTGCAGATTTCAGATTATTTCAGATTTCAAATTCAGATTTCAGATTCCAGATTTCAGATTTCAGATTTCAGATTCCAGATTTCAGATTCCAGATTTCAGATTACAGATTTCAGATTCCAGATTCCAGGTTTCAGATTCCAGATTCCAGGTTTCAGATTTCAGACTTCAGATTTCAGATTTCAGACTTCAGATTCCAGATTCCATGTTTCAGATTATTTCAGATTTCGCGGGTATTGCTTTGCGGTCTGCGATCAGCAATCTGAAATCTGAAGTCTGGAATCTGAAATCTGAAGTCTGAAATCTGAAATCTGGAATCTGCAATCCTGAGCGTGTTAGCCTGAAGGCACACCGCACCGCTAGAAGGTCGCCTTCATCTCGATGGCCTTCTTGTCCTTCGAGAAGGCCGCAAGCGAGCAGTTCCAAACCGCCGTCTTACCGTTCAGCACGATGTCCGCGTTGGAGTCGGTGATCGGCGTGGGCGTGTGCAGCACGAATCGCATCCTGATGATCGAAAGAATCAACGGCTTGAATTGCTCTTCCATTTCCTTAGACGCCTTATCTTCTTCGGGACTCTTCTTCTGCTCTTGTTTTTGTCCGTTCACGGTCACTTCGGCTTTGATTTCGGCCTTTGCTTTGGCGTCGACGTCCAGAAGGAACTTCTGAGTGTAGAAGCTCTTGTTATTCTTCTTCTCGATCTGTAGCGACCACTGGGGGTCCGACCCGATATCGCCTTCCTTCAAGCTGCCCTTCCCAAAATTCGCGAGCACTCGTTGAATGTCGTCAAGCTTGCTGAAATGGAAAACGGCGTAAATGCTCTGGACGCCGTTCTGCTTCACTTCCTTCGCTTGTGTCAGTGTGATGGTTGGAGGGAGCGCGGTCGTGAGTTCCTTCTTGAACTCAGCCAGCGCATCGGCCGGGGTCTTCTTGGGAGTCATCTCGAGGCCGCCCATCTTCTCCGGTAAATCAGGCAGTGATATGAAGACGACCAGATCCCCGCTTCCGTCCGCGTTCAGGAAGATCTCCTGCTCAATGCTGAAACAGCCGGCGGCGAACAAACAACACGCTACGATGATTCCATAACCGGTAATGTGTTTAGTCTTCATAAGCCTCACTATCGACGTTTCGAACTGGAATGACTACGGTCCAGTCTTATCATCTGCGGGATGATCAAACAAGTTGCTGAGAATAGACCGCGTTCCCTTCGCTGCTTCTTCGACAATTTGCCTCTTTTTCGCTGTGCGTAAGGTCGGCAAGCAGACGGCGCGCCAGCGAGGTGGTTCGAATGAGCCGGCTCATCCCTAGCGTTTATGACGAGAACATTGCTCCCCAGTTCACCTGCATCAAGCCAAGCCACCAGACCGCGCCGTTAAGAACCATCGTCACAAAACCCAGGTACCAGGCTTGTTCCCGGTCTCTTACAATAGCAATGAGTGCCGTCAACGCGCCGAGCAAGGTTACCAGTGTCAGCTCCTCCAGCGAGGCACGCCTCCCGCTGATACCAAGTACGTAAAGCATGATTCTGACATAGGCCCAACAACAACAAACAATCGAGAACCATAGCGAAGGAGACTCCTTCAAAGCCGATGCTAGTTTCTCAAAACACTTCCTCATCACACTTCCAGGGATTCATGATCCAACGACAAAGACCGGCCTTCACTTCAATGTTACTAATTCCGCCCCACCATAATAGATCCCATTGAACAAAAACTTGAATGTCCCGTGCGGCTGAGCGCGGAAGGTGATCTCCGGGCCAAACAGAAACAGCTTGCCCTTTCCGACTCTCGCTTCCGCGACGGCCACACCGTCTTGAAGATACTTCTGGCCCCACGCCCAACCGCTCCTGAGAGGTCTGTCGCTGTCAAACCATGCGACCGGTTTCACACCTTTCATCGCAGCTTCCGGCCGGAGCCTGAACACCGGACTGTTGTCGAAGAATACGTCGAGCTTCTCGCCCATTCCGTAAGCAAGCGGGCTGCTGTTATCGACTTGCACCTGGAGCACTGATCCCGGAATGTAGTATTTCTCGCGTTGAAGCGGCCGCTCAGTGCCGTCCTGGGTTCTCTCCATCAGCGCGTTAGCGATCGGCAGGCCGGCGCTGTAACCGAAACTGGTCGAGCTGCCAATTGTAAGAATCGCTCCGCCGGCGTCGAGGAACTGCCGCAACTGCGGAACGGTCCGGGCTACGGTCACGTTGCCGAGCCGGCCGCGAAACTCAGCAGGTATGCTTTGCGGATCCGGCATTCCCCCGCCGCCCCCACCCCTTCCGCCGGGCCCCCCGCCGTCGCGCGCAGGAATACCTCCATCTACGAAGATGAGCACATCGAACTTACTGGCGAGGTCGCCAGCATCGAGCGTTGGCGGATAGACGACGGTGAACGGAAACTCGTATTGCTCCAGCAGCCAGCGCACCCAGCCCGATGGCATCGAGCCGCCGTAGCGATCCCACAAGCCGACTCGTAATGCGCGCAGCTTGTACGCATCGCCAGCGGGCTTTGAGGCTACACCGTCGAAGCTCAGCCCAACGTCATCAGCCAGCTTTTGAAGCTTGGGAAGAGTCGATGGCTTCGCGGGAATAAAAATCGTGCCGGCCGGGTACGACTTGGCGTTCGCGCTGAGCGGTTGCTTGAGCCAGTAAACTTCTTCGCCGCTCGAGAGCAGGCGATTGATGGCGACGATCGAATCGTTGACTTGATGGCTGAGCAGGAACCCCGCAGCGTTGGCGACGGCGTTGACCTTGCCCGCCCCAGGTTTCACGAGCCCGTTGATCTTCTCAAACGGTCCTTCGAAACCTTCGAGCACCCGGTCAAACGTCACACCCATCTGGTAAGCCAGAGTGTAGCCCGCATTGTCATAAGGCGGTGTCGGCGGGCCGCCGGGATATGGAATGTCGTCCGGATGATCCTGGGGCTCGAACATATCGAGGATGTGAGGCCGGAAAGCCTGCGCGGTTTTCACTACGTATGAGCCCGCCGGATAGCTCTTGCCGGCAACCGCGAATTCGCTGGTCGCGCGATGGATCGTGATCCCGGTCTTGATCAGCGTGTTGATGAACTTGGTGGCGGTCAAAAAATCCGCCTGGTCGGAAGGGATGATGAAGCCCCGCGGGTCGCGGTTGGCGGGCGCGCGCAGCATCTCGTAATACTTCAGTGACACGCCGCGCGCCTGACCGCCAAACGCTTGCGGGCTGTCCGATGGGGCGGCGTCCGATGCGACTCCTGCGGCTCGCCGGTCCCGCCCTTCAGGTCCTCCGGCTTGCGGCCCGCCTGGGGGCGCGTCTTTCGCGATTGCGGCTTGGACTTCAGCTATTCGCTTCGGAGTGACTGTCCAATGATCCTCGCTCCCGCGCTCGATAGAGTTCTTGCCCATCCGATAGATGTTGAAAAGGAAATCCTCTCGATGCTTTGAGGCTAGATCCAGGACTGCGCGGTTTGCGGTGATTGAATAGTCGATCGACTGGCGGAAGTGCCACTTCTGCGGCGCGACCGGGTAAGGGAAGTCGCCCTTCGCCAGTTGCCGCTGCGGCAGAAAAGGGATCTCGATCGGCGTGGGGTTCCCGATCGACTCGGTTAGGAGCCCGATCATGTTGTGAAAGTAAGTCACCGTGCGAAGCCCGCCGTTCCACCAGGTCGAGTATGACGAGCCGGATCGCATCGTCGCGCCGGGTTTGTTCTCGGCGACAAACCGGCTGTGCATCGCCGCGCCCACCAGATCGATCCCCAGCGGGACAAGAGGATCGAGATAGTAATTGAATGGGTCGCGGAACGGCGGCGCGAACAATACTGTGCCCACCGGTCCGGTCTGATGATGGTTGTACACGATCTGCGGGAACCAGTCATGGAAGAACACTCGATTGATCGCTTCGGTCTCGGGCTGATTGGACATGTAAAAGTCGCGATTGTTGTCGTGACCGACATACTTCTGATAAAGGCGAGGCAGGCCATTCGTCGACCGCTTCATCGGGTCCTGCTCGCGCATGTACCAGTTGGAAACCAGCTCGAGTCCGTCAGGGTTCACCGGCGTGGCCAGCAGAATCACGTCTTTGAGAATGCGCAGGGTCTCGGGATCGTTCATGCTCACCATCTGGTAGACGAGTTCCAGTAGTTGCTGCGCGCCTAGGACCTCAGTCGCGTGCAAACCGCCGTCGATCCAGATGACGGCTTTGCCTTCGGCGGCGAGGGCGCGCGCTTGATCGTCGGCCAATCCTTCGGCGCTTGCGAGCCTCCGCGCGATCTCTTTGTAGCGATCGAGCTTCCTGTGGTTCTCCGGCGAGGTGATAATAGCCATCACCATCGTGCGGCCTTCAGCGGTCTTGCCGATCTCGACAAGCTTCATCCGATCCGACTGCTGCGCGAGCTTCTTCCAGTACTCCACGAGTTGAGTGTAGTTGGCGAGCTGATAGTCATCGCCGAAGCTGAACCCGAGCTGTTCCTTAGGACTGGTGACTTTGGTTTGGGAGAGTGCGGTGGCTGTGAATAACGAGACCGCGATAAGAACCGAAGCAAGGTGAAGCTTGCGCGTGTTCATACGTATCCTCGACGAATGCTTGATCTCCACTGGGTGATATTAGGACAGTGCGGGTGCACTTCCGACGGGTTGCTAGTATACCCCACTGTCGAAAGCGATCAACAGCTCAAGCGCCATCGGTTCGCCATGTTATGGTCGGCGAAGATGGACACGTCGAAGAAGTCAAAGTTATAAGGTCACTTCCTGATTTCCTGACCGAAGAGGCTATTCGCGCCGCTTTCGAGATGAAGTTCAAGTCGGCGATGAAAGACGGACAAGCTGTCCCCTTCTGGCTGCCGATGCTCGTCGAGTTCAACCTGAAATGACGCGCAACGACCTGGGTGGATCATCCGGTCAACTCCCCAACTTAAACCGGATGCCGCGTCTCAATATTCAAGATTGCCCGCGCGGCATCGAGTTGTCAGCTCTCGCTATTAAACCGCTTTGCGCAGAACACAGTCACTTTATTCGAATCGTTGGATCGCCGAATAATATCCACGTCCGGCGAACGTCGCCGTCGAACGTGGCGGCCTTCGCCCTTATAGCCGCGTCACCCAGGGCCATCCCGCGAGAAGTGCTGTTGTAAACCTGACGATAGAACTCCTGATTGATCGCCGGCTGCCCGTCGGCGTAGGTCATAGATGATGATGCCCACACCGCAACCGCTCCTCCCGGCGACTTCAGCAGCGATTCTGACAGACTCTCCAAAGCGGGATCCTGGAAGTATCCATTCAGGCAATTCATCGTCACGAACAACGATAGATGTTCCTGGTTCTGGAGTTGACTCGCATCGGTCGAATTGAGGAGATTACCCCTCCAGACATTCGCGCTTCCGTGCCCGGCGTAGTTCACGACTCGCTGTCCTCGATTGATTGCATCAATCAAAGCCGCTTTTGCTGCGACGTCACCCATCTGTCCTCGCTTGACTTCAATTTTCCTCACGTTTCCAGGAAGCAGCGGCACCAGTTGCGCGCTCCATTCCTCAAAGTTGAAACCGTCATTTCTGTCCGATACCAACAGCGCTTCATCGGTCGGCCTGGAGCTTTCGTAGGCGATAATCTTTTCGATCATCAACTGGGCTTCAGCACTCGTCCGAACGGGCAGACGTCCTATTGCCAGATCAGCGATGCCGTCGTTGTTGAAGTCAGCCAGCCAATCGTCGGAGGCCGTCTCCATAAACGTTGTGTCAATCAACTTCGTCGGCACCAGGTCGAAATCCCCAAGCCCGAGATAGTTTTTCGGGTCAAGGCTCGCGTCCCCGAACAAGAGCGCATATCGAGCGCGCTTCTTCCAACTACTCGCTGTCACTGCCAGGAAGTCTCTAATTGCCTGAGGGGTCTTCTGCCCGTAGCTGAACTCATCATAGACATCTTCGATATCGACGACCGCGACAGAAAAGCCCTGTTTTTCCCTCAGCGATTTCAACTGTCCAACGCTGTCGATGAAAGCGTGTTGGGTGATGATCACAAAGTCTGCGCCGTCGAAGGTCCGCCAGTTTGATCGAGTGTCCGCCGTCAGTCTGGCGATGCGCCTGGCGCGGTCTTTGGTCAAAGCCAGCAGGTTTCTCGGTCCTTTGCCCGGCGCCGCAAGCGCAACGCCAAACTCTGCTGACTTGCCATCGACTGATTCACGCTTTTCAATCTCGCCGGCGAGCGCTTGAACTGAGTACGGATCGGTCACATCGAAGACTTGAATTGATTCATTGCTGAAGCCCCAAATCGTTAACGCCTGTTGGGCGGTCGCCGTCAACCGAAGCGTATTGTCATCCGCGGCGAATGTGTGTTGATAGGTGAGCCGCACATAATCAACAAGGCTGATGTCGTAGGGACCGCCCTGACTTATGAGCGTTACCTGATTCTGCCCTTCTCTAAGCATTGAGTGAGCGAGTGAAATGCTTATCTCTTTCCATCTTTCTCCTTGAAAGACGAGTTGCCCGACATCACTACCGTTGAGTTGAACCGTGACGACGTGGGAGAAGTTAGTAACGCCCTGCAGGGCGACTGTGAGAGTCGCCAGTTGGCTGCTCGATGAGTCAACGTGCGGCAAATTGACGGGCTGATTCACCGGCTCTTGTGCGATAAGGGGCCCAAAGAAATTTTCCTTCTCGCCGTTCAGGAGCGCTGCAAAATAGAGCATCCGATCTTTGCGCTCGACAGTAAACGCAAAGCTGCCGCCTTCGGTTGGCGGAGCCAGGCTTTGCAGACTTGTAATACGTAGCCCGGGTTGTAGCCCTGCCACGAGTTGGTAAACGCGGGCAGCGGAAAAGGGCGAGTCAATGCCCTGACCATAGAACTCAATCGCGTCTTCCGTGTCGAAGCGACGGTCGTCCTGCCCCGTAACGGAGATGGCTTGCTCGCGTCCATCGACGAACAGGCGCAGGTTTCTCGGATCGGTCGCAGGGTCGAGACCGGCGGCAACGAGTTCGGGCTGCGTCACTCGGTACCATCCTTCTTGTTTGACCGAAAGCTTCAGCGCACCGCCGGCCGAAGCGATGGGAGGCTGCAAATATACCGTTGATTGGAGTCTGGCGCGCGATTCAACTGGAGCAGATGCGCTTTGAGCATCGGCGAGAGAGGACAGGGTCTTCGCTTGCTGAATCGAAGAAGGTCGCGCGCTATCGGACGACTGACTGACATGGAACGGCCCGCGCCAATTGCTCTGGCCCCTGGTATCAACGTCTTCGAGCCAGTAAGCAGTGGACTTACCGGCCGGCGAGTTGTCCCACCACTGGTAGGAATAACCCGAACGCAGAGCGACATCTGAGCCTACGAGGAGAGCTGAGCCTGCGACCAGTCGAGAATTGACAAGCGAGGCCTTCCCGCCGGTATTGTCGTCGCGATAGATGTTGAAGCCGAGATTGTTGACTTCCAACCCGGTCTGCCACTTAAGCAGCACTCCGTCATCGAGCGAAGTCGCGGCGAACTCGGGGTCATCAACAGACAGCGGCGTGCCGGCAGTAACGTTCTTACATGCCGAGAATTCAGACGTATCACGCGTCGAATTGTTGGTTGCAGTAGCAGTGATGAACTGGCCTACGGGAACAGGAAAAGGAAGCGTGATGGAAAAAACTGTATTGCCGTCATTGGCGGTCGTGACTAGTGCAGCGCCCTGAAAAGTCTGTCCCTCGCCGTTGCCCGACGCGTCGCAGGCAGTGTTTGAAAAGAACTCCAGAGTGAACGTGGTGTTGGGAGTGCTATTGAGTTGTCCCAGAACAACGGTTCCAGCGCCGTTGTTGACGGCTGCGCCAAGCTCAGGAAAGTTTTGGAGGTTGTTTGGGCCGGCGTCCGGATCAAGCGGATCGTTGGGCGTTACGCCATTATTTCCAAGATCAATTCCCAACCCGCTGTTGGAGAAGATCGAATTCGCGAAGATGCTATTGCCTGTTCCACTGCTAATCGCAACGGCGTTCGCGACATTAAATGCGATCGTATTGCCCAGGCCAGCTCCGCCTCCAATCAAGTTATTTGATCCGGCAATGAAGACGCCGCCATTTGCATTCCCGAAACCGCCGATGGTGCCACTGACATCGGTGCCGATGAAGTTGTTTTGCACTGTGTTACCGACACCAAAGATTTGAACCCCCGCGCTGAGGCTGCCGGAAATAATATTACGGGTTGAGACAGTTGCTCCGCCGATTGTGTTGTTGGATGCACTGAGAATCACTCCCGAGGAATTACCCAAACCTGCCGTGCCATTCACATCCGTGCCGATGAAGTTGCCTTGAACGGCGTTTCCTGTCGCGTTGTTGCCGGCGATAGTAACGCCGTTCCCGGTATTGCCGGAAACAATGTTGCGAGCGCCGACCGTCGCTCCCCCGATTGTATTGTTAGGCACGTCCTGGATGCGAATACCATCGACAAGGTTCCGCAGAGCAAGAGTGCCATTGACGTTCGTGCCTATGAAATTACCCTGCACGAGAGTTCCCCCGCTATTACCCGTTATAGAAACGCCGCTCTGTCCGTTCCCTGAAATGATGTTGCGTGCCGCTGCGCTCGTCCCACCGATTGTGTTATTAGGTGCGTCGATCAGGCGCACGCCGTCCAGAGTGTTGCCTATGAGGCCCAGGCCCGAAGCAGCCGGGCCTATGAAGTTGCCTTGTACGAGGTTTCCGCTTGCGGTATTAGTCATGAAAACTCCGCTTGCGACGTTGCCCGATATTACATTGCCTGCCCCGGGGGTCGTACCTCCGATTGTGTTGTTGTTTGAGTCGATATGCACCCCGTTTTGGGCGTTAGCCAGAAGATTATCGCCGGTTGGGAGAACCCCTATGAAGTTCCCTTGCACGGTGTTGCTCGAACCATTGCCGATATGAACTCCGTTTCCACCGTTGCCGGATATAAGATTGCGCGCCTGGACGGTTGTTCCGCCGATAGTGTTATTAGACGCGAAAACAACAACGCCCTCCGCGTTCCCCAGGGCAGCCGTACCTGCCGCAGTTGTCCCGATGTAATTACCTTGGACCTGATTTCCGGTCGCGGCGCCCGCATTGGAGCTGATCGAGATTCCGGCAACCCCATTCGCCGATATGACATTGCGCGCTCCAGCCGTTGTGCCGCCTATGATGTTGTTCGTCGAGCCGTTAACCAGCACTCCGTAAGTGGCGTTCCCAGCAGCAGCGGTGCCGGCGGCGTTAGTACCTATGTAATTGCCTTGAATAGTACTCCCGTCGCCAAGAAACAATAAGATCCCGCTGTCACTGAAGCGATTGATCACCAGGCCTTTTACCGTACTGCCGCCAGAGTTGATTCTCAATCCATTTACAGACAGTCCCGCGCTCGTTCCATTGAGTTCTATGAGCGGCGACCCTGCAAAGCCGGGTTGCGTGGTGCCGTCTATTATCATCGGGAAGACGATCGTCGGCAGCGCAGATAGAGGACCGATGGTGTGAACTCCACCACCCGCGATATTGAAGGTGATGGTATGCAGGCCAGTCGCTGTATTCGCGTCGAGCATTGCTTGTCTGAGCGAGCCAACGCCTGCGTCATTGGTGTTGGTGACTACCAGAACCGATGAGTCTATTGTGAGACTCCAACCTCCGTTTATGTTTCCCAGATCTCCCACAGCATCATCAACCACATACAAGCTCCACGTTCCGTTCGGATTGGTTCCGTTAAAGCCTGACAACGCTGCCGGGTATGGCCCGGCAGGAGCGGGGGCGGGAAATGTATCGCCCGCCTCGAAGTCTGTAGGCTTGAACGTCCCCGACACGATCTGACCGCCATCCGGGAGCAGTGACGCCGCTGCGTCATCGAACGTCAGTGTCACATTAACGAGGTCCAAGGTGCCGCCTGCATCTGACATTAGAATTGCTTTTTGTCCGGTAGGTCCCACGAGCAAGATGTCAATGTCGTCAGGAAAGGTATGATTGAGGTTCGTGAGCGTCACGGTCACTTTGTTAATTACACCGCTGAGACCGGCAACCGTGATAGTCGACGGGTAAGGCGTCGCTGCGGCGTTGTCGTTGATGGTGATGGCTGCCGGATTCGAGAACGTCGACGAGAGCGCGCTGTCGGGCGCGCCCTTGATTTGAGTTGTCCCAGCCAGGTTGCTTAAGCCTGTTGTTTTAAGATCCAAATAGCTGCCCGAACCCGAGGCGTTTACTGCCGGCAGCAGGTCATCAAGCCCGCGACCAGCCGGATTCTGGTGTGGATTAGGGCGGACAGTCGCCTGGAGGACCTCAGGCGCCGACGCCGATTTAGAAGCATCGCCGTTCTCGTTGGTATTCCGCCGAGACGCCGCCGCCTTGATCCGTACGGCAGGAAGTGAACTCACTACCACAGCGCTCGCGACTAGTAGAAAGACAAGAAATAGAATATGTAGTCGGTTCATGTTTAGCGTATCCTCACTTTCAGTTTAGAGCGTGCCGAGAGAACGGAGGCAGACGAGCAACGTTCCTTCGCGTGATTCCATGAAGTGGAGCTTGTCAGTCTCAATCCAACGGTAGATCGTGCGGGAACTGACGCGAGCATGCGCGGCTGCCTCATCCGCCGTGACCATCTTCGTTTGCTCGCCACACTCAGCGCACCGAGCCAGGACAGGTTCTCCGCGCCTGCGTATCACATAGATCCGATCCATCTCGACTGTGATTTCGGTCCTTCGTCTTATGCTCACGCTGTCTCCAATCCATTGAGAGCCGTCATTTCTTAATCGCTTCTTACTCGCTCGACGAGTGTGTCCAGGACGGCGCTCGAGTCCAAAACCGGGCTTCAGAATCAATGCGAAACGGTTATATTGCCTTCGCCAAAACGTTGCGATAAAATCGGCGTCTCCTTCGAGCTGCCAGGCTGAAGTCATCGCTCCCCTCGCTCGTCTCGCGCGGCACAATACTCTGGAGGCAGTTCAGAAGTCCTTTGGAAGTTCGGAAAAGTTCGGGATAAAGTTTGGAAAAAGTCCGGTAAGCAGATATGGTCCAGCAAGGAGAACACTTCTATGAGTTCGGGCCCTTCCGCGTTGACACAACCGAGCGCCTGTTGCTGAGAGGTGGCGAGACCGTCGCGCTCACTCCGAAGCTGTTCGATATTCTGCTGGTGCTAGTCTCCAACAGTGGTCGCATTCTCGAAAAAGAAGAAGTGATAAAAGCAGTCTGGCCTGACACCGCAGTAGAAGAGGGAAGCCTTGCCCGAAATATTTCGACGTTGAGGAAGGCCCTGGGCGAGAATCCGGCCGAGCCTCAATACATCCAGACTATTCCGTGGCGTGGCTATCGGTTCGTGGCCCCGGTTAGGGCGTCAACGGAACTTAGCACCGAGTTGGTTATCGAAGAGCACCTCCGAACACGCATAGTCGCGGAAGAGACGGAGACGAGCGGCGCCGCCACCGAAACAAGTGTCCCAGTAGCCCAACCGGAGCGAGTTGCGACCGCAGCGTCCGCCGTGCGGCTCCGTAGGATTCTGGCAATCGGCGTCGTGGGTTCGCTCGCTGCGATTGCGGTCCTCAGTTTGAGCCTCCGACGTCCGCCCGCCTCAGGCCGCGGCGCCGTTGGGTTCTCCGCGTATAACGTCACGTTGCAG
>DATLWF010000008.1:0-5740 GCA_035576605.1 Blastocatellia bacterium | reverse complement strand
AACCGCAATCTTATTATCGGTTCATCTGCTCTGCTTGTTCTGCTGATCCTATTTTCGGGCGTTCGCCGCTCGAGCGTCTTAAACTCTTCGATCGATGCGCAGAATCTCGATGAAGCCGAGAAAAGGATCTCGATATCGCATTTGAACTCTCCGGGCGAGATCGAGCGATACATCAATGATCACGACGATGATACGAATCTCGATGCGATCTGGGCAAAGTTCGGTGTCGTGACCGAGTCCGGCCCACCGGGCAGATGTGGGTGTCGTGAAGGCGATTGTCCGGGTATGTGTAAAGCACAAGTGATCCAAATCAGCTCCGGAGGAGTGAATCCAGAGTACGACATCCTTCGCATATGCTACGCCGGGGGAAGCGATTGCTGGTTCTTGTTGTTCAAGAAAGAGGGCGACTGGAAATTCATGAACGCGGTCGGGTTTCAGGAGAATAAGTATGAAGGCGTAAAGCACAGAATAGTTAGTTGCCGGGACAAGCGATGGCTTGTTGTCAAGCTGCAGACTGGCGGAACCGGGTTCTTGGGCTCCGAGGAGCGTTGGCTCGATATTGGCAACCACGGCCTTTCGGAGGTGCTTTCGTATCCTGTTTCAGGCCATTCGGTTCAGGGCGAGGCTGACGATTACGAACTCAACTCGAAAGTTCCAAGCGAGGCCTTAGGTGATGATTGCGCGATTGCCGTACATTACGAAATATTCAGAGACTTCGTTTTAAGACCCAAGTTTCATTGGACTACCTCTGTGAAGCGGAAACTACAATTTGTTTGGGATGCAAGTGCCGAACGGTTTGTTCTGGACATGGTGAATTCCGACTTGGGCGACGCTCAACTTGATCCGGTTCTTGGCTATTTGTTTCGACATGGCTATTTGAAGTGAGCACCGGACTGGGGAGTTCGATGAAAATGAAAAAGCTGATTCTTCTGATCGCCGTGGCGATGCTGGCGCTGGCGCATCGCTCGGATGGTCAACAAGCGCGACCGGTGGCCGAACAACTCAAGCTCGCCGCTGTGATGCCGCGCGGCGCGATGGTTTACGTCCAGGCGAGCGACCTGTCGGCGCTTATGAAGACCTGGCTCGCCTCGCCGGTGCGCTCTAAGTTTTATGATAGCGCCAGCTTTGCGGCGTTTCAGAAGTCGCACGTGTACCTGAAGCTTCAAGACCGCAAGAAGGATTTCGAGACCGCGATTGGTGTCGGGCTCGACGAGAAGCGGCTGGCTGAGCTCGCGGGCCGCGCTTCCGCCGTCTCGGTCTACGATATCGGTAAACTCGAGATCGTGTTTGTCACCGAAGTCCCCCGCGCTCGCGCCGTTGCATCAGCGCTCTTCAAGCTGGCGCCGCAGTTTTCGGAGCGGTCGGCGGATGGGACTTCATATTACGTTCGAGACGTAACCACCGACGGCGGGCGATTGAATCAACAGTTCTGCTTTGCGTACGTCGAGGGCATGCTCATTGTTACGACGACCGAAGGCTTGATGATTCGGGCGGTATCCAATGCAAAGGCGACGGGCGCGGACTCGTTGAGTTCTGATGTTATCGCGTTGGCCGAACAGGCGGGAGGATTCTCGGCCCACGATGTCACGATGTGGCTGGACCAGGCGCGGTTGAACCGCAATCGCTACTTTGACAACTATTGGATTCATCAGAACGTATCGGGCGCGCTTGCGAACATCGAGAGCGGGTTGATCGATTTGCGAATCACTCGCGAGGGAATGAACGAACAGCGATGGTTCAAGATGGGGGTCGCGGGTCAGGGGTTGGGGGCCGGGTCCATGAGCGCAGATCAGGTGAACGCTTTTATGAAGTTTGCTCCAGCCAACGCGCAACTCGTTCAGGTACACTCCGCTGCCGCACCGGAACATTTGTCGTCCGAGATTGAGGAATCTTTATTCGGCAAGCTTCCTGTAGAATCCTGGTCTCCGCCTGAGATCCCCGATCGCACTCGCACGGATGGGAAGGAGGATGAGCATACCCGCGCCGAGCGCTACAGCCGCCTCGACTCTCGCTTTGACATAGACGTCGATGACGAGCAAGCACCAAAGCGGGGGTCCGGGGATGGCGGTCAGGTTTTGCGTAAGACAAGTTCCAGCGAGCCGGCGGGGAGCGACTTTGCCAAAAGCGTCGGCCCGATTCTCGCGAATGTTTCAACCACGTCCTACTGCGAGCTGGTGAGGTCACGGTCTGAAGCAGGTAAGCCGTTCGTGAGGTTCGAGCGCGCGATCGTCGCCCAGTTGAAACCCGATGCCGCCGTCAATCGCGAGGCGTTGGAGGTCGCGATATTAAGCGAACTGCGCGCGAGGTTTGTAGTTGCAGGCACACAGCCGCGGCTCGAGTGGCAGGATGAAGGCGCGGTTCGATTTGTCGCTCAGTCGCTTCTGGAACAGGGGGCGGCGTACTCGGTATCCGGGAGCTATCTGGTGCTGGCCTCCAGCAGAGAGTTAGCTAGCGACATACTGCAAGCGTCTAAAGCCTCAACACCCTCGGCAGAAAAGACCGAGGGCCTCGTTGAGTTCTATGCGCTGATAAAGGTCGCCGCCGCCAAGTCCGCGTTCGACACTTTGATGTCGACGCTCGATGGGCGAGATCAGCCAACCAAGCCGAGTCGCGGCAAGAAGGACGAAGAAGAAGAACGCGAGGTGAAATTCTTCAGCGAGAACCTGTCGAGTCTCGTCGCGGCGTCCACTATCCGGGAGGTCCACCTCACCCGCCAGTCGGCCGGGCCGATCACCACCGAACACGTTTTCTATTCATGGTAGTCCGTAGTCAGCGGTCAGCAGTTCGTAGTTCGGCCTTTAGGCGGAAGTTTGTAGCGTCCTCCGACTTGCCACCGAGCTTACAAACTTCCGCCTAAAGGCCGAACTACGAACTGCTGACCGCTGACTACGGACTTCCGCTTCATTGCTCCTCTGCTCCCTCTGCTGCTATTGTTTCCAGTCCGCTCCACGCAAATTGAAATCTCCCAGACACGAGGTACGGATGTTTCGAAAGGTAGTCACTCTGGTGATGTTTTCCATAGCTATGTTACCCGCTGGCTGCTCGCTCCTGTCCCACGAAGCTCCCACCGACGACATCGACAAAGCCGCGGCTCAGTTCTTCCAGCGACTCGGTAACGAGCAGTACGACATGATCTACAATGATGCCGCGAAGGGGTTCCAGGCGAAACAGACCCGACAGACGGTGACTGACAACCTCAGGCAGGTCGCCGAGCAAGGCAAGATTCTCGACTTTCAACGAATAAGCATGTCGTTTCAGGCAGAAGGCAAAAGTCGTATTGCATCGCCGGTTTACAGAACTTCGTCCCAACAGTCACATGGAGAAATTACGTTAAATTTCCAGGATGAAGGCGGAGAGTGGAAGCTGTTCGGTTTCATCTATAAGCCGCGGTGAGCCGCACACGCTGGATTCTGTTCCACTTCAGGAGGCCTCAATGCGAATGCGCTTAGCATTTTGTTTTTTTGCGATCGCACTTTTTGTGTCCATCTCGGCGGTCAGTGCAAGTCTCCGACCGAGTGTCGCCGGCGGACGGTCATCGGTCAAAGCAGGCAGCGTTTATGGACACAGTTCGATCAATGCCGGCGCATATCGGAGTCCAGGGAGGTTTCACAAGGCTGTGGTCTCCAGCGCTGACGCGGATGCGCTCGCTCAGGCAAAGTCTTCAGGGGCCATCGAGATTGCTGACTACGGGTCTTTCAAACTGCTGGCTATGGATGAAAGCGCTCTTGCGAGCGCAGAGGAAAAGCAGTCGGAGAAGCTGAGGAGCGGAGACGACGGAGTCTCAATCCTCTCTGCCCCTCAGCGCCTCGGCTCCTCTGCTTCGCTGGTCGTGCGTGACGATCTCAACGTTCTGCTTCTTCGGTCCGGCGCGATTGATACGACCGACGATGAAACGACGGGCGCCTTTGTTGGGATGGGCCGCTCGGCAGCCTCTTACGGTTTGCAAGCCTCTGCTTCGCGCGGCATTGAAACTAGCGAAAGTGACAAGAGTACGGGGGGCGCCGAGCTTCGATTGGTTCAATTCGTGGGTCCGGTCAAGCGGGCGTGGCTTGAGCAGCTCGAGGCGAGCGGGTTCGAAACAATCGCATACGTCCCGAACAACGGCTACCTTGTGCGCGGCGATTCAAACGCTAGAGCCCGGTTGATGAGCAGCACTCAGAGCGCTGAAGCTCGCGGCGAAGGCTTCGTTCAATGGGAAGGTCCGTTTCTGGACGAGCACAAGATTCATCCCGTGCTGGGCGAAGCGATGGCCGCCGCGACCGGCGAAGTCACCGTTGCAGTCCAACTGGCTCTTGGCAAGGGCGAACGCAATGCGCGAGAAAACGCCGAAGTTAAACAGGCAAGGAAGCTGGCGTCGCGGGTCCTGCTTGATTCCTACGGCGTGCTCAACTTTACCAACTTGCGGATCAAGATCGATGCGAGCCGGATCGCCGACCTCGCCGCTTTGCCGAGCGTGGTCAACGTCGAGCCGTGGACTCCGCCTCAGTTGTTAGACGAGCGCTCGGACCAGATAGTAGCCGGCGAATTGACCGCCGATCGCACAGCGGCCCGAGGGCCGGGCTACGCAGCGTGGCTTGCGGCGCACGGGTTTGCGTCAACGTTCAACTTCGCCATCGACGTCTCGGACACCGGTATCGATCGGGGAGTCATCACGCCGGACAAGCTTCACCCTGACTTTCTCGATTCAAACAAACAGAGCCGCGTTTTGTATGCGCGCGATTACACTTCCGAGCTTGACCCGGGCGACACTCAGGGACACGGCACGCTCAACATGTCGATCGCTGCCGGCGCGAATATGTCTTCGGACAAAGACTCGCGCGACCCGTCGGGATTCAACTACGGCTTGGGCGTTGCGCCGTTCGCGTTGATCGGTTCGTCCAAGATTTTTCAATCCAACGGGTTCTTCGATCTCATCGACCCTTACACCAGGCTCGTATCGGATGCTTATCGCGATGGTGCTCGCGTTATGTCCAACAGTTGGGGTGAGGCTTCAAATACGTACTCGATAGATTCGCAGGAATACGACTCGCGAGTGCGGGATGCGGCGCCCGATCAACCCGGCAACCAGGAGACTACGATACTGTTCGCCGGCGGAAACACCGGGTCGGTCAAGCGCAGCAGCGCGCCGGGCACGGCCAAAAATGTAATTTCGGTCGCGGCAGGCGAGAGCTCGCGCAAAGACGGCACCGACGGCTGCAACGTGAAAGACGCCGATTCCGACAGCGCCATGGACATCGCATTCTTTTCCTCGGGCGGGCCATGTGACGATGGGCGGATGAAACCCGACATCACTGCGCCGGGCACTCACATTGAAGGCGCGGCGTCGCAGAACGCGCTGTTTGACGGATCCGGCGTGTGTGGCCCGGACTCCAGCGAGCTCTACTTCCCGAAAGGGCAGACGTTGTACACATGGTCGTCGGGCACGAGTCATTCAACGCCGCAGGTGGCAGGGGCCGCCGCTCTGGTGCGTCAGTTTTTGATCGGCAAAGGCGAACCACCAACCGCGGCGCTCGTCAAAGCTATCCTGCTCAACACGACTACCTACATGAGCGGCGAACGCGCGGGCGGAGACCTTCCCCAGGCTCGACAGGGCTGGGGCTTGTTGAATCTGGGTCGAGCTTTTGATGCCACGCCCAAGATCTTCGTGAACCAGACGAACACCTTTACCGACAGCGGCCAGCAGTTCGTTATCACCGGCGAAGTGAAAGACTCGACGCAACCGTTTCGCGTCACGCTCGCG
>DATLWF010000007.1:0-8833 GCA_035576605.1 Blastocatellia bacterium | reverse complement strand
CATGTCGCGGTGTACACCGCGACATGTTCGTTTAGAGGTACTCGATGGGAAACCGAATACTCGAAAAAGCGCCGATAGCTGAAGGCATCTGTCGCTTCATCATCGAAGCTCCCAAAATCGCCAGGAAACGGAAAGCCGGTAACTTCGTGGTCGTCCGGGCTAACGAATACGCCGAGCGCATACCGCTGACCATAGTTGATTCGGATATCGAGCGCGGGAGCATCACACTCATCATCCAGGGCGTCGGCAAGAGCACTCGCCTGCTGAACTCGCTTTGCGCCGGCGATGAGCTTGCCGACGTGATCGGTCCTCTCGGTCATCCGACGCCAATCGACAACTTCGGCACCGTCGTGTGCGTCGGCGGTGGAGTCGGGACCGCCGAAGTGCTGCCGATCGCAAGGGCAGCAAAGGCCGCGGGCAACGAGGTCATCTCAATCATCGGCGCCCGCACTAAGAGCCTCTTGATCCTCGAAGACGAGATGCGCGAATCGAGCGACGAGCTTTACATAGTCACCGACGACGGCAGCTATGAGAGGCATGGGCTCGTCGTCGACCCGCTGGGCGACTTGATTTGTGAAGGCCGTGATCCCAATGTGGTCTACGCGATCGGTCCGATGCCGATGATGCGCGCGGTCGCCGAGCTGACCGAACCTTACAACATCAAGACACTCGTAAGCTTGAATCCGGTGATGATCGACGGCACAGGCATGTGCGGAGGATGCCGGGTCGTCGTCGACGGCAAGACTCGTTTCGCGTGCGTGGATGGTCCCGAATTCGACGCACACCAGGTCGACTTCGACACACTGATCCTGCGCAATCGGGCTTATGTGGAAGAAGAGAATCTGGCGCTCGAGCGTTTCGAGAACCAGCAGGTCGCGAGATTCGAAGGATTGGTTTGAACGGAGAATCACAATTGGTAACCGAGCAAGTCAGGATCAAACGAACCCCCAAAGCGCCCCGTCAGCAGATGCCGTGCCAGCTGCCACTCGCGCGGCGCAGGAACTTTTGCGAAGTGGCCATCGGCTTCACCGAAGAGCAAGCTCTGCTCGAAGCCCAGCGGTGCATCAACTGCAAGAACCCGACTTGCATAACCGGCTGCCCGGTTGAGATCAACATACCTCATTTCATCCTGTCGATTCTAAAGCGCGACTATCTCGGCGCTGCGAATATCATCCGCGAGAAGAACAGCCTGCCGGCGATCTGCGGCCGCGTCTGCCAGCAGGAAGACCAGTGTGAGGCGCGTTGCGTCAACGCCATCAAAGGGACGTCCGTGGGAATCGGCCGCCTCGAACGCTTCGTCGCTGATTTTCAAATCGACCGCGGCTCGTTCGCGACGCCATTCATAGCTCCTCAAACCGGAAAACGAATCGCGTTAGTCGGTTCTGGGCCGGCGTCACTCACTGCGGCGGGTGATCTCGCGCGGATGGGTCACAAGGTCACCGTGTTTGAAGCTCTTCACAAACTCGGCGGTGTGCTCGCGTACGGCATCCCTGAATTTCGCTTGCCGAAGAGCGTCGTCGGTATCGAAATCCGGCAGCTCGAAAACATCGGCGTCGAGTTCGTGACGAGCTGCGTGATCGGAAAGACCGAAACCGTCGACGAGTTGTTGGACGAGGAAGGCTACGACGCGGTGTTTCTGGCAACGGGCGCGGGCTTGCCTTACTTCTTGAATCTTCCGGGCGAGAACCTCGCGGGCATCTACTCGGCCAATGAGTTTCTGACTCGCGTGAATCTGATGAAGGCTTACAAGTTTCCCGAGTACGACACGCCGGTGAGAGTCGGCAAGCGCGTCGCGGTGCTCGGCGCAGGCAACACCGCGATGGACGCGGCGAGAGTCGCGTTGAGGCTCGGGCCCGAGAAGGTCTACATGGTCTACCGCCGCTCGAGCGCAGAGGTGCCGGCTCGCGCCGAAGAGGTCGAGCATGCCAGGGAAGAGGGCATCGAGTTCAAGTTTCTCACCAGCCCTACTCAATTCTTCGGCGACACCCGCGGGTGGGTGACCGGCATGGAAGTAATCGACATGGAACTCGGGGAACCCGACGACAGCGGCCGCCGTAGACCGGTTCCCATCAAAGGATCCGAGCACAGTTTTGATGTAGACACGGTGATCGTCGCCGTCGGCCAGGGCCCGAATCCTCTGGTTCAGTCAACTACGCCGGGCCTCAATACCACGAAATGGGGCAACATCATCACGGATGAAACGGGCCTGACGAGTCGTCCCGGTTTGTACGCAGGCGGCGACGTAGTGCGCGGCGGGTCAACGGTGATTCTGGCGATGGGGGATGGGAAGCGAGCTTCGCGAGCGATCCACGAGTACTTGATGAGTGACAGTCATCCGTGACAACAGTCACGCGGACCTGTGACGGCGGTCATAGATTTTCCTTATGGCAACCAGGTACCCTGCCTGCAGGCATGGAGCCGTCCCTGCCGCTGCATTTATCGAGAGAGGGTCCTGCGGGCGAGATAGCACCCTCGACCCCGGCTTCATGATTCTCCCACCCTCTCATCTTACGAGCGTTCGACGGCGACGGTCTGACGACCTGTGTGCGCGCCGTCGAAGGCAAGAGCGTTGCCGCGAGCGGGGCAGACTTGTACTGAATTGACGAGCCGCCCGCGCGCGGTGCGCCGGTGTGATTGAGCGATCCGCCGTCCTCGGTCTCCGCTCTGGGGCGCCGGCTGGCGGCGGTTCGTCGTGTACAGAGGCTGCATGAAATGACGCATCCGCTTAACATTCTCAAGCATGAGCACCGCGTCATCGAGCGGGTCCTGCGAGCCCTCGAAGGAGTGTGCACGAGACTTGAATGGGGACAGCAGGTGCCAGCCGAAGTTCTTTCGCAGCTTGTCGATTTCATCAGCACGTATGCGGATCGTCATCATCACGGAAAGGAAGAAACATATCTGTTTCCGATGCTCCAGCGGCAGGGCATAACACGAGACGGCGGCCCCCTGGGTGTAATTGAGCGGGAACACCGGATTGAGAGCGATCTAACTGCCGAAATGCGTCTTGCAACTGAAGGCTACAGAAGCGTGGACCCGGAAGCAAGGCAACGCTTCATCGAAGCTGCTCGGCGGTACACCGATCACTTACTTAGTCACATCGATAAAGAGGACGGTATCTTGCTCAGGCTCGCCGAGGAGATACTTGATGAGGAAGACAAGACCTGGCTCAGCGAAGGCTTCAGGCGAGCAGAGGCGGAGCTGGGGGCGGGCACATATGAAGAGTATGACCAGGTTGCCTCGGGATTGGAGCGGTCGTGGGCTGTGTAGCGAAGCGGAAGGCCGAGTAGGCGTGGTCGATGTTAATGCTTAAGCTCTGGCTCTTGGGCAGCGCAGCTGTCTTATGCCAACCTCCGGCCAGGGGTAATGTACATCCCGTACCTCTCGGCCACCATTCCTCAGACACATTTACCTTAAAGCCAACGGACTCAACTCGGAACGCTACGGCGTAGGCTGTACACGTGGGATCTTTTCGCCTGCAACTTGTAGCCGGCAACTTCACGGAGCCGGCTCTGGCCAGGTGAATGCGTTGGAAAGCTGAAGCCGAATTCGTCGTCGGCGCTTTTCTTGTTTGCGCTTTCGCTGCAGTGATATGATTTGGCCCACCTGATCAGTGCTGCATCGATACCCGGGCGACCCTTGACTGTCAGAGTTAATGGCGAATCAGGAACTGGATTGCTAAAAGGAAAGTCTGAAATTGTCGCCGCTCCAATGCTGGTGTCAGAGTAGGTGAGATGCCCAAAGAAAAAGTTCTCATTGTAGACGATGATCAGATGATTCGCTGGGCGCTTACCGAAGCTCTGCGTAGCTGGGGCTACTCTTGCAATGAAGCCGGAACCGTGTCTGCTGCGCTTGCTGCGTTCGAAACTGATCAACCTGCAGCGGTGCTTTTGGACGTAAACCTGCCCGATGGTTCGGGGCTCGACGGCTTGCGCGAGATCAAACGCCGGCAACCTGATGCGGTCGTCATCATGATGACCGGCAGCGTGCTCGTGGCGGATACGATCGCCGCACTGCGCGGCGGCGCTTATGACTTCGTCGGCAAGCCCATTAATCTGGAAGAGCTTCAGATTACCATTCGCAACGGTATCGAAGCCCAGTCGCTGCGAAAGGAAGTTCGGCTCATTCGCCGCGAGCGCGCGCGGGAGTTCAGCTTCGATCAAATAGTAGGCGAATCGCCGGGATTACGTGATGTCTTCGCTCTCGCCAGGAAGCTGGCCGAGAGCGAGGTGTCATCTGTTCTCCTTCAAGGCGAGTCGGGGACAGGCAAGGACCTGGTAGCCAAGGCGATTCACTACGGGTCGCGCCGCGCCGAATTACCATTTATCGCGATCAATTGCGCCGCGATTCCGGCGAACTTGATCGAGAGCGAATTGTTCGGCTACGAAAAGGGCGCGTTCACCGATGCGAAGGCGCGAAAGGAGGGCTTATTCGAGCAAGCCGAAGGCGGCACACTTTTCCTCGACGAGATCGGCGAGTTGGAACTGAGTGTTCAGGCAAAGCTCCTCAGAGTGCTGGAGGAAGGTTCCTTCAGGCGTGTCGGCGGACTTCGAGACCTCCCACTCGATGTGCGAGTGATCGCTTCATCCAATCGAGATCTCAAAGCCGAGAGCGAAGCCGGACGCTTCCGCCTGGATTTGTATTACAGACTGTCGGTCATACAAATCGACATACCTCCGTTGCGCGAGCGCGGCGATGACGCGATTCTGCTCGCACAACATTACATCAACCAATTCAACGAGCGGCTTCGCAAGCGCGTTCGCGGACTTGTGCCCGAGGTTGCAGAGACGTTTCGCCAGTATCCGTGGCCTGGCAACGTGCGTGAGCTGCGCAACGTCATCGAGCGCGTGATGATACTCGAGGACGGAGACTTGATAACCGCGACTTACCTGCCGCGTGGTTTCGGGAAGAACGGCGGCGACGTCGGCCGGCAGTCCGCGGCCGGATGGGCAAGCGAGCAACTGCCAGAGCGCGGCCAGCAATCTCAAGCTGCCGCGCCCCAAGCCTCCGATGTTCCGTTTCGGCTCCCGCCTGAGGGTGTTGTGTTGGATGACGTGGAGATGTCTTTCGTAAGGCAGGCCCTCGATCGTAGCAACGGTAATCAGACTCGGGCCGCCGAACTGTTAGGCATCTCACGCGATCAACTCCGCTACCGGCTCAAGAAACTCGACGACGCTGCAGCGCGGTAAGAGCAAATGGCAAAGGCCCATTTTCTATTTTCTATTTTCTATCTTCTATTTTTCATTTGCTATTGAAGAGAAGCAGTCGATGGCAAATAGCAAATAAAAAATAGAAGATAGAAAATAGAAAATAGAAAATGGGCCTTTGCCCTTCTGGGTGATTCTCCACTCTGACTGGTACATATTTCGCAACTTGTCATCCTGTTCCTAAACTAATTAACGGAATTCAAGGGGCATAATTAACGAATTCGACCGGCACGGTCGTTGCTCTCCAGACGGCGAGAAGGGGGATGCTTCGCTTAGGAGGCACGAACGGCTCATGGCCATCAACGAGCGAATAAACTTTGAGCGTATTGTCTGCCCTATCGATTTTACGGCGGAATCCGACGAGTCGCTTCGTTACGGCATTGCACTGGCGAAGGCCTACGGCGCAAAGCTGTTAGTGATCAACTGTGTGGACAGTTATGCGGTCAGCGGCTCGCGCGAACGCGAACACATTGGGCGGCTCCTCGACACTGCGGTTCGAAAGCACCTGCGACTTCCGACGTCTGCGAACTTCACCTGGGAGACTCTGCTGGTCGATGGCGATCCGAAGACCGCCGTTGGGCAGGCGGCGGCGGAGCGAAGGATCGACCTCATCGTGATGCGCTCGCGCAGGCGCCCCTACGCGGCGGCTTTGATGGGCTCGACAGCGGAATCAATCTGTCGCACCGCGCCGTGCCCGGTGCTGATCACTCATCCCCGCGAACAAGACTGGGCCGGCGTTACGACCAACGAGATTGGACTCCAGCGCGTGCTTATCGCGTACGACTTTTCCAGCGACTCCGAGCTGGCGCTCTCCTATGGCTTATCGCTTGCCCAGGAGTATCAAGCTGAAGTCCACATGTTGCACGTATTGCCGGCGCGCACGGTCAAACCGGCAACGCCCGAGATCGCGTTCTTGCCATCCGGGGCCGACAACGGATTCCGGGAAGCAGCAAGCCGCCTTCACAGCTCTGTGCCTGCAGACACCCGGGTGTGGTGCGATGTAAAGCAGGCCGTACGTGAGGGACATCCTTATCGCGAGGTGCTATCCTACGCCGATGAGCAGAATATTGACCTGATATGCATGGGGGCGAGCGGCACCGGGTTTGGGATGCGCGCACTATTCGGTTCAAATGCAGACCGGGTGCTGCGTCAGGCGCCTTGCCCCGTGCTTATAGCCCGCCCGCTGAGGCCGGCGCTTGCGAAACTCACTGCCTGAATTTGATATTCAGGCCGGCGAGGAGGGACTGAAGATGAAAATACTACTGGCGATTGACGGATCAACCTTCAGCGATGCAGCTGTCAACGAAGTAGCCACTAAACCCTGGCCCGTGAACTCCGAGGTGAAAATTATTTCGGTAGTTGAGCCGCCGTTACTGCCAACGGTTGAAACCTGGGTGCCTCCGGACAACTACATTGAAGCTCTCGAGGCGGCCGGCGAGGATCAGGCTCGGTCGATAGTCAACAAGGCCGCGGATCGAGTGCGCGAAGGGCAGGGTGATCAGCTTCGTGTTTCCACCGAGATTGTGAGGGGCCATCCGAAGCACGCCATCATCGACGAGGCGGACGTTTGGGACGCCGACCTGATCCTGATGGGTTCGCACGGCTATCGCGGGCTGACAAGGCTATGGCTCGGCTCGGTCTCCCAAGCTGTCGCGTCACACGCGAAGTGTTCGGTCGGGATAGTTCGAAGTCGGCAACGTGATGAGTGAAACGTGACGAGTGAAACGTGACGAGTGAAACGTGAACCAGGCTCGTGGTCGGTAAGGGTGGCTTGCCCCCGCTCTTATTCTGTCAGTCAATGCTTACTTTTGCGAAGCAGAGCCACGGCAAGCCACCGTTCCCGACCACGAGCCTGCTTCACGTTTCACGTTTCACTAAGGTGTCTGCGATGATTACACGACTGAGCCAGGAGGAAGCGCGCGCATTATTCACCGTTAGCCGTGTCGGGCGGCTCGGTTGTGTCTATGAAGGCGGCCCTTATGTTGTCCCGATCAACTATATCCTGGACGGGGACAGCATTTATGTACACTCGCTGCCTGGGCGAAAAGTTGAGGCGCTTCGCGCAAACCCGAGAGCCTGCCTTCAGGTCGACAAGGTGACAGATTCCTATCACTGGCGCAGCGCTATCGCCTTTGGCGACTACCAGGAAGTCACCGACCCAACCGAACGCGACCGGGCGGTGCGAGCGCTCTACGCACGCTTTCCCAATCTGACGCCGGTCGAATCTGTTCCGGTTCACGATGGACAGTCTTCGGTGGTTATCTTCCGCATTCGCATCGACAAGATGAGCGGCGTCGGAGAGAAATAAACTCATCTTGGCGGCCTACCAGAGATACGGCACTCCCTGACTACTAGTGCCCGGCAAGAGAATTGAACTCAGGACACTAGCCAGCAACTCCAGACGCTAACCGCCAATTTCCGACTGTTTCACTTCTTACTTGTGTGAGCAAGTGCGGGTTTGTACCATGGGCTCGGCGTGTCGCTCCCAGGAATGAGGCCAGGTTACTGGAAGACCGCTGAAAGGCGCTAGCCGAGTGAACGAATGGTTACTTCTTTAGACGAGGAAGCCGAAGCGACGCATCGCCAAACCGAAGCGGACTTACAACGATCGCTTCGGGAACTCGCCGACATCAAATTCGCACTGGACGAATCGTCGATAGTAGCGATAACCGATCAGAGCGGAATTATTAAATATGTGAATGACAAGTTCTGCGAGATCTCGAAGTTCTCGCGAGAGGAGCTTTTAGGACAGGACCACCGCATCATCAACTCTGCTTACCATCCGAAGGAATTCATAAGGAATCTGTGGACCACGATCGCGAGCGGGCGAGTCTGGAAAGGGGAGATCAAGAATCGCGCCAAGGATGGAAGCATCTACTGGGTGGACACAACCATTGTTCCGTTCTTGAACGACAGGGACAAGCCTTATCAGTACGTCGCAATTCGCAACGACATCACCGAGCGCAAGCGCGCCGAGGAGCAGCTTCGCGAGCAGGCAACGCTGCTGGACAACGCTCAGGACGCAATTTTGGTGAGGGATCTCGAAGACAGGTTTCTGTTCTGGAACAAGAGCGCCGAGCGAATCTACGGCTGGCCGGCTGCGGAAGTCATCGGCCGGGACTTGAAGGACCTCATCTATAGGAACAGCCTCGCTGTGTTCAATGATGCTAAGCGCGCAGTACTCAGCACGGGAGAATGGGAGGGCGAGTTGCGACAGGTCACCAGAGACGGCAAAGAGATCATCGTCGAAAGCCGGTGGACGCTCGTTCGCGACGACCGAGGCGAACCGAAATCGGTGCTGGTGATCAATACCGACGTCACCGACAAAAGAAAAGTCGAGGCTCAATTCCTGCGCGCGCAGCGGATGGAAAGCATCGGTACGCTGGCAAGCGGAATAGCGCACGACTTTAATAACCTGCTATCGCCGATCATGATGTCAATTCAACTATTGCAGGCCAGGTTCACGGACGAAGATGGGCAGCGGTTGCTGGCAATGCTTCAAGCCAGCGCCGAGCGCGGCGCCGGCCTTGTCAAACAGGTGCTCTCCTTCGCCCGGGGCATTGAGGGCGAACGCATAACTCTGCAGCCCCGCCATCTCATCAAAGAAATCGTCAAAATATTGAAAGATA
>DATLWF010000006.1:0-17419 GCA_035576605.1 Blastocatellia bacterium | reverse complement strand
CAGCCAATCGCCGCGCCAAGCTTCCGCGCTTCATCCTTACTCATGTTGATCGAGCCGCCGTAATCGATTCCTACCAGCGCTGACTGGATGATCGATGGATCGATCAACGCTACTCGCGCATCGCGACTCAGCGCTTCGGCGAGCGACAACTCCCCTGGCTTGTTGGCCGCCGTTGCAGGAGCGAACCCGACGATGGCTACGCGTAACAGCGGGGTTTGAAGAGCCGGGTCTGCGTCGTCAGCCGGTGCGGTCTCCCCCACCGAAGTCCACATAGAGAACTGGCCGCCGATCGCGAGCCCCATCAACACCATCAATGTTAGACAAAGACTGCGGATCATTTGGACTGCAGCGGCGAGTCTTCGCGACGCCGCGTTCTCCTTTGTGATTCCAGGAACCGTGGACCGAAAGCGGCGTCGCGAAGACCAGCCGCCGCAGTCCAAAAAAGCGTGCGGTCCGTCAAAACATCATTTCGGCGCCTTCAGCCTTTCTACAAGCCAGTCGCTTAACTGTTTCATGACTTCGTCGGGGATCGTGTTAGTGGTAAGCGAAGAGTATTCACTGACCGCGCCCGTCTTCGCCGGAAGGAAGAGATGGTTCAATCCCGGAAACACCCGCGCAGTAACGTCGTGATTGCCGGCCTCGCGAGCCGTTTTCGCGAGAATCTCCGCCTGATCCGCGGTCACCTGCCGATCGAGCTCGCCTTGCAAGATCAATATCGGCTGGCGGATTTTGCGAATCGTCGGCAGCGGATCGTATGCAAGAAAGTATCGCATCCACGGGCTGCGCATCAGCTCGGGCGCTGAGGGGTCGCCGTCGATTGCCTTACGCATCGCGTCTTGCTGCTCGGCCCTCGCCTTTGCCTTCACTTCCTCAGTCAATGTCGCGTCGCTCTCGAGACCTTGATTCACTTGATAGGCAATGATCGCGTCGCCGCGCTTGCCGGGTCCGGCAAGCAGCACAATTGCGGCGATTCGTGGATCGTTTGCCGCAACCATCGGCGCGATCATTCCGCCTTCGCTGTGGCCGAGAAGCACAATTCGATTGGGATCAACATCTCGGCGCTCGCGGAGAAAATCAACCTGCGCGCGAACATCATCCGCGAAATTGGCGCTGGTCGAGACCAAGAGCGTGTCGCCGCCCCTGGAATTTCCAACGCCGCGATCATCGACTCGCAGCACGGCTATTCCGCGGCTTGCGAGAGCTTCAGCGATCTGCCGAAAAGGTCTGTATTTTTCAAGACCAGGCAGAGGCAGAGCCTCATCGCGAGTTTCCTGGCCCGAGCCAGTGATGGTGACTACTGCCGGGAACGGAGCTTTGCCGGTCTTTGGCAACAGCAAAGTGCCCGCAAGCGTGAAGCCCTTCGCCTCGACCGTCACTTCTTCGGCGGTGAACGGAGCGCCTGCCGGAGCTGTGTAATCGACCTCCGTCTCTTTCATCCTGGCCGACAGGATGGCTTTGAAGGAGGGGACAAAGATGGAATATTCTTCGCGCACCGCGGCAAAGTTCTGTAATGGAATCGCTAATACGGCAACGCGGCCTTTCGTGTCGACCCATGCGATGACGTTGGAATTGGCCACGGTAATGCTATACCGATCGAAAGCGGAAGGCGCCGGTGAAGCTGCTATGCCGGTGGCTTGAACCTCGTCGCGCGCGACGCGCTCGATTCTGCCGGGGAGGTTTGGGAAAACCTGAAACTCCTGGGTTCCTCCTTTGACGGCGTCATAACGAGCAAGGAGGAACTGAAACATATTGAAAACATTGCCGCCCAGAAGCGCAGTTCCCCTGGCGAATGGCAGCTCCTTTGTACCACCGCTGGATGTAACAGTGGCTACCGCGCCTTTCACAACGACGGATTGATCGAATGGCTTGCCGCCTACCGAGCCCTTCGCCGTTGAGGACAAGGGTTCGCCGGATTTGTCCACTTCGAGCCTCGTGTTCAAATCGATCGCAGCGCCCGGCACTTTGAGATCCGTGTGACCGCTCACCGCATAGCCGCCTTCGGGCTGACATTTAATCTCAAACTCTTCGCGCCCAATCGACTGCTCGCCCAACCAGAGCGAGAAGACGCCTTTCCCACAGATTGAAGGTGAGAGCAGTGGCGCAGCGGGTGGAAGCTTCGACTCTGCGTTTGTAGGATTCCTCTGAGCCGTAAGGCGCGCCGGCAGAATCAACCCGCAAAGAATGGTCACAAGAGACAGTAGAATACGGTTCTTCGACATTTTATCCTCTTATCCTCCAGAGTTCGGCCCACCGCAGCCTTACCTGGCCTCGCTGAGTTTTTGCAGAGCCTCAATGATTACTCGCAGCCGGTCGAGATTTAATAGTACCAGCAGCGGGATGAAGATCAGCACAAACAAGCCCATCGCGCCGCCGATCCTGGCCCAGCGCCGGCGCTCGGTCAGTTGTGGTTCGGGCTCGCGCTTCAATGCCAGCCACGCGAAAACGATTGCCAGCACAGCCTTTTCCAGCCCCGCAAAATTAACGAAACATACAATGCCCATGATCAGCGAGGCCGTCGCATAAGCGTACTTCTGACCGAGCACGGCGAAAGATGTTGATTCCTGGTTGCTCATTTTCTTGACTCTCCTTTGAGTTGTAACTCGGCGTTGATCCTGAACGGGTTCTCCTTCAAGAGAGCAAACACTGCTATCACCAGCAGCAGCGGCACGAGTTTAATCTGGACCCCGGTGTTGTGGACCGCGAGCTGCTCGAACAGCTTGTATGCAAGCAGAACAACGCCCGTTGGCACGAGGAGCCTGAGGTCGCGCGATGCTTCCTTGGCCGGCGTTTGCGCAGCCAGCCGCGCCTCGATTCCCCTCCACAACTGGTCGCTTGATACTCGGCGTTTCTGGGAATCGAGAAGCCGCATCACTTCACCAAGCCGTTCTACTTCGCGGCGACAATCGTCGCACTGGGCAAGGTGATCTTCCAGTTGAGCAGGCTCCAACGAGCCGCGAAGGCCGTCGGACGCTGCACTCGACGCCATTCGCACCGCTTCACAGTTCAATTTGCTCATTGCGCTTTACCTCTAACGAGCCTTCGATGTTGTGCGTGTGAGCCGCTCCCGCAGCCGCCTGCGCGCGTGGAACAGCCGGCTCATCACCGTGCCCTCGGGTATCGAGAGCCGCTCAGACAGCTCTTTGTAAGAGAGGCCGTCCAGATGCTTCAACGTGATGATCTCGCGATCTTCGGGATCGAGCTGCAGGAGCGCCCGGTCCAGAAGGAGAAGTTCTTCATAGGGCATCCTTGCGGATGGCTCGAGGATTTCCGCTTCCTCGATACTGTCGGTCTTCTGACTGGTTCGAGCGGCCGCGGACTTGTAACACCGGTTTCGCAGTATGACGTAAAACCAGGGATAAAAATTGCGCGACAGATCGAACTGTTTTAGCGCTTGAAAGGCATCGATAAACGCGTCTTGAACCGCATCCAGCGCGTCTTCGCGGTTGCCGAGAATGCCGATCGCGTGACCTATTGCCTGGGCCTGATAGCTCTCAACCAAATGGCGAAATGCCTCCCGGTCTCCCGCGCTGCACGCTCGTATCGCGTCTCCATCGTCCATCGTTGCCTTTCACTATAACGTATCCGAAATGCGGCGATGATCTTCAAAGAAATTGTGACTTTCTTCCAGGAAGACCCGGATGGGCGAGGTTCAAAAAGCGCTAAAGCGGTGGTTGCGACGTGGTCAAAGCAGCTCTTCGAAGACAGAGCGTGCGAGGAATCCCCTGGAGATCACGAGTTGTGTCGACCAGCTCGAACGCGCTGACCTTAACCATTTCGGAGATTGAATCAACCTGCGAGAAGGCGATCTCTAAAACGACGTAGCCTCCTGGCTTCAGGTAGTGTGGGCTCTCGGCAATAAGCCGCCGATAGAAATCCAATCCATCGACGCCGCCAAACAGAGCTTCATGAGGCTCCCAGTCGCGCACCTCGCGCTGAAGCAACTCGGAACTCTCTTCGTTGACGTAAGGCGGATTCGAGGCCAGGACGTCAACGGCGCCTTCCAGCCCGCGTTTAGCAAGCGGCGCAAGTAGATCCCCTTCCAGAAACTCGATACGATCGCGCACGCCGTGCCGCTCAGCATTTGTCCGAGCGACAACGAGGGCCGCGCGAGAAGCATCCGTCGCAATCAATCGCGCGCGTGGTAGTTGCTTCGCAACGGTGACTGCGATGCAGCCTGACCCGGTGCCGACGTCCACAATCAGCGGCGAATCCTGTTTCGAATTTTCTACCAGGTTCATTACTCGCTCAATCAGAAACTCCGTCTCGGGTCTGGGAATGAGCACATCCGGAGTGACGATGAAATCCAAACCGTAGAATTCCTGATGGCCGGTCAGGTATTGCGCCGGCTCACCTGCAGCACGCCGTGCAACAAGCGCGAGGTAGGCAAGATACTGGCCTTCATCGATTTTTTCTTCGGATCTCGTGAGCAGGCGAGTGCGGTCGATGCCCATCACATGGCGGAGCAGAAGGCCCGCAGTCCTTCGCTCCTGGTCGATGCCCGAAGCCTGCAGCCGGCGCGAGCCTTCGGTGATGGCTTGGGATATCGTGGGCATGGTTTCCAGTTTCTGGTTTCCAGGTTTCTGGTTTGCAGAGCAACCGCCAACTGGAAACCCGAAACTAGAAACCAAAACTTCAGGCGGCGACTTCGGCTTTGAGTTTCTCCGATTCGTAATGCGCGCCCAGGGCGTCGATCAGCTCCCCGATCTCGCCTTCCATGAAAAGGTTCAACTGGTGCGACGTGTAGCCAATCCGATGATCGCTCACGCGGTTGTCTTTGAAGTTGTAGGTCCTGATCTTCTCAGACCGGTCACCCGACCCGACCATCGAGCGCCGCTCGCTTGCGATTGCCTGGTGCTGTTTCTCTTGCTCCATCTCCAGAATCCGCGAGCGCAAGACTCTCATCGCTTTTTCGCGGTTCTTGATTTGGGACTTCTCGTCTTGCATTGAGACAACAGTGTTTGAAGGCAGGTGCGTGATTCGAACGGCCGAGTACGTCGTGTTGACGGACTGGCCACCCGGCCCTGACGAACAAAACGTATCGATGCGAATGTCCTTCGGGTCGATCTTGATATCGACCTCCTCGGCTTCCGGAAGCACTGCCACTGTGACCGCCGACGTGTGTATGCGGCCCGATGCTTCCGTCTGAGGAACTCGCTGGACGCGATGGACGCCCGATTCGTATTTGAGCCTCGAGTAGACGCGATTGCCTTCGATCAGCAGGATCGCTTCCTTGACTCCGCCGATGCCCGACTCGGATGCATCGAGTACCTGCACTCGCCAGCCCTGTCGCTCGGCATAGCGCGAGTACATTCGCATGATGTCGGCAGCGAACAATGACGCTTCGTCGCCTCCCGTACCGGCGCGGATTTCCAGAATGACGTTCTTCTCATCGTTCGGATCTTTGGGCAGCAGCAGGAATTTCAGATTCGCTTCGACGGCTTCCCGGCGCTGCTCGAGCTCGACCAGCTCCGCGCGCGCAAGGCTGACCATCTCCGCGTCTCCTTCGGTTTCGAGCATTTCTTTTGTTTCTCGAATACCGCGATCGAGCGCTTTGAACTCGCGGCACTTCGCGACGACCTCTTCGAGGTCGCGGTGCTGCTTTGCAATCTTTGTATACCTCGACTGATCCGCCAGCAGCTCGTGATCGCTCAACTGCCGAGTCAGTTCTTCGTACTTCTCTTCGATTGCGTCTAGCCTCTCCAGCATAAATAAATAGTCCGTAGTCCGTAGTCCGTAGCTCTTAAGGACTAATCGGCTCTAATTTCAGAGATTCCTTCAGCGCATATATCGCGACTTCAAGTTGAGAATCATCCGGTTCCTTCGTCGTGATGTTCTGAAGCCAAAGCCCTGGTCTGGTAATGACTGAGAAAAACCATTGAGCGCTGCTCTTCGCCGATGCACGAATTATCTCGTATGACACGCCGGCGACAACCGGGATCAGCAGCACCCGCACAAGGAAATTAAGGAAGAGTGAATCGAACTTCACTACCGAGAACGCGACTATCGAAACCAGCATTACGACCATGAGGAAACTGGTACCGCAGCGCGGATGCTGTCGCCTCTTTGTGCGAGCGTTTGCGACCGTCAGCTCTTCGTCGGCTTCCCAGGTGTAGACAACCTTGTGCTCGGCGCCGTGATATTCGAAGACGCGGCGGATGTCGCGCAGCAACGAGAAACTCGTGATCATTATCAGAAAGAAGGTCATTCGAATCAGTCCGTCGACGAGGTTGAACGCGACTGAAGGGCGAATCGGGTGAAGCCCGGCGCGAAGCCACGTCCACGCGTCCGCATACCACCTGCCGCTGGCCGAGTGCGCATCGATGGTTCCGCCGCCGAAATAGACGAACAGAACGTTTGTCAGCAACAGCGGCAGTACGATGAACAGCAGGACGTTGAAAAAAAGAGCGAAGACTATCGAGCCAATCGCTCCCGCAGCCGCGACGCTCTTGGCTTCTGCCGCCGGCTTGACTTCAGTCGCAACGGCGACTGGCGCGGTTGCCACCATGGTTGATGTCAAGGCAGCGGCTTGAAACTCGGGAGCTTCAACAATCGTTTCTTTCTCCGCCTCGTGGAAGACAACGTTCGCCGAAAAGTTGAGCGCCTTGATGCCAAGTATCATCGACTGGATCAACACCGCGGACCCGCGAAGCACCGGTAGTTTGAGCAGCGGATATTTTTCCGAGAGCACCGGCAACCGCTCGGACTTCGCCACGATCTGCCCGTCGGGCCGGCGAACCGCGACTGCATACGAGTGCGGTGCTCGCATCATCACGCCTTCGATCACCGCCTGTCCCCCGACTATGATTTGGTCTTCCCTCATAAAACGCCTCACTTCCTGCGCGGCAAAAAATAATGGTTGCCGGCTGCCGCTTCGATTTCTCGCATTCAGCCTGCTCACTGTTCTCGATCGAAAACTGTCAGCGGGCGAGTGCGACCGGGCGGCCCCGGCAACCAATATTGCGCTGTTGATCAGCTAAGCTTCGGTCTTACGGCCGTACTTGCGATTGAACCGTTCGACGCGGCCTGCAGTGTCGATCAGCTTCTGCTTGCCGGTGAAAAACGGATGGCAATTGGAACAGATCTCGAGCCGGATCTCCGACTTTGTCGACCGGGTCTGCCACGTCTCACCGCATGCGCAATGCACGGTCGCGTTCACGTACTTTGGATGAATATCAGGCTTCACTTTCGTGGTCACTCCTGTTGCGAATTTTTCGGTCGAAGCAACGTTAAAGCCTAACCGATTGAACTGCGGCATGTCAAGGTTTGAACCAATGCGACAGGTTTGACCCAATGCGTGTGAACCAACCCCCTTTTTGGGAAGACTATTGCACGCGACATGATTTCAATCTACAATGAGGCAGCCCTGACCCCCGGGACTTGCCCTTATACCTTACACCTATGGCTACCGCTCTATCGTAGCCCATTGCCTCACAGGAAGATCCGGTGCAAGGACAACTAGGCGAAAAACTTGTTCCAGATCTCATACGAGAGATAGCCCTGAAAAGCGCAAGCGGATTGCTCCGGTTGTCACGCGCCAAAACAATCAAAGCGGTCTTCTTCGAATCCGGCGCGCCCACCTTCGCCATCAGCAATCTCACAAACGAGCAACTTGACCACAAGCTTATGAAGGAAGGGCTTGCGACACTGGAACAGATCGAGAGCGCTAAGGTGCAGGCCGGGAAGACTCAACGGCTTGGCCCTGCGCTTGTCGAGATGGGTGTGCTCGAAGACGAACAGATGCGCAAGCTGGTCTGCGACCAGGTGATGAGCATAATGTTGTCGGTTTTCGAGTGGACGCAAGGCGATTACTCCTTCGACGAGCGAATTCGCGCCTCTCACGAGGTAACGCTCAATCTGGGCGCTGCCGACGTTCTGCTTGAAGGCGCTCGTCACGCCGCAAATATTCAGCAAGTGGCTGATCTGCTTGTTCCCCAGGATTCAATAGTGCTCAGATCGAAAGCATCGGGGCTGCGCGCAGATACTGGCAGATTGATTCCATTGGAGAGCTACATCCTCTCTCGCATCGATTCCGCGACCGCGGTGAATGAGGTGGGCGCACTGAGCGGACTTGGGGACGCGGACGCTCATCGCGCGGTCTGTGTGCTGGTCGCCGCCGGGTTCTTGAGGCTTCTGGATCGGGACAAGGAAAACGAAGAAGAGATGGCCGCGCGGGAAGCTGAGGAATCGCTGGAACGAGTTCGCGAAGAAGTCGCACGCAGGTTGCACTTTGCCAATTCGGCTGATTTTTACGATGTGCTGGGCGTGACCAGGCACGCGACTACCGCCGAGATCAAGGCCGCCTATTATCATCTGGCCAAGAAGTTTCACCCTGATCGGTATCACCAGCAAGACAGCGGCGATCTGCGAATCAAGCTCGAAGCCGTATTTGCACTGATCACCCAGGCGTATGACACGTTGAGCCAGCCGCCGGTGCGCCAGAGTTATGACGACAGGATTAGAAAGGCTTCCGGTACGCTTCCGGCCGTACCGTCGAGAACCTCGCCTTTGGCCGGTCCCGAGCCGGCAGCGAACGAGCCACGGCCGTCCGAGGAAGGGCGAGTTGCGGCCAGCGGACCCAATCCGTCGAACGGCCAGCCGACCAATACCAATTCCTTACCGCCACCTCCTGTTGAATCACCCGTCGCCGAAGTCCTGGCCGGCACGTCTAAGAGCGGACCTCAGCTCCCACCGGCCCAAATGGCCGAGCTATGTTACCAGCAGGGACGTGCTCGTTTTGAGAGAAAGGAATATCACGCGGCGGTTCATCTGCTTCGCGAGGCGATCAAACTGGATCCGACTCGCGCGCCCTATCATTATCATCTTGGCCTCGCGCTAATCCGCAACCCTCGGACCCGCCGCGACGCAGAGCTGCACCTCTCCAAAGCGGCCGAGCTGGAGCCTTACAATGCGCAGATTCGGGTAAAGCTTGGAATGTTGTACAAAGAAGCGGGATTATCCAAGCGCGCCGAGCACTTCTTTCGCGAGGCGATTCAGATGGATCCTGAAAACCGAGTGGCAATGCGCGAGCTCAGTTCTGAAGCCGCCAGGAGCAAGGGCGCCAGCGGCGGCAGCATCTGGAAATCGGATTTCGGCACAATGGCGAAAAAGATTTTTAAGAAGTAGCCGGGAAGTTTGTTAGGGTTAGCGCGTCTATCAAGTTTGGTAAGAACGGAGTAGGACCACTGTGAACCAGTCACCATAGTTACTTCTGGACCACTACCGATCGCTCTGAAATCTCTCGCTAGCTGCTCTAATCACACGCCGGGCTTCGTCCGCGTTTCGCCAACCCTGGGTCTCGGTTCGTTTCCCCTCAAGCTCTTTGTAGATCCCAAAGAAGTGCTCGATCTCGCGAAGCCGGTGAGGGTGCACGTCGCTGTAATTGGCGACTGTCTCTTGTCGCGGGTCTTTTGTTGGAACACAAAGCAGCTTGAGGTCTTCTACACCCTGATCGACCATTGCAAGAATCCCGACCGCTCGCGCTTCTATCACGCAGCCCGTAAACGTCGGGCTCTCGACCAATACCAGCGCGTCGAGCGGGTCGCCGTCAGCCGCGATCGTCGAGGGTACAAACCCGTAATCGCCCGGGTAGTGCATCGGCGAATAGAGAGTGCGATCGAGCCGGAAGATATCAAGGTCGGAGTCGTATTCGTACTTGTTGGCGCTCCCCTTTGGTATTTCTACGATTACGTTAAACGCGACGGGCGCGCGCTCTCCGATAGGCAGTTCGGTGTATCGCATAGTTGGTTCGAAGACGCCGCTTAATCTTCTCTCAAAAGCGATCAAGCAGACCGCCAATACGCCGAATACTCCCGATGATCAGCACCGCGATAGGAGGGTATACGAGCGCGCCAAGCACGGTGCTAAAACTCACTGCGGCGCCATAGCTACCTGGCACAAACTTGCTCACCACGTAGCCCAGCCCAATTGAAACCAGATACCCGCACACGAGAAAGATCAAACCTGCTCTTCGGCTGATCGGCTTGTCCTCTGGCACTTCTTGTTCTCGAAACACTGAGGTGAGATGGTCGGGGATGTGATAGGTGTACCGCGACAGCACCACTGCCAGGTTCTTCACAAGGTAGACCAGTCCGTAGAGCGCCAATGCAAGAATTACCACTCTACCGATCAGCCTTGACTGTTCGATCAGTGTCGGCTTCGAAACCATTACATAGAACGCCGACAGGAAGAGGGGAACCACTATCAACACCGCGTGTGAGCGGGCAGCCGTTTCTTGCCGCTCCCTCGCCAGCCACTCATCTACGATGCGGTCAAAATGGCGCTGCATCGCCACGACTTCCGCCTGGCGCGACGCATAGAAGGTTCGCTGAGCATCGTGGTACTGGCCGCTGTCGTAAGCCGCGCGCCGGTGCGGGTCGCTTAGCACCTGATAGGCGCGATTGATATGCACGAATCGCGCCGCGGAATCAGGAGAAGCGGAAACGTCAGGATGATATTTGCGCGCGAGCCTTCTGTAGGCCGACTTTATTTCGTTAGCGGTCGCGCGAGGAGTGAGTCCAAGAATTCCGTAGAGGTCCGTCATGGCTCCAGCATCAATCCAAAAGAGTGGGCGCTCTACTAGACCTTAGCTACTTTCGGCTGCTGCTCTATCGTCTCCGTCTTACTTGCAGCAGCCGTCTGGGGGGCTTGGCCTTTTCAAAGCTATCTTACTACTGGTCATTGTCCCGCTCAAGCGATTAGTTTGAGTTACGCATTCCTGCTGAGCCGTGCGCGAGTCGATGCGATGTTGATATGGCAGATGGCTACTGCGAGAGCGTCGCTGGCGTCGAGCGGCTCAGGAACGTGCTTCATTCCGAGAAGTACGCGAACCATCTCTTGAACTTGCTGTTTCTCGGCGCGCCCGTAGCCTACCAGCGCCGACTTGATCTCGAGCGGAGAGTACTCGAACACCTCAACGCCCGCTCGCGCTGCCACGACAAGCACTGCGCCTCGTGCCTGTCCCAGCTTGAGCGCGCTCTTCACATTCACCGCGTAAAACGTGTCTTCCACAGCGCATGCCTGCGGGCTCAGGCGTTCGATCACTTCTTCCAGCTTGCGGCTGATGGCGAGCAGTCGCTCGGCGAAGCTCAAGTGCTTCGGCCCTCGAATACCCGCGTACTCGACCAGGTCGTAGTGCCGGCCGTCGCTATCGATCACGCCGTAGCCGGTTGTGTCGCTCCCCGGATCGACGCCGATTATTCGCATAGATCATCCTGGCTCGATTTAGCTTAGACGGTCCAGTCTGCGCACTCTACGATCCGCGGCTCTCATTGGTACGCGCAGACCGCGCAGGCTACGCTACCTCAACCCGGCTACATCAACCCGCCGCTTCCATCTCTTCCGCCGGTATGTCGAAGTTGGCGGCCACGTTTGAGACGTCGTCGTTGTCTTCGAGCGCTTCCATCAAACGGAGAACCTGTTGAGCAGTCGAGCCGGTGACTTGCACTGAGTTGGTCGGCCGCATAATAACGTCGGATGACAGCGGCTCGATGTCGGCGGCCTTGACCGCATCGAGGACCGCATTGAAGTCCTCGGGCGAGGTAATCACTTCCCAGGTCTCGTCGTCCCCCGCAACATCTTCGGCTCCGGCTTCAAGCGCAAGCTCCATCATCTTTTCTTCGTCGGCGGCGCTTTTGTCGATGATGATCGCGCCCTTCTTCTGAAACATCCACGCGACCGAGCCGGACTCACCGAGGTTTCCGCCGTGCTTTGCGAAGATATGGCGGACCTCCGCGACGGTGCGCACGCGATTGTCGGTCTGACACTCGACAAAGACCGCAACGCCGCCCGGCCCGTAGCCTTCGTAGGTGATGTCTTCGATGGCGGCGCCCGCGATCTCACCCGTGCCGCGCTTGATCGCGTTCATCATGGTGTCTTTAGGCATGTTGAGCCCCTTGGCGTCGTCCATCGCTTTGCGAAGCCTGGGATTGCCGAACGGATCGCCGCCGCCGCGAGCGGCAACGGTCAGTTCCTTGATGAGCTTCGAGAACGCCCTGCCACGCTTAGCGTCAATCGCTCCCTTCTTGTGCTTGATTGAATGCCACTTTGAATGTCCCGACATTGAATCTACCTCCCTAGCGCCTCAAGAACGCGCAGGGCGCTGATGTTGGAAACGCGGATGACCTTGTCGCGTGATGAATCTCCTGAGATGATCTCGACCGATGTTGCGCCCACTTTGAGCAGCTTTGCAAGGTAGCGCCTGCATTCTTCGTTTGCCTTGCCGTCGACTGGCGGCGCTGCGACTCTCATCTTGATCGCGCCGGCGTGCTCACCGATTATTTCAGTTCGCGCCGCGCGCGGTTGTACTCTTACCTTGATTGTGACCCCACCGTCTTTCTCATGGAGTTCGAGCACACCTCACCACCTCATTGACTCACCAGTCTCGCCAGGAAGCCCGTGAGAATCTGGACGATGAACATAGCCACGATAGGTGAAAAATCAAACATGCCTGCGACGAAGAATCGGCGAAGCGGCTTGAGCAGCGGTTCGGTTATCATGAATAGGAAATGAAAGAGTTTGTTTCGATAGCCAATGCCAAAGAATGGCAGGAACAACCTGAGAAAGATCGCGACCACGTAAAGCAGACCTGTGAGCTTTATGAGTTCTCCCACCATCGCGGCTGATGCAATCGCACGCGACATGATGTTCCCCAAGATGGCTGCGATAATGGCGCCGAGCTGACCGATCATGCTTGCGATGAACAATCCGGTTACGAGAATCAGCACCCCCATCACGAGCGGGATCAGATCAAATCGCAAGTAGCGGCCACCCCCGAATTGAGACCTCACCGGACGGACCATCGGCTCGGTGATTCGCGTCAGATGATAAGGAATCCGTCCAAAAGGATTCGCGCCCAACCAGGCCAACAGCACTCGCAAGAACAACAGTGATGCGACGGCGATCGTCCCCCACATCACAATTTGTGACAGCCAGTAAAATGCCAGTTCGATTAGAGTCAATCTCACTCCTAAGTAGCCAGAACGCTGTAGGATTCTCTATTTTCCATTTGTCATTTGTCGTTTTCCATTTGTCATTTTATTCAGGGACACCCAGGATCTAACGGACCAAATGACAAATGAAAAATGGAAAATGACAAATGGAAAATGATCGCCTTCGCCTACGGTATTTCTCGTGCTCCAAAAATCGCGGTGCCGACTCGCACCATCGTTGCGCCTTCTTCGATCGCCGCCTCGAAGTCGTGGCTCATTCCCATCGACAGCTCGGTCAATCTTTGCTCATGAGCCCGCCCGCGATTTAAGCCATCCAGGATTTCGCGCAGTCTTCTAAAGTAAGGCCGCGTCTGCTCGAGCGAATCAAAGAACGGCGGCAGCGTCATCAAGCCTCGAAACTCGAGATGACTTGCTGAATCCAGAGCTTCAATGATCGCCGGCAACTCGCCTTCGTCAGCGCCCGACTTGGTCGGCTCGTGCGCGAGGTCAACCTGGACCAGCACCTCCGGTCTTCGCCCCAGCTCGCCTGCCACGCGGTCGAGTCGCTCGGCCAAGTGGCTGCTATCGATCGTATGAATCACGTCAAACGCCTCGACTGCCTGTCGAGCCTTGTTCGACTGCAGATGGCCTATTAGATGCCATCTAACGTCTCCTTTGATAAACGCGACTTTTGTGACCCCTTCTTGTACTCGGTTCTCGCCGAGGTCGCAGGCGCCTGCATCAACCGCCTGCTGCACCGTACCTGAATCGAATGTCTTGGAGACGGCGATGAGGGTGATGTCTGCGGCGCTTCGGCCGGCGCGTTCGGCCGCTCGCGCGATCTGTTCACGAACTCGCACGAGCCGCTCTCGGATTTGTTCGGCCATCGCGAGGAAATCTTATCAGCGGCTGTCAGATGGTGACAAGCAAACGGATATTGACGCGACGGAGAGCACACGTGCAGCACGCGTGCACGGACTACGAGGAGTGGTTGTTCAAAGTATGACGACCGGCAGCTTGCGGGTGACAGAGTAAGAGACAAAATTGAGACGGGTTTGGACGAATGGAGAATCGCGCCTTCAACGAGTTGGGATGGCTATCCTAGCATTTAATTTTGCCTATTGCCTTTTTACTCACCTTTCCCCATCCACCGCCGCCAGGGGTCTCGATTCGAATGCGATCGCCCGCGTTGGCGTGACTGGAGTCTTTGCCGGCCAGAACTCGCTCGCCGTCCCTGGTGATTAGGACGGTCCGACCCGGCGCTCCCTGCTCACCGCCATTCAAACCGTAGGGCCGCGTCTTTCGCCGATCGGAAAGAATCGTCACTTGTGCATCCGTCAATAATTCGACCTCGCGCACGATTCCGTCTCCGCCTCGAAACTGGCCCCCACCGCCACTTTCACGGCGTATCGCGTAGCGCCGGACTCGCATCGGGTAGGCATATTCCATCGCCTCTGCGGGAGTGTTCAGCGAGTTGGTCATGTGGGTGTGAATGCCGTCGATCCCATCAAGGCCCGGCCGCGCGCCCATGCCGCCCGCGACGGTTTCGTAATAAGCGAATTGCTTGCCTGTGCGCCGGTCTGTTCCGCCAATTGTAAGGTTGTTCATCGTCCCCTGACTCGCCGCGGGCACCAACGCGCCTGTTTTTGAAAGAGCGAGCAGTACCGTGTCAACTATTCGTTGAGAAGTTTCGACGTTCCCGCCGGCGACAGCGGCAGGCGGCCGAGCGTTGACGACCGTTCCCAATGGGGCCGTCACCGTGATCGGTTGCAGGATGCCCCAGCTCGCAGGAACATTCATCGGGATCAGGCAGCGAAAGACGTAATAGACTGCGGAGACGGTAATCGCTTCGACCGCGTTGATGGGACCGCGAACTTGCCGCGCGCTGCCGGTGAAGTCAACATCGGCGCGATCGTCCTTGATCTCAATGCGCACCGCTATCCGTACGGGATCGTCCGAGTAACCGTCATCATCGAGAAAGTCTTCGGCTTCGTACACCCCGTCGGGCAAATCTCGAATCACGCGGCGCATCATCTCGGCGGTGTAGCTGATCAGGTGTGCAGCGTACTGATCCGCTTCCTTGAAACCATATCGTTCGACTATCTCGAGGAGCCGCTGCCGGCCGGTAGCGATTGCACCAAGCTGAGCCGTCAAATCGCCTTCCCGCTCTTCGGGGATTCGAACGTTGGCCGAGATCAAGCGCATAACGTCGTCGTTGACGCGTCCGCCGATCATCAATCGCACGGGCGGAATCCTCAAACCCTCTTGATAGATCTCGTCAGCTCGCCCCATCGAGCCGGGCGTGGCTCCCCCGATGTCCGCGTGGTGAGCTCTGTTGGCCACATAGAACAGCGGCGGGTCAGAAGGCAAAAGGCGGAAGGCAGAAGACAGTCGTTGGCTCCTACTTGCCTGCTTTCTGCCTTCCGCCTTCTGCCTTTGCCCGAACACGGCGGACACCATCGTCACGTCAGGGAGATGAGTTCCGCCGGCGTATGGATCGTTGAGCACGGCAATATCGCCGGATCCGAGTTCGACAGTCTCCAACGCAGCGCGCACAGACATAGGCATCGAGCCGAGATGCACCGGCATGTGATCGCCTTGAGCGATCAGAACGCCGTCTTGATTGAAGACCGCGCACGAATAGTCTCGGCGCTCTTTTATGTTTGGAGAGAAAGCCGACCGTCTAAGGCTCACGCCCATCTCTTCGGCTACGGAGGAGTAAAGGGACTTGAAGATCTCGAGCTTGACTGGATCAACTTTCATCATCTTACGTAGATCGGGTTCGAGTAAATCCACGGGCGGTGCTCGCCGTCCACCTCAAGCCACGCTTCGATGCGATACACTCCCCGCATCTTGACATCGAAATCCAACCGACTCGTGTCCGCAGTTTGAAGCACCTCGCCGTTTCGGATCAGCTTCATCGTGCACTTGATGGGCGTCGCAGCGCTCAGCATCAACGCGCCGCCGAGCGTGACTTCGTCGCCCATTGTGGCGTTGCTCTTCCCGCTGGTCCGAGCCATGAAGGCAAAGCCTGTTGAGTCGCAAAGCCAGTCGTGTGCTACGTAAGCGTGCCCACGTCTCAGCGCTTCGCGTACCGCGGGTTCGGTCAACTCGTGAGCCAGGATATGAGTCGAGACGTACCGCAAGCTCCGTTCGTAAGGATCAAAGTCGAGCCGCGCGATCAAATCTCCTGGCTTCCTGCCCTTCACGAGCGCAGCCACGCCGGGTACTTTATCGGCAGTCACCCGAGTCGATGTTGGCTTGCTGGTGATGTAGCCGACTTCAACGGTCTTCTCGTCGATTGCTGTAACGGTAAAAACCTGATTGTGATGGCAATCGTTTGCCGCAACTCCGGTCAGGCGGTGTTGCTGCGAATCGCGGTCCCACTTGGCGATGATGTCCGCCAGATAGTCTTGTTGCGCGGCGAAGACTTCTTCCGGGTATTCACCGAGCGCAGCCACAAGCTCCGGGAGGCGCACCGGATCGGTCAGGGTGCCTTGCAGCCAGAGTTGGAACGCGCCTTCGTTCTTTACGTCGGTGTGGTGATTGTAAATCTCAAGCCCATCGAGTTGATCGGTTGGCCAGTCCAGACGCTCCTCGACGTGAGACAGAAAGATATTTCCACCGCCGTTGCGAATCATTTCGATGTAGTGTTCGCGAGAGCCGGCTTCAATTCCCTTGACCGATTTCATCGGAAACGAGAGAAACCCGCGGTCCTCCGAGCCTGGGATGAACAGCACTCCTTCGCGGAGTCCGCGCCAACTGTCGTTGATAAAGTCGCGTTCGGGCCTGACGTGATCGGTGAGCATTACGATCTGAACACCGGCTTGCCTGGCGGCCGCGAGCAGTTCGGGCCGCGTTCCGCCGGTATGCGTCGCGTCTTCGGCGTGAGCGTGCAGCACCGCGCGATAATCGTTGTAGCCGCTTTCAAGAGAGACCGGTTTGCGGTCGGCGGCGAGACGCGTGCGATCGGCATGGACGGCTCTCAAGTGTTCGATCTTCACGCGCTCGATGCTTGTGTATTTTCGCCCGGGTCCCAAACTCGGCGCGGTCTGGCCGTTGACCAATCCTGAGAGTAAGACGGCTAACGCTATGATCTTTTGTTTCATTCGCACGCCAGGTAACACCGTGTGTCTACCGGAATTTCGCAAGGTCCGTCAAGATGAGGGGCACGATTGGCAGAGCAACGGGAGAACTTGAGAGAGGGACTCGAAGCCACGTGGCGGTTTGAGAGACGTGCGGCACCTCGGAGGAGTGCGATGTTTACAGAGCCCGTGGTCCGTGCGTACGCGGCACCCCAGCGGCGTGCGATGGTTATAGAGCCGTGGTCCCTGCGTACGCGGCACCCCAGCGGGGTGCAATGTGTCGAGGTAGCTCGCTCGCGTTACGATGCATACGTGATTACATTGCACCCCGCTGGGGTGCGACACTGGAAACGACGCCTCTATAAACATGCAACTCCTGGCGGAGTTGTCCCGCGAAGGCAAATTGGG
>DATLWF010000005.1:0-2375 GCA_035576605.1 Blastocatellia bacterium | reverse complement strand
AGAGCCGAGGCCGACGCGAAGGCATACGGTGTTGCTGCTACGATGAAGGCGCTCGAAGGCGTTGACTCGAAGGTTCTGCAAGCGCTCGCAAGCGTCGGCATGCAACCGGATCAATTGGTCGCGCTCGCGTTCCAGGGCCTCGCCGAACGCGCGGACAAGATCGGCCAGTTGAACATCTCACCCGATCTGCTCCGCGAGCTGCTCACGCACAAGTCGAACAAATAAATCATGAATCGGTTGACCGAGAACAAGGTCGTTCTGGTCACGCGCCGCACCCGGCTCGATGATCTGGTCGCGCGCTTCAACACCGTCAGTCAGGCGAAGTTTTACGTCGAACACCTGGGCGCAGATTTCTCCGATTACCTTCACGAGCACGAACAATACCGCGCGTCGGTCACCTCCGCCGTTGCGACGCTTGAACGGATCGGCCGGCTTCACGTTCTTGACAGATCATTCCTGCCAAATTTCATCTTCGGCGGTGAGGATGTTGTTGTCGTCCTCGGGCAGGACGGGCTGGTCGCGAACACAGTCAAGTACACGACGACCCAGCAAGTGGTCGGCGTCAATCCCGATCCCGCGCGCTGGGAAGGCGTGCTGCTGCCGTTCGCGGTTGGCGATCTCGAGAAAATCCTGCCCGAGGTCTTCGCTCATCGCCGCCCGATCAAAGAAGTGACGATGGCCAAAGCCGAGTTGAACGACGGCCAGAAGCTTTACGCGGTGAACGATCTGTTTGTAGGAGTGCGCTCGCACGTTTCGGCGCGCTACACGATCAGCGTCGGCAATAAGAGCGAGCAGCACTCATCAAGCGGACTCATCGTATCGACCGGACTGGGATCGACCGGTTGGTTCAGAAGCCTGATGACTGGCGCCGCAAGAGTCGCAAGCGCGGCGTCAGGCGGCAGAGTCAAGGTTGAACCGCCGGGTGGATTCGCGTGGGACTCGGATTATCTCTACTACACGGTGCGGGAACCGTTTCCGAGCAAGACTTCGGCGGCGACGCTGGTGTTTGGCAAGATCACGAGTGCGCGGCCTTTGAAACTGATCTCACAGACGCCGGAGGTTGGAGTGATCTTCAGCGACGGCATCGAAAGTGACTTTGTGGCATTCAACTCAGGGACTCAAGCAACGATCACGATTGCTGAGAAGCGAGGCCATCTTGTGATTTGAGTGTGCTCCGTGACAAAACACACCAGTAAACTGTAGCGTTGAAATTGGCAAGTCTCGGGTTCGGCATTGTCTTGTCAGCGTACGTCCTCTCATTAACACCCCTCTTCAGAGGGGTGACTTGTGGAGCCCGGACTTCCGAACAAAGTCACTCCACAATCACCCTATCAGTTCCGCTGCGGCCGAAGGTCTCTGGGTGGTACATCTCTTCAGCTTTCGTTGGCGGCACGACGAATGCTCCCGGAGTTGTCGCGCGAGCTACATAAGAGTAGGTGTGAACGCCTTCCCACACCAGAGACGCGAACGCTTCGACCCGCTCGTCGCGCATGTTCTGGTGCTCAAACCACGGACGCTGCCACCACCACCAGCGATCGGTCGTCTTGTCGTTAGGGTCCTGGGGGACGCTGCCGGTGACGGCGAGCGCCGGGTTCAACGCTTCAAGGCCTGCCGGTATCGGATCAACGAGCGCGACGTGATAGCGTCGTGATGCAACCAGCATCGTCAGCTTCACTCGCACACGCGCGCCGGCTTTGATCCGCCAGCTTCCGTCCGCATCGCGCCGTACGTCGTCGGGTTTATCAACTGCTTCGTACACGCGCTCGACCGTGAAGCCGTGCTCCGACGGATCAAGCTTGAGGCTCGCCGGCGCATACTGCATACCAACTCGATAGTACAATCGGCCTGGGCCTTCTTTGCTCAGTATCAGATTCTGCGACGCACCAATTTCGGCCAATGCTCGCATCGGGACGTTGACGTTATGACGCTCGGTAGTGCGCCCGCGAAACTCATGTCCGCCTGCATAAGCCTCCCCGAGCCACGCGCGCGCGACAAAATCGGGCGTCACTTTTTCATAAGTCGCAAAGTACTTGTCGAGCGCAAGCAGCACGAAAGCGTTCTCCTGAGTGTTTTCCCATCTGCCTTGCTTGCGATGCGCGAGCAGGCCGCGAACGAGCTTGGGAATCAAGTCGCTCGCCGGCTGGTCCTTGATCAACGCTTCGAGTATGACCCCGTCAGCACGACGATCCGAGTGCATCAGCAAATAATCGTTGTCCTGGTACGAAGTCACGAAATGGGCCGTGGCGGCTTCTTCTGTGGCGCGGTTGTTCAGATGCTTGCGGATCGCGGCCAGTTCGGCCTGCGACGCCGGATCGCCCGACAACACCGATAGCAGCCAGCCGAGTCCTTCAAGTGAGAGCCCATCGAGACCGCCT
>DATLWF010000004.1:0-10885 GCA_035576605.1 Blastocatellia bacterium | reverse complement strand
AAGGACTTTCCGTCCCGACGTGGCAACTGAATCAAGCGCAGGCGCCGAGTCTTCGCGTCTCATCAGGTAGAGCTGCATTGCAAGCTCGGTGAGCTGCGTGGTCCAATGAGAGTCAACCAATCGGTTCGCCATCTCGCTGTCGCTGCCGACGATTTTTTTGAGCTGGTAGGTCATGAAATGAGAAACATCCGGGTAGACCGAATCGACCGCGACCGCCTTTATCATCGGATCCTGAGTTGAAGCGACGAGCGAGATGTAGCCCCCGAGGTCAACGCCGTACAGTCCGACGCGGCCGTCGAGAAGCGGGTCGCCGCTCTCGTTGTTCCGGTTTCGGAGGAACTTCATCGCCGAGAGCAAGTCATCATGCTCATAGGTGCCCAACCCGGACCATTTGACCGGACTTTCACCATGTCCGCGCAGGTCGTAGACCAACACGTTGTACCCGGCTTTCCACAACTCGAAGGCAAGCGTAAGCAACTCCGAGCGATTCGAGCCGTAGCCGTGGCTGAGGATGATCGCAGGCGCGGGCTTGCCCCGGCTCAGCAACCAGCCGACCGATTGAGTTGAGTCGGAGTTCTTCCACTTCTCTTCGAACCACATCGGCTTCTGCAAAATCATTTGAAAATCTTTCGGAGAGCCGTAAAGCTCGGTCCGAGCCGGGTGAGTCAAACGGTGGATGAAATAAAAATCAAGCGCGGCGACGCCAACGGCGAAAACCAGCACTGCGGGAATAAAGACCCACAGCACACGCTTGAGCATTACGCGAGCGTTCTTTGGAATCATAACGGTTTAAAACCAATGGAGGCGGCGTTAACTGTAAGGGGCAGTGATCTTCTGGAAGGTCTGGACAAGGAGCGAGCTACACGGCCGAGTATACAACCGGCTAAGTAATTTGCAAGAGTTTATCAAGGGAAGGTCCGTGGTCCGTAGTCCGTGGTCGGTAGTCCGTGGTCCGGGGTCCGGGGTTCGTGGTCCGTAAAGTGAGTGGTCAGCGGTCAGTGGTTAGTGGTCCGTAGTCCGTGGTCCGTAGTCCGTAAGGTGAGTGATCAGCGGTCAGTGGTCCGTTGACTAGAAAGGCGCAAGCTGACAAACTGACCGCTCGCAACGGACAACTACGGACCACGGACTACGGACCCCGGACTACGGACCCCGGACCACGGACTACGGACTACGAACCACGGACTACGGACTACTGACTATGATCGCGCAATTGTCCGGCAAGCTCGTCCAGAAACAACCGAACACAGTCATCATCGATGTCGGAGGTGTCGGCTACGACGTCACGATTCCGGTTTCCACTTTCTACGAGTTGGGTGAACCCGGTACGGATGTGTCGCTCAAGATTCACACGCACGTGCGGGAGGACGCGCTGCAACTCTTCGGGTTCTGGACCGCCCGCGAGAAGGAGCTCTTCCTGAAGCTGACCAGCGTGAGCGGCGTCGGTCCCAAGCTGGCCATCACTATGCTCTCGGGCATGCCCGCCGGTGAGCTGATCAACGCGATCACCAATAACGATCTCGTCAAACTCACGTCGATACCAGGCGTTGGCCGCAAAACCGCCGAGCGCGTTGTCGTCGAGTTGCGCGATAAGCTGGCGGTGATTTCACTGGAGTCGCGAGAAGCAGATCGCAAAGCTGCGCACGAGCTGGCGCCGGGCGAAGCGGCGGTGAGGGACGACACGATATCGGCGTTGATGGCGTTGGGCTATCCCAAGGCTATTGCGGAACGTGCTGTTTCATTTGCGCTTCGCGAAGAAGGGGAGCGCACGATCGAGGCTGTGTTGAAGCGCGCGCTCAGACGGCTTTCGAGTTAAGTGATTTCCAGCCGATGTCATGAAGTGAATCACGCGACTGGCGTTCAACGAAAGTTTTTTGGAAACTTTTGTCGGTCGAGACCTGTTAGTGATTGCTTTTTTCATGTAGACGTAATATGATGCGCCCGCGTTTGATGCAGAGACTCCTCGCTCGCACTTGGTCGCGAGCAAATGCAGGAACGAACTTAGATGATTTCAGAGTCGGCAGACATAAAGCTTGCCCCTTGCCCGGATTGCGGAGGCACAGGATGGGAGCTTGTAGAAGGCAACGGCGTCAAGCCCTGCCGGTGCAAGACCGACGCTCGCGCCGATATCCTGCTTGGCGGGGCCCGTATACCAAAGCGTTTTGCACACTGTGCTCTCGATAATTTCGAGCCGGCTTGCATCTCCGTGGGCCGTGCGCTGATGAACACCAAGAGGTTTGTAGAAGAGTATCCGTTGGTGGACGTGGGGTTGTTGTATTTGGGCCGATGCGGGGTAGGGAAGACTCACCTGGCCGTTGCTGCCTTGAAGGAGTTGATCAACAAGGGAATAGCGGGATTGTTCTACGATTTCCGCGATCTGCTGAAAGAAATTCAGGACAGCTACAACCCCAAGACAAGCACGTCGGAGTTAAGTATCCTTGCGCCGGTCTTCGACGCCGAGGTGCTGGTGCTTGATGAGCTTGGCGCGAGCAAACCAACTGCGTGGGTTCAAGAGACGATCACTCACATAATCAACAAGCGATACAACGACAAAAAGATCACTATTTTCACAACCAACTATCTGGACATGCCTATTGGTTCAGCTTACGACGAAAGCTTGACGGATCGTGTAGGCGCGCGGCTTCGATCTCGGCTGCACGAGATGTGCAGATTGGTACCGATGGAAGGCGACGACTACCGCGAGATGTTAAGAGTCCGCCGGGGCAGCCGGTTTTCGAGTTAGACCCCGCTTTACTCGCCTCGCAGCATCATGTCAGACCAAATCGGAAATGCCAGTAAGCCAAGGATCTTCGGCTTCATCATCGATAACCTTTTTGCGACGATTCTAGGATTTGTGATCGTTGCAATGGTGAACCCACAGAACCAACCGGTTGGTGGGTTGATCGTTTGTGTGGTGTATCTGCTCTACTTTTTTGTTTTTGAAGCGGTATGGTCTCGTACCCCGGCAAAGTTCTTGACGGGTCTTAGAGTTCAAAGGACCGACGGCACGGCTGGCTCAACCACGACCGCCGCTATCCGAACGCTTGCGAGAATTCTCGAAGCGAATCCTCTTCTGCTCGGTGGGCTGCCCGCCGGTATAGCGATCCTTTCAACGAAGCGAAAGCAGCGACTGGGAGACATGCTCGCCCGTACGGTGGTGGTTTCTATTAGAGAGTGAGGGAGTACCGAGGGTCGGCCGACGTCAGAGAGTCGATCCCATCATTCGCTCAAGCCCGATCGAATTTAAACAAAGTCAAGCCTCACCCTTTTGGACGCTGTAATACACGGCGCTCGCCCGCTGACGCCTGGCGTTAGGCTGCTGGATGACGGGAGACGCGGGGCGGGCGGCAGTATTGTGGTCAGACGGATAAACGAATCGGAGAGATATGTAGAAAGGAGCTTTCTTGTATGAAGCATTTATCTGTCGTAGCTGTCGCATGTGTTCTGCTCACATGTGGCACTGCTAAAGTTCGAAAGCGACAGACGCTGACGGAGAGCTCCGACAAGCGGGTGTGGTGGCAAACGCAAACAGCCTAACAATCGCGTCAACCGGAGCGCGCGAAGCGGATTTCATAGTTCTAACGGTGTTTGGCGCGCGCCCGGTTACGCGGAGCGTTAGGCTTTCGTTGATCAAGGTATGTCCTTGCCAGAATTCAGGCCAGGGCGTGCAATATGCAATTCGAGCAGGTCGCGAATCCCCACCCTTTCCTCACAACTACTTCTTTGGCGCCGAGTTCACCTCGACGTTAGCCGTCGTCAGCGTCGTTCCCATCACTCGCTGAAGCTCCGTCACAGCCTTACTGTAATCGGTCATCGCTTTTAGCTCGCGGCCCTGAGCGGCTGACAGGTCGTTCTGCCGCTCGAGCACAAAATAGGTTGTGGAGAGTCCCGCTTGGAATCGTCGCTGCTCGCTCTCACTCTGCTTCTCGGCGGCTTCGCGAGAAGCTCGCGCGGTCTCTACGCGTAGCCGGCCTGTCTCGACAGCTTGAACCGCATTGCGAACCTCGACCTCAATGGTTTGTTCGAGCGTCTTGCGCTGTGCCCCGATTTTGCGTCCCTCGGCGAACGCGCGGCCCAGTTGTCCTTCGGCTGCGCGGTTCCTCACCGGGAAGCTGAACGCTACGCCGAAACGAAACGTGCGGAAGTCGTTTGAGAACAGATTGCTAAGGCTTTGGCCGTAGCCGCCCAGCAAGAACCCGGGCAATGGTGAGCTTGGCGGGATAGCGACTGGTGGAATCCCCGCCAGATTCGATAAGGCATTTACGCGGTCGACCAGCAGAGTGGTTGTCGCGGTGAATGGGTTTCCAATCAACAAAGGAGAGCCGCTCAATCCGGTCGAAGTGTATGAAGCGATCAGATCAACCTGAGGCTTTGTCTGACTTGCAAAGTACTTGACGTCGATCTTGTTGACCTCTTGCTTCAAGTTGTTCTGGGCAAGCTCCGGCCTGTTTGCAAACGCCGAGGCAACCGCGTCGGCGAGAGCGAAGCTGACCGCGCGGAGATCTGGAGCGTCTGTCGGAATGATTGGCTGATTCCACACGCCCGACTCTCGATCGCCCAGCACCAACTGCTTGAGCGCGTTCTCTGCGCGGGTCACATTTTCGATCGCGGTCAGCACGTTCTCCCTTCGCTTCTCGAGTTCGGTTTCGACGGAGACAAGCTCGATCGGCGCGAGTGTACCTTCGTTCACCATTCGTTTGTTTCGCTCGAGTTGAGTCCTCGCAAGCTCAACCGAAGCGCGCTGTATTTGCACGTCTCTCAACGCAAACACCAGATCCCAATACGAGCGCTGGACGCGGGCGATGATATCGATCGCCTTTTGCCGGAACTGGCTGTCCGAAAGATCGAGCGCCCGGCTGGCGATTCGAATGCGGCGCCGCGCGTCGTCAATTGAGAAGTTGCGAAGCACCGGCTGCCGAATCTGGATGTTCAGCGCAGTCGTGTACTGCGGATTTAGCGAAGCGAATACGCTGTTGCTGTCCGCCCGTGAGTTGGTGAATCCGGCCAGCCACTGCGCTCCCGTCGGCAGCAACTGCTGTGCGGTGAAGTCGTAGTTCAATGATTTCGTCGTGAGGCTTCCGTCCGGCCCTCCCGCCAGCACCGAGCCGACTGGCACATTCTTGTGCTCGTAGAAGCTCGAAGCTCCCAGGGAAATATCCGTCGCGCCGCGCGCAGCAAATAAGTCGTACTCAGCCTGACGCACGTTTATGCGTTCGACTTCGATCTCGCGATTCTGTTCCAGCGCCATCTTCACCGCGTCGAACAGAGGGAGCGCGAGCGGGCGGCTCTCGTCCACACCGACTCGCGGCGCGGCCGGCGTTTGCGCGGCGGATGAATCGCGTTGCTTTGATTCTTGAGCCGGAGTCTGCGCGAGCTTGACGATCTGCGCGGCTGCACCTGCCGGCAACGCCAGCGACAACACAAGCGGCAACGAAACAGCGCGCAGCAAAAAAGACAATGATCTGTACGGAACTCTCATGACTTAGCCTCTTGATTACTTGAAAAGACCCAGAAACATCGACGTAGCCGCGGCCGCCTTGCGCCGCACCCATACGAATGGCAATCGCATCCCGCGGCCGATCCGTCCCCAGATGGTCGACACCGTCCAGTCGTCGAATATCGAATAAGCCACCGGCGTGACAATCAGCGTAAGCAGCAGACAGAGCGACTGCCCTCCGATCACCACCACGGAAGTCGAGCGGTTGATTCCCGCACCGGGGCCGCTGCTCAAAGCCAGGGGGGTCATGCCCGCGACGAATGCGATTGTAGTCATCAGGATCGGGCGGAGCCGGTCGCGGCTCGCCTGAAGCAAAGCGTCGTGACGTTCCATTCCCTTCTTTCGCAACCCGTTGGTGTGATCGATCTGCAGAATCGAGTTCTTCTTCACCATCCCGAACAGCACCAGCAGCCCGAGCATCGTGAACATGTTCATCGCCTGCCCGGTGACGATCAGCGAAACGAGCGCGAACGGCAAGCTCAGCGGCAAGGCCAGCAGCACCGTTACCGGGTGAATGAACGATTCGAACTGCGCCGCCAGCACGATGTACATAAAGATAAACGAGAGGGTGAAAGCGACCAGGAAGCCGCGGATCGTGCGGCCGATCTCTTTGCTCGAGCCAGCAACGCCGGCGCTGTAGCCGGGCAACATGCTGATCGCCTGCGCCGCATTCCCCAATCCTCTGAGCGCGTCGCTCTGAGAAAAGCCGGGCTTGAGATTGGCGGTCAGCATCACCTGGCGCTGACGAGAGACGCGTTCGATCTGCGTCGGGCCGGTTCCCTCCTGCAACTTCGCGACGCTGTCGAGGCCGATGCTCCCCAGTCGCGTCGACGGGACGTTCAGCCGGCTGATGCTGCCGGCGTCCGTGCGGAAATCCAGGTTTGCGCGGACGTGCACTTCGTACTGTTCGCCGTTCTCGTTGTAGGTCGAAACTTGATCGCCGCCTACCAGCAGCCGCAGCGATTGCGCGATGTCGGAAATGCTCACTCCAAGCTCAGCGGCTTTTTGCCGGTCAATCGACGCACGCAATTCGGGCTTGCCCACGATCAATGAAGTATCGGCGTCGACCACGCCCGGAAAATGCTTGAGCTTATCGAGCAGGCTTTGGGAATACTGATCGAGCTGGTCAAGGTTCGGGCCGAGCAACATGTAGGAAACGTCCGCATTGGCGCGCCCCCCGCCGCTGATCGTCGCGACAGGAGCCACTATGGTGCGCAGGCTGTAGGACTCGAATTGCGGCAAGACTTTCTCGCGCACGCGCCCCATAATCGCGAACTGTGAGACCGGCCGATCCGCCAGATCGACTAGCTTGACGTAGATCTTCGCCTGGTTTTGGATCCGCTGGGCATCGTCGCCGATGGTCATCAGCGTGTAATCGACATGATCGAGCTTGCGAATGCCGGTGGCGACATTTTCGGCCATCTCCAGAGTCTTTCGCAGCGAAGTCCCTTCCGGCGCGCGTACCGTGACCTCGAATTCGCTCTGATCGTCGATCGGGAAGAAGTTGAACCCGACGTAGCGAGCGAGCACAAAGGTAGACGCGAACGTCAGCAAAGCGATCATGCACACGGCCAGGCGATGGCCCAGCGACCACCTCAGCAACGACGTGTAGCCGTGATCCAGCACACGGTTGATCCGCGAGCTCTTCTCCCCGCTGGGCGCGGCGGGATCTCCCGGCACGCCTTCTGCTGATTTCCGCTTCAACCGCTTGAGCATTCTCGCGCTCAACATCGGCGTCAGCGTGAAGCTCACGAGCAGCGAGACCATGATCGCGAACGACATCGTCAGCGCCATAGACTTGAAGAATCTCCCGGGGATGCTCTGCATGAAGGCGACGGGGAGAAAAATCACCACCAGCGAGAGAGTCGTGGCCATTACCGCCATGCCGATCTCTTTCGTCGCTTCGATTGCCGCGGAAAACGGCTCGTAGCCCTTCTCTTCGATGTAGCGGAAGATGTTCTCGAGCACCACGATCGCATCGTCGATTACGATGCCGACTGAGAGCGTCAACCCCAGCATCGATGGGCCGTTCAGGGTGACGCCGAAATAATCCATGATCGCGAATGTCGAGATGATCGAAGTCGGAATCGCGATCGCCGAGATGATCGTCGCGCGCAGGTTCCCCATAAACAGGAGAACGACCAACGCGGCGAGCAGCGACCCCAGCAACAGGTGCTCGCGAACCGCGTGGAACGAAGCAAGGATGAAGATCGATTGATCGCGAACGACATCGACCGCGTAACCGGCGGGCAATGACTTCTTGACTACCGCCAGCCGCGCCTTGATCGCGTCGACCACCTCGATTACGTTAGTGCCGGATTGGCGTCGCACCTGCAACAACAGCGCGGGCTTGTCGTTCAGGCGGCCAGCGGTCAGTTCGTCTTCCTCGCCGTCTTCGGTGTGGCCGATGTCGGAGATTTTGATCGGATATCCGTTGCGGCTGGCGACGACGATGTCGTTGAAGTCGGCCGGAGATTGCAAGCGGCCGAGAGTGCGCAAAGTGAGCGCGCGATCCGCCTGTTCGACGCGCCCGCCTGGCACTTCCAGGTTCTGGGCTTGCAGCGCTCCCCAGACTTGCGTGACGGTCAGGTTGTAACCACGCAACTTGTCCCCGTCCAGATAGACGTTCACCTGGCGTTTGCGGCCGCCGATGATCTGGGCCTGGCCGACGCCGTTGACCGATTCGATCTGCCGGCGCAGCACCTTGTCGGCAAACTCGGTCATCTCGCGAATGTTGCGATTGGAAGCGACCGAGATAGTCATGATAGGCGAGGCGTCCGGGTCCAGCTTTTCGATTGTCGGCTGTTCGACGGTGCGCGGCAGGTTGGGCAGCACGCGGTTGATTTTGTCGCGCACGTCCTGCGCTGCTTCATCGAGGTTGCGTTCGAGATCGAACGCAACGAACACCAGCGAGACGCCTTCGGCTGAAGTCGAACGCAACTCGTCGATGCCGCTGATGGTGTTGACTGCCTCTTCGATTTTGTCGGTGATCTCTGTTTCGACTTCCTGCGGCGCCGCGCCCGGCAACCGTGTGGTGATAGTGATCGTTGGAAATTCGACTCGCGGGAACCGTTCAACAACCAGCCGGTTATACGAGAAGATGCCGAGCACGATCAACGTCATTATCAGCATCGTCGCGAAGACGGGACGACGAACACAGATTTCTGCCAGTTTCTGCATAGCCTCTCCTGCTAGGAAGGGTTCTCGTAATAGGTCAAATAGGTCATATAGGTCCTATTCTCCCTTCACTGCGCTGCCTTCCTGCAATTTGTCCAGGTTGCTGGTCGCAACCACTTCGCCCGATTTCACGCCCTCGACGATCTCGATCAGGTCGCCGTCGACTGCGCCCAGTTTGACGATGCGCTCCGAAGCCCGGCCATTATCGATGACGAATATCTTGTTCAATCCGGCTATGACTTGAACTGCGCGCCGCGGCGCCATCAACGCAAGTGCGTCGTTCGCCGTGACCAAATTTGATTTGGCGAACATGCCTGGCCGAAGCAAATTGCCCGGATTGCGGACCTCGGCTTCGACCGTCAATGCGCGAGTCTGTTCATTGAGCGAAGGACCGATGCGGACGACGCGCCCGGTGAAAGAGCGGCCCGGAAAACTTTCGACTGTCAGGGTCATCGTCTGGCCGGTTCGCACCGAAGCCGCGGCGTATTCCGGAATATCGGCTCGCAATCGCAGCGGGTCGACCTGCACGATCGTGACGATCGGTTTGCCCGGTTGAAGATACTCGCCTCGCGACGCGGCCTTCTCCTTCACGACGCCGCTGATCGGCGAGACGATTTCGGTGTCGGTCAGTTGCTTCTTCGCCAGATCAAGCGCAGCGCGTTTCTCCTCGACGATAGCTTCGAGATTGCGAACGTTTTCCAGAGCGGCCTGATAGCGAGCCTCCGCTTGATCGACGGTCTTCTGATAAACGTCAAGCTGTTGTTTGGATATGTCGCCGCTCTCGGCCAGGCTGCGGGAAGCGTTGAGGTCGTATCGAGCGCGTTCGAGAGCCGCAAACGCCATCCGCACGTCAGGTTGCTTTTGCGGATCGATGCGTTCTCCCCGCTTGACGCCAAGGCGCGCTTCGGCCTGATGCAGAGTCCCCTCGGCCTGGTCGACCTTGAACTTCAGCTCACGCTGGTCTATGCGCGCGATGATCTGGCCGCTGCGCACCGCCGTTCCGAGGTCCACGGTTATCTCGGCCAGGTTGCCGGATGCCTGACTGGAGACCGTGACATCATCTTCGGCGATGAGCGAACCTACGACCTCGACACTTCGATTGGTCCGGCGCTCGATTACAGGAGCAGTCTTGACTTCGACCGCCGGGACCGGCTCCTCCTTGCTATCCGCTCTGGCGCCGGCTTCCTTACTCTTGCTCGAGCAGGCCGTCAGCAGGCCGAGCGACAACAGCGCCACGAATATCAGCGTTCTCGGTTTGCGAATAAAGGTCATTCTAGTCACCTGGTTTTATTCTTTACTACTTGCCTCAGTTCAAGGGGCGTGCGGGAACTGGGCGTCAACCTCGCGTGTGACGGGAAGCGCGAAGACCGGGCTTGCGGATCCCGTTGAGAAATATATCGACGAATCGATCGGCCATTTGGCGATTCGAGAATCGCAGGTCGTCGTCGCGAAAGATATCGCGGACCTGGGCTTGATTGAGCACCATTCCGACGAACGCGCGCGCGGCTACGGCAGGGTCAACGGGACGGAAGGCGCCGTCAGTAATCCGCTGTTTGATGTAACGCCGGATGTGATTTTTCATTTCGCGGGCGGTCGAATGAAAGAAGATCTCCGAGAGGTCGTGACCTTCAAGCGCGCTGAACAGCAGAAGCCTCATGAAAGTTCGGTCTTTGCTGTGGAACTGCAGCATCTCGTAGGCGAGGGACCCGAAGTACGCCTGGTCGTCCTTTCGGCCGGCAGCCTCGTTCAGGTTCTCCTTCATCCGCTCTGAGGTCTGGTCGACCTTATCATCGAGAATTGCGCGATAGAGGTCATCCTTAGTCGCGAAGTGTCTAAATATGATGGCTTCGCTGACGCCCGCATGATCGGCGATCTCTTTTGTGGTTGTGCCGCGAAAACCCTTCTGCGAAAAGAGCTCGGCTGCGATCGCAACAATCTGGTTGCGTCTGCCCTCGGCTCGCATGCGGGTAGGCTGCGGTCTCTGCCGCAGTGCTGCTGATGCCATCTATCAACTCCTTGGGAGCGGAAGTTAGTAAGCACTAACATACTTATGCAGTTGGAGTAAGTCAAGCGTTCTCTCGTCTCAGGGTGCGCGTCAGGTTTTCGCCCATACCCACCTTTTCGCACTATCTCGTGACGAGGATCCGGCTAACCGCGTAGCGGTGACCTCTCGATAGCACGGCGCGCATTAACAACGGCGGGCCGCGTAGCGGT
>DATLWF010000003.1:0-3839 GCA_035576605.1 Blastocatellia bacterium | reverse complement strand
TGATCGGCCTGAGCAGCCGAGGTGGTTATCCATCGCGCAGCTTCCAGCGCAGCGTCGCGATAGGATGTGTCAGCAGCGGGGAGGGTCGACGAGAGAATGCCGAGCAATACCAGCGGTGCGATGAAGATCCTCATAACCGCTAGAGTCTTATTCCAACTCCGCCGGAAAAGCAAACGGCGGAGGCGGCCCAAGATTCAAAATCGCTAACGTTTCCAGCCCGTGCTCTGGCTTGAGCGCCTCCGCCATTGATTGAACGGTTCAGCCTGTGGGCTTTGCCAACTTTTTTTCTAAGACCGCCTAACGACCCTCAACTTCTTCTCTCACAACATTACCTACCTCACCTTCATAGTTCTTGTTCATCCGCCGTCGTCATTCCCGACGATGCCCATACTGCCACCGCTCCTCCAGGAGACGTAATCAGGATCGAATAACATAAGATTGGGGTCGCATGCGATCCGGCGAGATCGGAGCAGAACAAAACTGAACGCCTGCGGAGCCTGATTGCGGACACGCGATAAAGTCGTTCCATCTTGCCTCCCGCGTAGCTTCTACCCTTCGGGCTTGGTACTAGAGGAACCTAGCCACGCCGTATACCAGAGGTTGGCAAGCATCTGGGAAGCGGCCGCCAATCGCTCGGTTACAAACTTCTTTGAGTCGGCGTTTCGATTGTTGGCGTCCCAACGGACTTTCTTCTCCATTCGATAAAGCTCCGGCACGTGATTGTAAGTGTCCACCAGGTACTTGACGATATCGGCAAACGGGTCCTGCAGCCTCGTTGCAGTTTTGACCAGGACGCTGAAGTCTTCGGGCTTGATCTGGGCCTTTACGTATTCGCCTTCGAACCGTCCATGCAGCGGCTCGCGCGTAAAGAGCTGCGGATTCGAGCTTGTTGTCCAGCCGTTGAAGTGGATCGAAGTGTGAAGAGGCTGTGAACCGTCGGCTACGTAATGCCCGACCACGCCGGCATAGTAGATGATGTTCTGTTCGATTTGATCACGCTCGGCTTCGTGCTGAGGGTCGCGCCACAATCGAAACAACACTTCAATTTTCTGGAAGCCCTCGAGCATGGAATAAGGCAGGAACCCGATGACCTTCGGGTCTTTTCCCTGCGCACGCAGCCAGTCACCGTACAGGTAGCGATCGTTCGGCAGCGCTTCGAAGTTCTCAGCTTTATCAATGTCGACGAAGTGATCGGGACCATTGACCTCGCCGAGCGCCTTATTGAGTTCTTTGGTGTCGCGCCAGCGGTCGGGTTCCGGTCCCAGAAACGTAAGTCGCTTGACGGCATTGCGAAAGAAAAGCGGCATGTCTTCGGGCATATGCTCGGCTGCGACACGATTGATATAGCGGTGACCTTCCTCTCCCCAGGCGCTTGCCGGAGGCGCGAGACTGAATACCAGGAATACCGCGATAACGAGCGTGGCGCCAAAGAGTCTTAGACGGTTCATTGCATTCCTCATGGTTTGAATTCAAAGGCAGTTAGACAATACGCGGGCTGAGACAGGAGATTCAAGTTGTCTCAAATTGATTGTCCGACAAACTTCAGTTTGTCGACATACAAGCAATTGCGAGCGTGAGGTTGTCTGAGCGACAAACTTTGGTTTGTCGCTCGACAAACTGAAGTTTGTCGGACCCTCATTCTTCGTCGTGTTCGTGACCATCGTAGTGCATCACCAGCGGTTCTTCATCGACCTGAGTCTCGAGATGCACGTCGCGACCCCAGAGCTTGTAAACATACTCGAGCGTCTTGCGCGCATACTTCATATCAAGCTCGACTCCCTCATAGCGGTGCATCAGGTAGAGCTCGCGATTGCCGTCGTAATCGCCGTCGACGACCTCGATGTAGGGGAACCCGAAATTGGTCATGTTCAAGGCGAGCTGATCGCGGACACGCTCCCACTTCTTTTCCGTCACCGTCCAGTCCTCGTCATCGACCAGTTGATAGACGAATAGATCCAACTCCTCACAGAGTTCTTCAGTCAGGTAGTTGCGCAGGAATGAAATGTCGTTGTCAAGTTCTCGAACTTCGAACATCTTCTCGCGGCCCTCGGCTCCGCGCCGCCCAAACTTCTCACGATGTTCATCGGTGGGAGAGTCCCATCGCTTTTCGATGTCTTCGAAAATCTTGTAGCCGAGATAATAGGGGTTAAGCTGGCCTTTGTGCGGTGAAACAACTCCGGCGTGTAGTTCAGCAAATTCCAGATGCTCGCTGGTCGGCAAGTCCATCTCGCGCATGATGCGCGAGTGCCAGATGCTCGCCCAGCCTTCGTTCATGATCTTGGTCTGGAGCTGCGGGATGAAATATTCCATTTCCTCGTGCAGCATAGCCATGACATCGCGCTGCCAGGGTTCAAGCGAAGGCGATTGCTTCATTATGAAATAGACAAGGTCCTTTTCGGGTACTTCGAGACTCGGTTTGTGCTTGCGGACGTCTTCTCGACTATCGATACCTCCGCTATGCTCATCGAGTTCGTCCCGCGAAAGGAGATCGTCGTAGCGGCCTTCGCGGCGGCCTGGTTTTTTATCGGTGTCCTCGTCCTGAGCCTCGCGTGGTTTCCTGATGAAGAAATTCGGATCGACATGTTCTTCTATCGAAAGCACCGCATCCAGAAACTCTTCGACCACTTTTCTGCCGTATTTGAATTCGTACTCGCCCATTCGGCGCGCATGCAGCGCGGCTTCGTCCACCATTCTTCGGTTGGTCTTCGAGAAGTAAACGTTGTTCTTGAAGAAGTCGATGTGGCCAAGCACGTGCGCGATCACCAACTTGTTCTGAGTGGGAGAATTGGTCTCAAGCAAAAAAGCGTAAGAGGGGTTCGAGTTGATGACGACTTCGTATATTTTCGACAGCCCGAAGTCGTACATCATCTTCATGCGGTGGTAGGCCTTCCCGAACGTCCAATGCGAGTAACGGCCGGGCAGGGCATAGGAGCCGACTTCGTACATGACCGAAGCGGGAACGATCTCGAAGCGCACCGGAAACGGATCGAGTCCGAACCTGGTAGTGGCAATTTCCCAGATCTGCTCGACGGCTTTTTCGAGTTCTTGTACTTCCCGGTCAACCATACTATTTTCCATTTTCTATTTTCTATTTTCTATTTCTATTTGAGACTTCCAATACCTGCCAATCCAAAATAAAAACTAGAAAATAGAAAATAACAAATAGAAAATGTTCAGGCGTCTTCCCCGCGTTTGCCGAAGAATTCCTTCAACGCGGGATACACGTCCTCTTTGTCATCGATGCGCACGCCAACGAAGCGATCTTGACTCCGCAACCTGTCTTTGAAGATCGACAGCAACGCGCCCGATGAGCGTCGATAACTCGACGCGCCTTCCTCGCCGATCTCGCCGTAGCCGAACAGATTGCACGTGCCTATCAATTCATCGGCGAGCTTGACGGCCTCGTCGTTGTCCGAATAGTAGTTGTCGCCATCCGAGAAATGAAATGGATAGATGTTCCAATCCTTGGCCGGAAATCGCCCGTCGATGATGTCGAGCGCCAAGCGATAAGCCGAAGACACGACTGTCCCCCCCGATTCACCCTGGGTGAAAAACTGTTCTTCGGTCACCTCTTTTGCTTCGGTGTGGTGGCTTATGAAGACTATCTTTACGTTGTCGTACTTGGTCTTCAGAAAGCGCACCATCCAGAAGTAGAACGATCGCGCGATGTATTTCTTGAACTCGCCCATCGAGCCGCTCACATCCATCATTGCGATTACGACCGCGTTCGACTCGAAGGTCATCTGCTCTTCCCAGGTCTTGTAGCGCAGATCCTCTTTCTTGAAGGGCCCAATGTGCGCCTCGCCAGTCTCGCGCGCCTGGCGTTTGATGTTCTCCAT
>DATLWF010000002.1:0-6157 GCA_035576605.1 Blastocatellia bacterium | reverse complement strand
CAGAAGGGCGCTAAAAAAGCTCAGAGAAAGGACGGGAGCGGCAACGTCAGGCGCCCTCGATGAATCCAACGTAAGGCTCCTTATTCAAGGAATCCAGCAGAACAGAACGAACAGACGGTAAAGGGTGACGGGTGCTACTATGAAAACTGGACGATTCACACTAAGAAGCCTGCAGGCGGGCCTGCTTGCGTTGTCGATCAATCTAATCGCGGTGGCCTCGGTAAACGCGAATTCAACGACGGCCTTTCCGAACATAAGGGTCAAGAATTTTGGTCAAATGGATGACCGCTTCTATCGAGGCGCGCAGCCTGAGGAGAGAGACTACAAGGACCTCGCGGCACTGGGTATCAAGACGATTATCGATTTGCGCGATGATCCTACAAGCTACGAAAAGCGCGATGCCGAATCCGCCGGAATGCGTTACATCAACATTCCTATGAGCGATTCCGGCCGTCCCCGAGATGAGCAGATAGACCAGTTCTTGAAACTCGCCAACGATCCGGCTACGGGTCCGTTCTTTGTGCATTGCGCGGGCGGGCGCCACCGCACCGGCGTGATGGGCGCTGTTTATCGCATCACCAAGTACGGCTGGGACTTCAATCAGACTTACAAAGAAATGGAAGCGTACGACTTCTATACCCGTTGGGGCCACGGCGCGCTTAAAGACTACGTGAAGGACTACTCCGGACACCCTAACTCGATCAATGTTTCGGTCAAGTAACTCAAGCGTGAGGCGTTAGAGGAGTACAACGAATATCAAAGGCCGCTTCGATTTCGAAGCGGCCTTTTCTGCTTGGTTAAATAGCTACTGGACCTTTCCCGCTTGTTGCGTCTGCGACAGTGCGTTCAGCTCATTTATTCTGGCTCTCATGGCGCCGGTGAGCATCTGGATCTCTTCAGCGGAGTAGTTGGCAGCTCGGAACGCATCGGCGATCTGCTCATCGCTCAGACGCGAAAGCAACTGACCGATCCACTTTGCCTGGTCGACGGTGAGGTCGCGGAAAAGGTTCTGTTGTTTTCCGCTGTAGTGGAAGTCGACACGATTGCCCTTCACGGCGCCGACGAATTTCGCCTTCGTGAAGTCGGCCGGGTTGTTACGGCTACGACTGATCGCACCCCCTGTCTTGCCGAGCGTCGCACCGAGGTCGCTAATGGCGTAGCGTAGCTCGTCCTCACCAGTCTGTTCGTTGCGAACCCGAAGGATTCTGTTGTTGCTGTCCTTGATATCCCAGTTGTCCAGCAAGAGCATCATTATCTTCAAGCCCTGCAGCTCCTGGGTGCCGACAAATGGATTGTGATCCCATTGCCAGTTGTCGAGCCGTTTTATGCCCTTAGGTCGCGCCTCAAATCGGACGTTCTCAAAGGTTCCCTTCCCTTCTATCGTAACTCTCGGCACAAGGTAGGTGATGTCAGTAGTGTAACCTACTGCCCATAGCAACCGCGTCGCGGCAGTTTCGGCCTGGGCTTCCTTGCCGATCTTGACAACCCACGTTCGACCGGAGCCATCAGTGACGCGGTACTTCTTTGAGTAGCCGCCTTTCTCCTCGCTGACGAAAGTTACTTTGTTGAGATCAGGTTTCATCTCATCGCCGCCCGGTCCAAGCAGTAAGTTGAGTGAAGCGATATCAGCAGGCTCGCGCCACAGCACCGCCTTGCCGTCAACGCTTACGTCCTTTTCCTTCTTGTGCTTTGATTTGTCATCCGCAGCGTGAGCTGAAAGACCTAAGGTCAAAATCGTCAGAGCAACCGTGAGCCGTCTTAGCCTTCCTCGAAGCCGCATAGCGTTTACCTCCTTAAATGAAGTCATTAATCCGAACCTTTTATTGGTCAAACAGCATTCCACACCGGAAATGCTTTCAAGCCGCTTTCTTCGAGGAGGTGACATTGGATATCTGCAGTATTGTCTGGTAAGCGTACACAAATGCGAAAAGCCCGTACGGTTGGAGGGAATAGACTGTCTTAAAGAATCAGCGAATCGCTTGAAGCGAACTCCGGCTGTCTACCTGATCCAGTGATGCTCCGTCTGATGCTTCAGCAACCACGATGTGCGGCCCGATTCATCTATCACCGCGTCTTCTTCCTGGGGGCCGATGAGGTTCGAGCAGCCAGCTTCTGATAACATTCGAGCCCGGAGATCCGGCTCAGACTCTGACGAAAGAACCGTACTATCGCTGCTGGCAAGCGTGTTTGAGACGCAAACAAAGAGAGGCAATGAAGAAACTAGCTGATTTGCTTGATCGTGAACTGAAGTGGACGCAGCCCGCCACATTGAAGATGCATTATGAGTTGAATGCCGGCGATGAGCTGGCAGCGACGCTGCGTTTTAGAAGCTTGTTTGGGTCGCTCGCGACGGGCGAGAGCGGCGACGGCTGCTGGACCTTCAAGCGTGCCGGCTTTTTTCAAACCAGGGCGACGATCCGCGTATGCGGCGAGGAGGCAGACATTGCTGTCTTCAAGCACAACACCTGGAGCGGAGGCGGCGCACTGGAACTCCAGGACGGAAGAAAGATGCTTGCAACTACTAATCTGTGGCAAAGCAACCTCGAATTCAAAACCGAGTCCGGAGAAGTGCTGCTTCGATTCCAGAGCGCGGGCTTGATGCACCTCTCTGCGTTGGTCGAGATTAGGCCAGAAGCGATTGGATTAGCCGAACTGCCCTGGATGGTCATGTTCGGATGGTATCTGATCGTGATGATGCACATGGACAGCGCCGCGGCGGTCGCTGCGGTAGGGTGAGGCGCTGGCGCGAACGCCGGCGTGCTATTTGACCAGGTGATACTCGGTCTGGCGTTTAAGCACCCACGATGCGCGGCCCGATTCATCTATCACCGCATCTTCTTCCTCGCCGACCCAAAGCTCCTTGCCGCCCCACTCGCGCACTGGTGCCGTCGCCGACAGCTCGATCGAAAACCACGTCCCGGGCAGCACCGATACGTCGCCGCGGCCGGGCACGCCTTGCTGCCGGTCCCACAAGCCTATCAGCGGACCCGCGCCGTGACCGTGATCGCCAATCGGGTGAGTGTAGATCGATCCGCTGATGCCCTCGACCTTCATCGCGGCAAGCGTGTCCGTCAATACCTCGTTGCCCGAGCGGCCGGGTTTCATTCGCTCCATCAACAAATCCTGAAGCCGGTTCGCGTTCGCAAGCGCGCGTTTGATTCCGGCTGGAACATCCGTCTCGCCCTGGCGCAAGACGTAGCCCATGTGCTGGGTGTCAGTGTTCAGTCGCATCGCAGTGATGCCGAAGTCTACGTGCAGCACATCGCCCCGCTCGATCACGACCGGAGCGTCTTCAGCGAGCAGGTTCACTCCTGTTCTCGTTGGTTTCTGAACTCGAACCGAAGGCTGAAACCACGTTCCAAGCCCCAGGTTGTTCACCTGCTGGCGCAGCCACCACACCACGTCTTGATCAGTAGTCTTTCCCGGCGTGATGACTTCGTTTGAAAACGCGCGGCCGATCAGCCAGTGAACCGTCTCCATCATCTGGCGATAGACCGGCAGCATCTCAGGCAAGCGGATCTCGACATATTCTAGCGCGAGGTTCTCGGCTCGGACGATTCGTTTCAAGTAATCAGGCCCGAGCGTGCTCTCGAATTTTTCGCGCTCGCCCGCAGACAGGCCATCCGAGAACGCATGCGTGTGCGAGATGTTGACTGCAATCGTAGAGGGCTTGCGCTCTTCGATCAACTTCTTGAGCAGCACCCATTGACCTTCGCCGTAAATCTCGCGGCCTTCGACTTCGGGGTCTCGATATACGGTGTACAGACCGCCGTTCGAGCCGCCGCCCAGAGCCAGCCGCTCGATTCCCTTCTCTTCACCGCGATCGAAGAAGACATAGATAGTTCGGCGACGCGCGGCGAACATTGTCGGCGAGACGAGCGAAAAGAACACCGGGTCTTCGTTGTACTCGCGGCAGATGACCAGCCACATCGCAACGCCGTGCTTGCGCATGAGACGCGGCAGCACGCGTTCGAGCCGGAGCTTCAACCACTCCTGCTGAATCTCAGCCTGCTCGCGCAACGACGGAAGAGGCTTGGGTGTTTGTGCGAGAGTCGCCAGTGTTGCAACCGAAGAAAGGCTGAGCATCAACAAGAGTATGCCGAACCAACGAGACAGGGAATTCACCATCGTATCCTCCGAAGATTGTTTTCCGCGTGTCGGGATCGACTAGTTTGCCGACTTGACACCTTTAACCGCAAGCCATAACGTCGCTACTTACTACCGCCATTCACTTGATTCCTGGAGGTAAACGATGCGCTACCGAATAGCACGCACCGCCTGGCTGATTGCAGTGCTGGCCCTGGCTTCCTCTGCGACCCGGGCCCAACAGCGAGCTGGGCTTCCGGCTGACAAGCTGGAACAGATCGAGAAAGCAATCACGGCGCAGATGTCGCGACTTGGTATACCGGGCCTGTCAGTGGCCGTTGTCATCGATCGCAAGCTTCGATGGTCGAACGGCTACGGACTCGCCGACGTCGAGAACTTCGTTCCCTCAAAAGCGATGACCGCGTATCGGCTAGGCTCGATTTCAAAACCGATCACCGCCGCTGCCGTGATGCAGTTGGCCGAGCGAGGTAGGCTCGATCTCGATGCGCCCATCCAAAAGTACTGTCCGGCATTCCCCCAAAAGCAATGGCCCGTAACCGCACGACAGCTGCTCGGGCATCTCAGCGGCGTGCGGCACTATAAGGGAGACGCCGAATACGAAAGCACACGACACTACAACAGCGTCGTCGAGGGGCTCGATATGTTTAAGAATGATCCGCTGCTTTTCGAGCCAGGCACAAAATACACCTACACGACTCACGGCTTTGCTGTGCTCGGTTGTGCGGTCGAAGGCGCATCGGGGATGAGTTTTCCAGACTATATCCGTGGGAACGTTTTCAAACCGGCCGCGATGGATCGCATTCGAGTCGACAACGTAACGGACATCATTCCTAATCGCGCGCAAGGCTATCAGAAGACCCAGAGCGGAGAGCTACGCAACTCCGGCCTGGCCGATACCAGCTACAAGATTCCCGGCGGGGGATTCATCTCGACCGTCGAAGACCTGGCCAGATTCGCCATCGCGATGCAGAGCGGCACACTGGTGAAGAAGGAGACGCTCGATCAAATGTGGACAGCGCAGAAGACTCGCGACGGCAAGGGCACCGGTTACGGACTTGGATGGGGCGTCAGTGAGCGAAACGGAATGAAGGAGGTTCATCACGGCGGCGCTCAACAGCGAGTGAGCACGTTTCTGTACACGATTCCAGAGAAGGGATTGGCGGTTGTGTTGATGACGAACCTTGAGAATATTGGCGGTGGGCTGGCTTCTCTTTCGAAGCAGATTGCCGATGTTCTGTTGCAATGAGGGTAGGAGATCTGAGATTTGCGAGAATATTGAGGAAAGGCTAATGACCAAACAGCAGTTCCGCGTCCTGATCGTGCTTAACTGGCTGCTCACCATTGCTGCAGCCATCGTGTTCCTATCAACACGCACATCTCTTCCAACAGAGTTGAAAACCTATCTTGAGAATCAGAAAAGCATCGGAAGTAGTGCTGATAGTATTCTCTTATGGATTGACGTGTCTTTGCTCGTATTCGCTATTGCGGCCTCAATCGGCCTTCTTCTTTTCAAGAGATGGGCAAAGAGCGTCTTATTACCCGTTTATTTTGTTTCCGTCTTACTTATTCCGACCAGAGCGGTTTACATAGACACCGGATGGTCACAACTGGTGTTCAGTCTGGCGAATATGACAGGCGGAATGATCTTAGCGCTCGTATTCTTTTCGCCGTTGAACGTACTATTTGACAGCCCCGGCGATAACTAACAGGACACCAAAGATTCGAGTGCTATTGTTGCCTTCCCATCACCCCAAGCTGCCAGAACAAGAAGCTCAACTCATCCGTCTGGTCTTCGATCTGCTGAGATACCGGCAGGCCGCCCGAATGACCTGCCTTGGTGTTGTAGTGCAAAAGCACCGGCCGATCTGATCCGGTGGAAGCCTGCACAAGCGCCGTCATCTTGCGAGCGTGAAGCGGAGCCACCCGCGTATCCGCATCGCCGGTGACGAACAGTACCCCCGGATACTTCTCGCCCTTCTTCACATGATGATAAGGAGAGTAGTCGTAAATGTATTTGAACTGCTCCGCGTTTTCAGACGAGCCATACTCG
>DATLWF010000001.1:0-5123 GCA_035576605.1 Blastocatellia bacterium | reverse complement strand
CGAGCTTGAGAGATCCGTCGAGTTATTCGGCGACAAGACTATGAAGGCCTGGGTCGGCCGAGTCTACGCACTATCGGGAAGGAAGAGTGAAGCGCTGAAGGTGCTCGCGGAGATGACGGAGATGTCGAAACACGAGGACGTCGCACCATATCCGATGGCGACGTTATACGCGGCCCTTGGCGAGAAGGAGCGGGCGCTCGAATGGCTTGAGAAGGTGTATCAAGAGCGGTCTTACTATGTTGTGTTTCTCAACGTCGATCCGGCGCTGGACAGCTTGCGAGAGGACTCGCGATTCGCAGACCTGCTGCGAAGGATCGGGCTTGTCTCGGGATCAGGTGATTCTTGAGCAAGCGCCCGCGAGAGAGTTCTTATTGACTACAAATTAAGCCGTATGGTAAACGTTGCGCCATGTCAGCAACGGCGCTGCAATGCTTGCCGAGGCATTCGGCAGCCTTTCGTTCAAATCGTACGCGCTCCTTTTTCACAGCCTCTGTTCACCGCAGCGTTCGCACTACCAAGTTCGAAGACACACAACCACTCTTAAGTCCTGATCCTGATCCACACACTCGCTCAGGAGGTAATGATACCCCGCAATGGCTTCAACAAACGTCTCGTTGAAAAGACCCGCCTTCGGCAGCACGATGCGCCCCGGCACGTGGTGGCTCCAGCCGCTATTAGTCTTCCTGGGCCTGTCCGCGTTCGTCGTGTACTCGACCTGGGCCGCGTTTCAAGGTAACCATTATCGGTTTGGTCCTTATCTGTCTCCGTTCTATTCGCCGGAACTGTTCGGCGATCCGATTCATAGTTGGTTTGGGGCAAAGCCTGCATGGTTTCCGGGCTGGCTTCCGTGGTCGCCCGCTCTGATCATCCTCTGGGCGCCCGGCGGCTTCCGCCTGACTTGTTATTACTATCGCGGAGCCTACTACAAATCGTTCTGGGCCGACCCTCCTTCATGCGCGGTCGGCGAGCCACGAAAACGATACCTGGGCGAGCGCTCGTTTCCGCTGATCCTTCAGAACGTGCACCGATATTTCCTTTATCTCGCGTTGGTGTTCATAGTGATCCTCTTGCACGACGCTTGGAAAGCGATGTGGTTTACGAACGCAGCAACCGGCCAGGTTTCATTCGGCATCGGCTACGGCACGATCGTGCTGACCGTGAATGCCGTTTTGCTTGGCGGATACACGTTTAGTTGTCACTCGCTTCGGCATCTGGTGGGCGGAGGCTGCGATCAGCTCTCGAAGATGCCCATCCGCCAGAAAACCTACAATTGCGTGAGCTGCCTCAATCGACGCCACATGCTCTGGGCGTGGATGAGCTTATTCTGGGTGGCTTTTTCGGACATCTACGTTCGACTCTGTTCCATGGGTATCTGGTCAGACAGGAGAATCTTCTGATGACCGAATATCAGACATTCGAGCACGATGTGTTGGTTATCGGAGCGGGCGGCGCGGGTCTGCGGGCTTCGATTGAAGCATCGGCGGCCGGCGTATCTGTAGGCCTCGTGTGCAAGTCACTGCTCGGCAAAGCGCATACGGTGATGGCCGAGGGCGGCATCGCCGCGGCTCTGGCCAACGTCGATGAGCGCGACAGCTGGAAGGTCCACTTCGCGGACACGATGCGCGGGGGCCAGTACGTAAACAACTGGCGCATGGCTGAGCTGCACGCCAGGGAAGCCCCCGATCGCGTGCGTGAACTGGAAGCATGGGGCGCTGTGTTCGATCGCACCGCCGACGGCCGGATACTTCAGCGCAACTTTGGCGGGCACAAGTATCCTCGGCTGGCCCACGTCGGCGACCGCACCGGGCTCGAGATGATTCGAACGCTTCAGGACCACGGGATTCATCAAGGCATCGACGTACATATGGAATGCACGGTCCTGACTCTGCTCAAAGATGGCGACCGTGTGGTTGGTGCGTTTGCTTACGATCGCGAGCGCGGCCGTTTCCGCCTGTTCAAGGCGAAAGCGGTGGTGCTTGCCACCGGTGGAATCGGCCGGGCATTCAGAATTACGAGCAATAGCTGGGAGTACACCGGCGACGGCCACGCGCTCGCCTATCAAGCCGGCGCGGAGTTGATCGACATGGAGTTTGTTCAATTTCATCCGACCGGCATGGTGTGGCCCCCAAGCGTCCGAGGGATCCTGGTCACCGAAGGAGTTCGCGGCGAAGGGGGCGTGCTCCTGAACAGCATGAAGAAGCGGTTCATGTTCGAGGAGATCCCGGAGAACTACAAGAGCCAGACCGCCGACAACGAAGAAGAAGGCTGGCGCTACACCCAGGGCGATAAGACTGCCCGCCGTCCGCCCGAGCTCCTCACTCGCGACCACGTAGCTCGCTGCATCGTGCGCGAGGTCAAGGAGGGCCGCGGTAGCCCGCACGGCGGCGTCTACCTTGACATCTCCTGGATAAAGGCGCGGCTTCCAAAAGCCGAGGAGCACATCAAGCGAAAACTGCCGAGCATGTATCATCAGTTCAAACAACTGGCTGACATCGACATCACTCAGCAGCCGATGGAAGTTGGGCCGACAACGCACTACATCATGGGTGGGATTCGAGTTGACGCCGATACGCAGATGTCTTGCGTGCCTGGTCTGTTCGCGGCCGGCGAATGCGGGGCCGGCATCAACGGAGCGAATCGGCTGGGCGGCAACTCGCTTTCTGATCTGCTGGTCTTCGGCAAACGCGCCGGCGAGTTCGCAGCAAAGTTCGCGAGCGGTCAAACGCAGGGTAAGATCGAAGGCCAGCAAGTCGAAGAATCGGCACGGCGCGCTCTTGAGCCGTTCGAGCGCGCTGATAGCTCCGACCCGACTGCGCACGGTCCTTACAAGATTCAGCTCGAGCTTCAGGAGATGATGCAGCAACTTGTCGGAATCGTGAGAACAGAGGAAGAGATGCAGCGCGCCCTGGAGGGGATCGATCGGTTGTGGCAACGAGCGTCTCGCGTCGCTGTAACAGGCAACCGCGAATACAACCCCGGCTGGCACACCGCGCTTGACCTATGCAATCTGCTGACTGTTTCTGAAGCTGTCACCCGTTCTGCCATCGAGCGGAAAGAGAGTCGCGGCGCACAGTTTCGCGATGACTATCCCGAAAAGGAGGCGGAGTTCGGCAAGATCAATGTGATGGTCAAGAAAGCCGCCGACGGAACGATGAGAGTCAGCCGCGAACCGATTCCGGAAATGCGCGCGGAACTCAAGCAGGTCATACAGGAGATGGGTTAATGAGCACAGCCACATTCAGCGTTTGGCGCGGGGATGCCAATGGCGGAAAGTTCGTCGATTACACAATCGAGACTGCGCAGGGGATGGTGGTGCTGGACGCAGTTCGCCGCATTCAAGCCGATCAGGCGAACGACCTTGCGCTGCGATGGAATTGCAAGGCGGGCAAGTGCGGCTCGTGCTCGGCCGAGGTAAATGGCATGCCTCGGCTGATGTGCATGACGCGGCTCAGCCAGCTCCCGCTCGACAAACCCGTTACCGTCGAACCGATGAAGGCGTTCCCGCACGTCAAAGACCTGATCACCGATGTGTCCTGGAATTACGAAGTCAAGAAGCGAATCAAAAAGTTCAAGCCGCGGCCGCCCGACGCTCCCGATGGAACGTGGCGAATGCAACAGGAAGACATCGACCGGGTTCAGGAGTTCCGAAAGTGCATCGAATGTTTCCTGTGTCAGGACGTCTGCCACGTTTTGCGCGAGCACAACATGCACGAGCAGTTCATCGGGCCGCGATTTCTGGTCTACGTGGCCGCTCTTGAGATGAATCCGCTGGATACGGAGGACCGGCTCGAAGAGTTGAAGGAGACGATGGGCGTCGGCTACTGCAACATCACCAAGTGCTGCACGAAGGTTTGCCCGGAAAGCATCACGATAACCGACAACGCGATCATCCCGCTCAAGGAGCGAGTGGTCGGAAAGTTTTATGATCCGGTCGCGCGGCTTGTGCAGCTCTTCCGCCGGCAGAGTCCGTAGTCCGGGGCGAAGTACGGGTTCGTGAGGGATAGGAGTCAGCCATGTTCGAACTCAAACCGCTAAGCAAAGACGCGATTCCGGCGGCGATCGATAGAGCCATTCGCTATCGGCTGCTCAACGAGCCGGGCGCCGCCGAGAGCATCTGCCTGGATGTTCTGCAAATCGATCCGGATAACCAGCAAGCACTGGTCACGCTGTTGCTTGCGATGACCGAGCGTCTGGCCAAAGGCTATTCGATTGGCGAGACGCAGATTCAAGAGGTGCTCGGGCGACTCCGCGACGAATACGAGCGTACCTACTACACTGGGATCGTGTGGGAGAGACGCGCAAAGGCGCGGCTTGGAAAGGCCTCACCAGGCGCGAACTATGCGGCTTACGACTGGTTCCGCGAGGCGATGGAATGGTTCGAAAAAGCCGAAGCCATTCGTCCGGCTGGAAACGACGACGCGATACTCCGCTGGAACTCCTGCGCGAGAGTGATAATGAGCAACAATCTTGTTCCCAGGTCGGAGGAGTACGCCGAGCACTTTTTGGAGTAGTCACAGAATATGACCTATGCACATCGACTCGAAGGAGACCGCCGGATCAAGCTCCAGGATTTTGATCCGGCAGAAGACGCGGGACTGAAGCGCGAGCAGGGTGAGAAGAAGACAGCGCAGCTCATCGAAGAGTTGATCGAACTGCAGGAGCTTCTCTACGCAGCTCGACGGCAGAGCATGCTGATCATCCTGCAAGGACGCGACACCAGCGGTAAAGACGGCACGATCCGGCACGTCGCAGGCCCGCTGAACTCGCAAAGCTGCACTGTAACTTCATTCAAGGTTCCCACCGAGGAGGAACTCGCCCACGATTTCCTCTGGCGCGTACACGCGCAAACGCCTCGCGCCGGAGACATCAAGATCTTCAACCGCTCTCACTATGAGGATGTGCTGGTCGTGCGGGTTCATAAGCTCGCGCCGAAGGAGGTCTGGCGCTCGCGTTACACGCACATCAACGCCTTCGAGCGATCACTGGCGGATTCGGGCACGATCATTCTCAAGTTCTATCTGCACATCAGCAAACAAGAGCAGAAGGAGCGGCTCCTCGAACGCGAGAAAGATCCGACGAAATCATGGAAGCTCTCCGTTGGCGATTGGAAGGAGCGCGAGTAT